>CAJFEV010000020.1 GCA_904374795.1 uncultured Bacilli bacterium
TTATAATCTAATACTGCTGCTACATACTCACTTTTTAATGTGGTTGTATCTAGCATTCCTAATGATACTTCATAATCGATAAAAGTATCACATGTATTTCTTATTGTGAATGTATATGGCGTTGTCTTCATTCCTTCTTCATCTACAATTGGAAATGCATTTTCCATTTTTATCTCACTTGACTCATCAACAAGTTCTATACGTAAACATGTACTTACTAATTTATTTTCTCCTGTTTGTGACAATGTTATTTTCCACCATGCATAACTTATTCCTATACATACAACGCTTAATAATAACAATATCAATATTCCTACTTTTAATTTACTAATCTTTTTCATAGTCAGCCGGCCTTTCTATCATGACATATTTGTCATAAACATTATATCAAATAAACTATAAAAGCGCAAAAAGTTTTAGACATATGTGTCATACACTTTTTTTAGGAACAATGACATAATTGTCATGAGGTGGGATTATGCTAAAAGAATATCGTTTAAAAAGAGGCCTTACATTAGAAAAATTAGCTGAAAAATGTAATATCAGTTGGCGAAACCTCCAAAGAATAGAAAATAATCCCAATAAAACTAAATTGGAAACCATAAAAAAAATAATCAAAATTTTAAATATGGAAGATCAAGATATTTTAAAATTCATGAAAAATTTAGACCAATAAAAAAGTAGGCGTTGCCCTACTTTTTTCAAATATCTAGAAATTTATTACTAATTATCCATTACTATACTATATTCAATTCCAATAATAACACCATTTGAAGTATAAAACTGAATAGTTGTATTATTTTTAGAATAAAGATAACTTTCTCCTTGTTGGGTATAATCATTTCCATATATTTCTGTCATTTTTGATACATCATCCGTTATTTTTACCCCTTCTTTAGTCGGTACTGTATCATCTAGTAAATAAATGGAATAAATACGATCATCCTCTCCATCAGGATAAGTTGTAATTTCATAATGTTCATATTTAAATGTCTTATCTAACCCTTCAAATGCACAACTAGCGACTTCAGAATACTCTATTTCTGTTCCAAATTTTTCTCGCGTGAAAACATCACCTAAAACAAACTCCATATTATTATAAGAAAAAGAATACTTTTCTTCAGTTTGAATTGTTTCTTGTCCACACCCCACTAAAAAGAATAAACAAATTATTCCTAAAATAAAAACTTTTTTCATACTACACTCCACGTCCAATCTCTCTATAATATTTTTCTAATTCTTTTTGATAATAGGCATTTATTTCTTCATGATCACGGTAATCGGTCAAAGAATATTTTTCTTTTAAAATTGGAGCAAAATATTTTGAGAGTTTTGTCGCGCCATGTAAATTCAAATGCAATCCACCATCATAAGTATCTACATGATAATCTAGACCAATCTCTAAAATATTTTCCAAAAAATTATAGTAATCCAAACCGTATTTTGACGCATATTCTTTAATTTGTTCGTCATACTCGGTATACCAATAAGGATATAAACTCGGTGCTTTAATTAGCACAAGCTGGATATTATTTTCTTCACAAAGCTCACGAATTTTATCTAAATACTCATAAGTAATATCGGCAAATCTTGTCTCAGTTAAAGGCCTTTTTGTCGGTAAACTTTCTACACCTTTTATATTTTGATTGATCAAAAAACCATTAAAGGTATTTTGCCGTCTTTGAAACAAATAAGTAAAATCTTCTTCAGAAAGTTCAAATATTCTTGAATGATACCGTAAAATCGGAAAGACATAAGATAAAAAACTTTCTTCCTCAGTCATCGAAGAAAAAATCATTTCAACCTTTTCTTTACTCCACTTCATTTTATCAATTGTTAACCGGTTATACGCTTCAGAAACCGGTTTACTATAACGCATAGCATTCACGTTAAAAATAACCACTTTTGGTATTTCGTATTTTAACGTTTCTTTTAAAATACCATAGGATTGCCAAATTAATTGTTGACTGCTTCCCCTTATATAAGAAGAAATACCCTCTTCTTCATAGAAGACCATCGGTGAAAAATTTGCATACACCTCACAATCTCCAATAAAAAGAACTTCATGATTTTTTGGTGAATCATAATATTCACTAATCATACTGCCTTCAACTAAACTCTCTATATATTTAGGACTAACCAAAAGATTTAAAAACCAAAAAACGCCTAAAAGGAAAAGAAGGATAAGACTAACACGCACAACTTTCATTTTTCACCTCAAAACTTACTATATATAAAATCGTTGACTTCAAAACCAATTCCATATATTCCTAATAATAAAACACATATACCTAGCATTCCTAAAATAAAAATTTTACTTTCTAAAGAACATTTTTCAAACAAAGTATAAATTCTTTTCTGTTTCACATCATAGATCCATAAAAGCAAAACACTTAAAAGTAAAACAAGATAATTACCCATATCTAGCCCTAAATTCATAAAATCTATAGTAAATCCATTCGTAAAAATACTTCCAAATTTTTTAAATGCTACCATCGTATTTGGATATACATAGAAAATCCAAGTTAAAGAAACAAGACAAAATGTAATAAAAATGCTTAACCATTTATGTTTTAAAGGTTTTGAAAAAATAACTAAAAGCCCATGAACGAGACCCCATACCAAATAATGCGCGCCATGCCAAAATCCTGAAGCCAAAAAAGTAAGCAAAACATTAAACTTCACACGCCATTTAGAAACTCGGTTTCCACCTAAAGAAATATATACATAATCTTTTAACCAATTACTTAAAGTCATATGCCAACGCCGCCAAAATTCTTTAACACTTTTAGAAAAATACGGTGTATCAAAATTCTCCGGTAAATCGATATCAAAAATTTTAGAAAAACCTATAACCATATCGATGCCACCACTAAAATCGGCATATAACAATATAGAATATAGAAAACAGGCAAGCAAAACATACAATCCATTTAAATCGTTTGTTGTAATGGAAGAAATTAAAATAGAAACACGACCTGCGATTATAAGTTTTTTACAGGCCCCAATGAAAATCCGAAATAAACCTTGTGAAACATGATTTCCTTTTATTCGTTTCTTTTTTAACATTTCTTTTTTAAAATCTTCATATCTGTTTATCGGACCTAAAATCAAACACGGATAGTAAAAAAGATACAACGCATAGGTCCACAAATCGCTCTCTTTAATTTTTCCGCGGTAGATATCAATCAAATAAGAAAGAATTTCTAAAGTAAAATAAGAAATACCAAAGAAAGAAATAAAAGAGAAAAAATCAGGATAACTTAAAGAGATTTTTACGAAAATTAAAACGAGTAAAGGAATACTTATTCCTAAAAACAAAAGACTTTTTTTCTTTCTTTTCTTTAAAATATTGCCAATCATATAGGAATAGAAAAAAGAAAAAAGTAAGTAAAGAAAACTGGGAATATCTGTTAAGAAAATAGCAAGTACACTACCAAGAAAAAGCAAAACATTCATCATGAGTTTGCCTCCGGCCATAAAGACCTATCCCAATCTCGTGGATGAGATTGATATTGAAGCATTTCATATCTTTTTTCGTCGTTTGCTAAAATAATACCTTCTTGTTTAGATCCTGGGGTGGCATCTGTATGATACCATTTACCATTTACTTTAACCATATTCCAGTAGTGTGATCTATCCGTTGTCCAAATAAGAAGTGTTTCATACCCTTTTTCCTTTAAAACAGCTTCCATAACCTTAGCATGTACATAACAATTTCCACGATAGTTTGTTAAGCCATACCAAACAGGATCATCATCTCCCCAACTATCAGAATAATAAATACTTGTTTTGACATAATTATTAATTTCTGGCACACTACTACCTGCTTTACTAGCAAACTGTTTCACTTTATTAGCGGTATCTGTCGCATCATGTTTAACAGTAATCTTTCTTGAAGCCTTCTTTTGATTTCCTGCTTTATCGGTTGCAATATAGGTTGCATAATAAGTACCAGCTTGATTTAAAGAAACTCTACTTGAATCAACCGTAAAAGAAACGACTCCATCTTTATTATCCTTAGCAGTAACACCCCGGTTATAATCAAAAGAAGAATATTTTGCTACAGTCACATCAGATAATCCATAGAATAAAGGTGCTTCAGTATCATGAATGATTTTTAAAAGCGTTTTTTGTTCGGTTGTGTTACCGTGAACATCACTCGCTTCAATTACAATTTCTTGCTCACCAACAGTTTTATAAGTAATCTCTGTTTTAAGTGTAGTTGTAAATTCGGAAGCATCAGAAACAGAGACAATAAAGTCTTCTTTAGAAACACTTTCAACATCATCAAAAATTGTCACTTCTTTTAAAACCAAATTAGGAGGCAATGTATCTTGAACAACAATTTTAGAAGTAAAAGTTTGTTCATTCACTATTGCTTCAATTTCATATTCTCCAATTCCACTTGAATTAATCCTAGCGATATCTTCATCTTTAATGGAATTAATATCTTTTGCATCATAAACCAAATCTTCTTTGGTAAGTTTACTACCTAATTCTAAAGTAAAAGAAGTTTTGATTACACCTATATGAAGAATTCTTTCTTCACTAGTAACATTCCCATACGCATCCTTTACTTCAATGATAACCGGATAATCCCCAAAACCAGTAATTTCTGGAATCGATAAAGCATTAACAGTAATTTCAGATAAATCACTTTTTGACTCAATAAAATCCTCAGCCGAAAAAGTATAATTTATATAAGCATAAACATCTTTAAAAACAACATTAGGTGGAGTTGTATCTACAATATGAAGATTTACTTTTTTCGTAATTCCTAAATCTTTAATTTCAACAACATAATCCCCAACTTTCGATAAATCAATTGTACTGATATCCGTGACAAAACTATCAAATTGATTAGTTCTTCCATTATAGAAAAAATCACTTAATAAAATCTCTTCTGTTCCAAGTTCAATATAAACATCTTTTTTACTTCGTAAACAAAAAATAGCAAAAAAAACAAATAAAAGTAAAACGACACTTATGCTAAGCATACCAATCCATAATTTAAAATAAGTTCGATTTTTCCAATTAGGCATTTCTTCTTTTTCTTCTACATTGTTTTCTTTTTCAACTTTTTGACTCATACTACTTTACTCCAATACTCTTCTCAAACTATATTCTAAAGAAATTATATCAAAAAGATATATACACTTCTAGTCCTAAATTGCTACTCTTCTAAAAATCTTATAAAAATTTACTTGTTTTCCTTTTGCTATTTATATACCTCATCAATCTTAATTTAAGTGGAACTAAATTTAATTAGGATATACTTAACCGTTCTTTTTTATACAAATTTTAAATGTGTTATGTTAAATTAAAAGAATTTTTTTTAAATTTGCGATAATATATTCTTAGGCAAAAGCATTTATAAAGAGGAGGAGAATATGAACGAAGAAAAAAATTCAACTGATATTTATCAACAGACTGTAAACGAATTTGCTATTAAACAGGGTTATGAAGGCGCAAGATATATCGGAAACTGGAAAGAATATAGAGTTTATGAACCATATTTAACTAATGATAAGGTTTCCTTTATAGGATTACCATTAGTCATATTAGTACAAGAAAATGGAGAAATTCGCATGTCAACTTCTGAAGAGGCACTAGCTTGCTGTGAGATTTGAATAATACCAATTAAAGGCCTGAATCTTTGCCTATTACAAAAGAAAAATTTTTGAAAAAATCATGATATTTTTAATCATGATTTTTGTTTAATATTTTTTTTAAAACTATAGATAATATGTATAATAAATTTATCCTATATAAAAATTTTATAATTTGACGAACTTACTTATTTTTAAATTTAAGGTGATTACTTACATTAAGAATATAAACTAAATGAGATTTTATCGCTTGAAGAATCTAAATAAAGTGTACCTTGTTTCCCTTCTAAAGAAGCATAAATTTCGATATAGGTATTTAATTTTGACATATTAATTAAATTGACATAGACACTATTTCCATCAGTCATGCGAAGAAAAAATCTAGTTTCATCAATCATAACATTATTACTTTGCCATGGTTGATACTCAATTTCACTTATTAAAGAGATAACATTTGAGTCAATACTAGATAAAGTTTCGATAAGACGTTTATAAAGCGTATCCGGAACATAATTAATAAGAGTTGGCACTCCCTCTAAATCTGTAGAAGAGATTTCTTTTTGGTCACTTAAAACCAATTTATTTGTATTTCGATTAAAAAATAAAGGCTTTGCTTCTTCCACTTCAATAGTTAATGTTCCAAACAAACTTTTATGAATTTCTACTTTATGAATTTCTTCAATCGTTAAAATTCGAGATGTAATCTCTTTTGTACTAATCCGAAATAAATAAGGATAATTTTTAAAGCCAGAAGTTGTTATAATTTCATAATCACTTACTCTACTATTTCCTATAATTACTATTCTTCTTGTTTTAACAAAAAAAAGATAAAGAAAAATAAGAGCCACACAAAAAAGAAGAAAGAATATTTTAAGAATTACTTTCCATTTAATCCGTCTTTTTATCACTTTCTTCTTCATATGCCTCACCATTTCTTTATTTCTTGTTCTAAGATAAGGTCAATATGATATACCCTTTCTACCTCATCATGTATTAATTGTATCAAACTTCGAATATCTTTTCCAGTTGCATTTCCTAAATTAATAATAAAATTCGCATGCTTGACACTTATCATGGCATCTCCTACTCTTTTTCCTTTTAATCCTAAATCATCAATAAGTTTCCCACTAGGCATTTCTGGAGATGGATTTCTAAATACACTGCCAGCACTTGGATACTCTAAAGGCTGTGAAGCTAGCCTTCTTTGTAACCGATCTTTGATAATTAACAAAGATTTTTCTTTTTCACCTCGAGAAAAAACAAAAGTAGCTTCTAAAATAACATAACCAGGATTTTCTTTAAAAAAACTTGTTCGATAAGCATGAAAAATGTCTTCTTTAACAGAAGTTTTTATTTCACCATCTGGTGTTATAAAACGTACACTTTTTAAATATTCAAAAGTAGATACTTTATAAGCTTCTGCATTCCCGTATATAGAGCCTCCTATCGTTCCAGGAATACCACTTGCCCATTCTAATCCACTTAATCCATTCTCAATAATGTCACGCGCTAAAAAGTTAATCATAACCCCAGCGCCAACTGTTACTTCCTGTCCTTGATACTCAATTTTTTTTAATTGATCAAGTTTTAAAATTACTCCATTATAGGTAGTATCATCTAAAATAACATTTGATCCATTTCCTAAAATGAAAAAATCAAGTTTCTTTTCTTTAGCATATTGTAAAAAACGTAAGACATCTTCTTCATCACGCGGATGAAGTAAATGCTTGGAATAAGTTTTAATCCGATAAGTATTCAGCGTTTCTAACGATACATTTTCTTCTAGAATGCCAAATTTTTTTAACTCTTCTTTCATGATATAAGTTCCTTGATTTCTTGATAAATTACTTCAGCACTATTCTTCGTATCCAAACTATGCATAGCGTGAATCATTCTAAGTCTTTTAGTTGTATCTGTAAGCATCTGATCAACAACAGTTAAAATTTTCTCTTTTGTAACATCTTTTTCTTCAAGTAAACAAATACAATTTTTTTGAGCCAATTCTTTAGCATTAAAATATTGATGATTATTTGCCACATTAGGACTTGGAATAATAATGGAAGGAATTTCCAACGCTAAAATTTCACTTAAACTTCCCGCACCTGCTCGTGATACTACCAAATCGCTTACTTTAAGCAAACCAGGAAGATCCTCCATATATGAAAACACTTTCACATTAGGAGCATATTTTTCCTTGATAAAATCTTCATAATGACTTTTTCCCGTAATATAACAAACCTCATAATTTTTCTTAGAAATACTTTTTAAATATTCCTTCATTTTCTGATTTAACGAACCACTACCTAAAGATCCAGCAACAATTGTTACTAATTTTTTTCCTTTCGTAAAGCCTAAACTTTCTTTGTCTTTTTTAGGTATATCTACTGCCCAAGCTCCACAAGGATGCCCAGTATAAACAATTTTCCCTTTTGTTTTTAAATACTTTTTGCTTTCTAAAAAAGTAAGTCCAATAACATCCGCATACTTAGCAATCATTTTATTTGCTTTCCCAGGAATACTATTTTGTTCATGAATAAATGTTTTAATATGCATCTGATGTGCAGCTTTCAAAACCGGATAAGTAACATATCCCCCAACACCAATAACAACATCCGGACGAAATTCTTTAAAAATTTCTTTGCATCTTTTAACTGCTTTAGAAATTAAAACTAAATCTTTTAAATCATTAAGAATATTTTTCGTAAATCCATAAATCTCAATACTTTCATACCGAATATTTTTCTTTGGAATTACATCTTTTTCCATACGATTATGCGTTCCAATATATAAAACCTCTAAATTATTTTCTTTTTTCTTAAATTCTTCAATAATGGCTAAAGCTGGATTAATATGACCCATGGTTCCACCAGCAGTTACAACTATTCTCATCCCATCACGCTTCCTTTGTCTTCTTGTTTTCTTTATTATACTATATTTTTAAATAAATTTTATAGAACAATTAAAAGAAAATGTAAAGAGGCCTAATTTTACAAACCTATTCATATACTTTATTGGTGAACCAAAATGAAAAAAGGAAAAATAGATTATCTTCTTTTTGCCACAGTAATAATCATAAGTATTTTTGGAATTATTATGATTTATTCAGCCAGTTCAATATGGGCTGAGTACAAATTCCAAGACTCATTAAAATTTGTAAAAAGTCAATCTCTATTTTTTTTCATTAGTATTTTCCTTTGTCTTTTCATTAGTAAAATTCCCCATTCATTTTGGAAAAAGAACGCCAACAAAATCTTAGGAATTTGTTTTATTCTTCTCATTCTAGTTCTAATTCCAGGAATAGGAACAGTTCGTAATGGCTCTAGAAGTTGGTTTGGCATTGGAGGCTTAGGTATTCAACCTTCAGAATTTGCAAAAATTGGATTAATTATTTTTGTTTCAAAATATTTAAGTAATAATCAAAAAGATTTAAAAAGTGTCAAAAAAGGAGTTCTTCCAATTTTAGGAATCATTTTTCTCTTTTTTGGACTAATTATGTTAGAACCAGACTTTGGTACAGCCATGGTTATTGTTTTAACTTTGCTTAGTTTAATTTTTATTAGTGGTGTAAAAATTTCCTTTTTTGTCAAAATTGGTCTTCTAGGCCTTTTAGGAATTGTTGGCTTAATTCTTGTTGCGCCATACAGAATGGCAAGAATTGTTTCCTTTTTAAATCCTTGGAGCGATCCGTTAGGAAGTGGATTCCAAATCATTCAGAGCTTATATGCGATTGGACCAGGTGGGTTACTAGGACAAGGCTTTTTAAATTCTCACCAAAAGCACTTTTACTTACCAGAACCTCAAACCGATTTTATCTTTTCCATCATTAGTGAAGAATTTGGCTTTCTAGGAGTTTTAATCGTTGTTTCTTTCTTTTTCTTTATCTTCTATCGTTCCATTAAAATTTCTTTAAAAAGCAGCGATTTATTTGCAAAATTCTTAAGTTTTGGCTTAGCTATTGGAATACTTATTCAAGCAACTCTAAATCTAGCAGTTGTTATCGGGCTCATCCCGGTAACCGGTGTCACTCTTCCCTTCTTTAGTTATGGAGGATCAAGTTTGCTTACAAGTATGATTAGTATTGGCATGATTTTAGGAATTTCACGAAATCCTCATTGAAAAAAAATGCCGTAAACGGCAAAAATTTTCAATGGAGGACATTATGAAAGAAATAAAAAGAACACGATATTTAAATAAATTAATTCAAAGAAAAGAAAATAATCTAATTAAAATTGTTACAGGAATTAGAAGATGTGGAAAATCTTATTTACTAGATCCTTTATTTAAAAACTATTTACTATCAACCGGTATCAAAGAAGATCATATTATTAAAATCGATTTAGATTTACGAATGAACAAAGATTTTTTAAATCTAGATTACATAGACACTTATATACGAAATCAAATCAAAGATGAAAAAATGTACTACGTTCTTTTAGACGAAATTCAAAAAGTAGATGATTTTGAATCTGTATTAAATGGGTTTTTACATATTAAAAATGTAGATGCCTATGTAACTGGTAGTAATTCAAAGTTTTTATCAAGTGATATTGTACGGGGTCGAGGAGATGAAATTCGTATTTATCCTTTAACATTTAGTGAATTCCTAGAAGCATTTAATGGTTCAAAAGAAGAAGCTTGGAATTCTTATATAACGTTTGGAGGTCTCCCTTTAATTTTAGATCAAAAAACAGATGAACAAAAAAGAAATTACTTAATTTCCTTATTTAATACAACTTTAAAGAAACAATATATTACGAGTAGATGTCTTAGACACGTTAGTGAACTTACTATCCTCTTCTGTAGGTTCTTTAACAAATCCCAAGAAAATTGCTGACACTTTCACAAGTCATAGAATAAAAGATGTCTCAGTAAACACCATTAATACGTATTTAAATTACTTATTAGATGCTTTCATTATTGAGAAAGCAAAAAGATATGATGTTAAAGGAAAAAAATACATTTCAACACCTTCTAAATATTATTTTTCAGATATCGGACTTAAAAACGCTAGCATAAACTTTAGACAAATGGAAGAAAATCATATAATGGAAAATATTATTTATAATGAGCTACTAACTCGTGGATACAATGTGGATGTTGGAGTTGTTTTAGTAAGAAATGGTGATACTAGAAAACAGTTAGAGGTAGATTTTGTTTGTAATCAATCAGATAAACGTTTTTACATTCAAGTTGCATTAAATTTAGATACTAGAGAAAAAACACTTCAAGAAGAAAAATCTTTATTAAAATATTCAAGATAATTTTAAAAAAATCATTGTTGTAAAAGATAATATTAAAAAATGGTATACGGAAGAAGGAATTTTAGTTATCGGTTTACAGGAATTTTTATTAGATAAAAATAGTTTAAATTTATAATACGGTGTAAAAAAACTTGTGATTTTCTCTTAATTCTGCTACATTTAGATTAGGAGTGATAGAAGTGAGAATTTTACATTTGCAAAACTGGAATGCAGATGCCATTAAAGAAAATATTCCAGTAATAAAAGAACAAGGTTTTGATGCTTGTTTAATTGGACCAGTTCAGCCTGTAAAAGAAGATGGCTATAAAGAATGGTGGATGTCTTATCAAATTACGGATTTTAAAATTGGAAATATTTATATTTCTAAAGAAGATTTGATTTCCATTTGCGAGTTAGCTCATCAATATCAATTAGATGTTCATGTGGATACAGTATTAAACCATACTGGAGCTTCTTTAGAAGATCCATTAAAACCCCATCCAAACGTAAATCCAATCCTACTATCTCATCCTGAGTATTGGAAAGAAAAAATAAATGTTTCCAATTGGGATGACAGAAAAGATGTAACAACAAATTGTATGGGACTTCCAGGATTAAATGTTTATCATCCAGAAATGCAAAAAATAATTACAAATTTTTTAAACGAATTAATTGACACAGGTGTAATGGGACTAAGATTTGATGCTGCAAAGTCAATTGGACTTCCTAGTGAAGGGTATGACTTTTGGCCAAATATTATTTATTGTTTAAAAAAATGGGGATTATTTCTCTATGGAGAAATTCTCTTTGAAAATAATCAACAAATTTTAGAAGAATACGCTAAATATATCAATGTTTTAGGTAGTTATGTGGCAAATAATCCGGATCGAAGCGTGTTGTTTGCTGAAAGTCATGATTCTTTTCTTAGCAAAACAAAACTGGGATATACAAAAGATAAATCATCCGAACAAGTTTTAAATGAATATTGTGCAATGGTTTGGCATCATTTAAATACACTATTCTACGCTCGACCATTTGATGATACTTGGAAAAGAAAAGAAATTAAAGATGTTCATGATCATGCTCTTAAAAGAACAAAAAAAATTGCGTAATTGCAATTTTTTTTTACTATCATATCCATACACCATAAGTAATTGCTGCCATTGCAAGGAGCAGTCCGACAACATAAAACATTTTCACAATATCTGTTTCTTTCCAGCCTAACTGTTCAAAATGATGATGTAATGGAGCCATTTTAAATACTTTTCGATGAAATTTTCGAATGGCAATAATTTGAATCATACTAGATAACGTTTCAACAACAAACACTCCTCCAATAACTGCTAAAGAAAGTTCATGACGAGTAACAATACAGATTGCTGCCATTGTTGCTCCTAAAGAAAGACTACCCAAGTCTCCCATGAATACTCTAGCTGGATGTGTATTAAAGAGCAAAAAACCGAGCAAAGCTCCAACTAAAACAAAGCAGAAAATAGCAACTTCTTGATATCCTTCCATCCATGTAGTATTCCAAGTGATAATTCCTAAAGCTACAAAGGCAATCATACTTAGTCCTCCGCATAAACCATCTAATCCATCCGTAATATTTACCGCGTTACTGCTTCCAACTAATAAAAACAAAATAAATAATCCAAACGTCCATCCCATCGGAATAGCAATATGTAAAGAAGTAATATCAATAACGGGTTCCCCACCATTTTTCATAAAAATATAAAAGAAAATTAAAGCGATCAACATTTGTAATAAAAATTTTGTGGATATTCTAAGTCCTTGATTATTATGATATCTCACTTTTAACCAATCATCAATAAATCCTAAAACCGCATAAGATAAGAAAACCAAAAGAACAATAATCAAATTATGATTAATTTCTATACTTCCTCTTAAATAAAGTAAAAACAATGTAATAAGAACTGGAAAGATAAAAATAATCCCTCCCATAGTTGGCGTTCCCTCTTTTTTTTGATGTCGTTCTCCAATCGTTTCACTTACATGTTGTCGAAAATTAATTTTTTTTAAAAAAGGGATAAATATGAGTCCACAAATGATGGCAAAAATAAACCCAAGCATCATTGCAAGTGCCGTTTTTGCTAAAATTAACATAAATCCCACCTACCTAATCTTATTATACAATATTTTTGAAAAAAACCTTTGTTTTTTCTGATTTTTGACAATATTTAGACATTTACCCTAATAAAAGTTTAATTGTTCCACCTTCTTTAACGTAACTATTTGCTTCAGGAGTTTGGTACAAAACCGTTTCTCCAGTTCCAGAATATTCTAAAGAATACCCTCTTAAAATCTCTTTAGCTTCATCTAAAGATTTACCAGTCACATCTGGAATTTGATGATACTTTACATCCATCCAATTATACTCTTTCGCCATACCCTCCGTACTACTTTGAATATCTAAAGCTGGAATTGCTGCTTCTAAAATAGATTTTGCAATGGGAGCAGCAACAGTTCCTCCATACTGGACAACGCCAATTGGATGGTCAATGGCTACATAAACAACAATTTCAGGATCATCAGCAGGCATAAAACCAATAAAAGATAAAATGTAATTTCCATCCATATAATGTCCATCTTGAACTTTTTGAGCTGTACCGGTTTTCCCACCAACTCGGTAATTTTCGATATAGGCATTTCTTCCGGAACCGTTTGCCACGACACTTTCTAAAGCAAACCGGACTAATGATGAAGTTTCTTCACTAATAACATTGGCTCGTAAATTAGGCTCTTTAGAATAAACAACTGTATTGGTCTCCGGTTCAAGCATTTCTTTAACTAAAAAGGGTTGATAAAGATTACCGCCATTGATTGCAGCAGAAACAGCTGTTACTTGTTGGATTGGTGTCACACTGATTCCTTGACCAAAACTTGTTGTTGCGAGTTCCACGGGCCCCATTTTGTCTATCGAAAATAAAATTCCACTAGACTCACCATTTAAATCAATACCTGTTTTTTCTCCAAACCCAAATTTTGTAATATAACTCATAAGCGTTTGTGTACCTAATTTTTGCCCTAACGTAACAAAACCAGGGTTACAACTATTTTCAACAACATTCAAGTATGTCTGTGCGCCATGTCCCCCACTTTTCCAGCAGTGAATCGTTGCCCCCTCTACATGAATACTTCCCGAATCGTAATAAGTATCTTCAAATAAATTAACGGTTTTTTCTTCAATACTACTTGTAAGCGTCATAATCTTAAATGTTGATCCTGGCTCATATGTCATCCATATAGGTAAATTTCTATTTATCGTTTCCGTATCATAATCCTGATAGTTATTCGGATCAAAATTTGGACGACTGGCCATAGCTAAAATTTCACCGGTATCAGGATCCATCGCCATGATAAGCGCATGCTCTGGAGTGTATTTACTCATGACATTATCAAGTTCCCGTTCAGCCGCAAGCTGTATATCTAAATCAATTGTAAGTTGCAAATTCATCCCATCTTGTGGTTCTTCATATACTTCCGATAATTCTAACCGATTTCCTTTTCCATCTGAAAAATAATTAATCGCCCCATCCTTACCCGTCAAATATTCATCATAAGTAAGTTCTAATCCGGAAAGACCTTGATTATCAATACCAACATAACCCAAAACATGGGATAAAACACTGCCATAAGGATAATATCTTTTACTTTCTTTTACTAAATAAACCCCATCAAAGCCTAGTTCATCAATTTGACTAGCAATATCATAAGAAAGTTGTCTTCCCTCCGGATGAATTCGCTCAATACTTGTTTTTTTACTAACGTGGGCAAGTATATCTTCGTAATTAGAATCTAAAATTTCACTTAAGGCTTTAGCTACTTCCTCTTTATTTTCTATTTGATTTGGAATAACTATTAAAGAAGTTGTCGTTAAATTCGTAGCCAAAACTTTGCCATTTCGATCATAGATTTCACCTCGATCTGCTCCGATGGGTAATTTCCTACTCCACAAGGATTCTGCTAATGCACTAAGTTTATCATATTCGATTACTTGGATATAAAAAACCCGAATAACAATAATAATAGAAATACATAAAATAAGTAAAAAGAAGAAGCGAATTCTAGTATGAATGTCTGAAAAAAACATAGAATCACCTAAATCATTCTATGTTTTTTAAACTCCTTTTATGTTTATTTTTTCTTTGTAAAAATTCTTGTTTTAAAAATTTAATTCACTTTGTAATTCTTCGAATTCTAAGCTACACGTAGCACTCTGATGATATATATTTCACAATCTTATTATCACTATTTATTAGCACCAAGTAATATCTTTTTCAATAATTTTAGCAGGATTACCCACAGCAACACAGTTATCCGGAACATTTTTGGTTACTATTGAACCTGCACCAATCACTACATTATTTCCTATATGAACCCCTTTTAAAATAACGCTTCTCATTCCTATCCAAACATGATTGCCTATCTTAATAGGTTTGGTATTTTCCTTTTTACATAGAGTATGCTCATCTGTATCTCTTATAATAACCTCTTCTCCAATAAAAACATTTTCTCCAATTTCAATGTGTTTTTTACAGTAAATTTTAGAATCAACATTTATAAAACTTCCGTTCCCAATGCATAAAATCGCATGAGGATGAACAACTATTTTGGAACCTGTGTATACATAAAATTTACCTTCAACTTGCAAGGTAGCATTTTCCTCTAAAATAAAAGTCGTTTTTAATTTTCCAGTATAACCGATGTTTCTACCAATGCCTAGTTTTTCTCTTACTTTCATGTGAGCAGTTTTAGAAACACGATATTCTGTATTTTTAAAAATATGAATAATAGCATGATTTTTTACGCTTTCCTTTATACTTAGTAAAATTCGACATTTAAAAAAAAATTCTTTCGTCAATAACCGACTCATCTTTTTAATCCTAAAACTTTTTCCAATATTTCTACTTGATAAACATTTTTATTTACTTTATAAGAGACTATTTCGCCAATTCTTTTTTGAAAAATCGCATTTCCAATAGGAGAATTGATAGAAATCTCATTCAATGTAGAATTTCCATCTCTTCCCACTAAAGTATAAGTGTCTATTTCAAAATCATCAGGGCCATAAGATATTTTTAATAACACTTTATCATTAACATTTACTTGGTTCGCTTCTAATTCTGGAACTTCAATAATATTTGCATTTTGAATTTTGGCAATTAAACGATTAATTTGCCCTGCTAGCAATTTTTCAGTAGTCTGAAGAGATTCAAACTCTCCATTATCATGAGCACCATCACCTGCAGCATTTTGAAAAGATCGACTCATCGCCAACTCATTATTAGCAAATTGACGCTTAAGCTCTTGTAATTCTTCTAATAATCTTTCATATCCTTCTTTTGTTATCGTGTATTTTTTTTGATTATCCATTTTCTTTTTCTCCTTCTAAATATTTAGCCATTTCATCATAAATCTTTAACTGGCTCTCAAAATGTTTTAAATTTTTTTCTTCAGTATTCATGGATTTAGGCAAATCCTCTCCGTCAAAAACCACAATTTTATCAAATGTACTCCCATTACCCATTGCTTCTTTATAAATTGTAGCTTTTTCTGTTTGTAAAAATTGTTTTATTTTGCCGTCAGGAGTAGCAAAAGTCAAGCATTCTTTTAAATAAATAGTGCGATTTTTTTTACCACTCATCATTTTTAAAATGTCTTCACTAGTTAACATAGTATTTATATATTTTACAAACACTCCAGGAAAACCATTTAGTTCTTCAATATAATATCCTACGTCTGACTTAATAACATTTGTTTGCAATTTTTGAGCTGCATAAATAGCTGAATATTTTGAAACTTCTTCAACATCATACGCTTGTATTTCAGGAGTTTCTATTTTGGCTTGCTTTAATTCAACGTTATATTTTTTAAAAATATTGCTAGCAATTTTCCATTTTCCCGCATTTCCGGTTACCATTGTGACTTTTCTCATTTATTTTTCTCTCCTTTTTTCATAATTTTTGACAAAACTATATCTGTTAATGTTAAAACTGGAAGATTTTCATTTAAAGAATCCATTTGATAGCATAAAACATATTCTTGCCAAAGTTCATAGGCTTTTTTTAACATTTCCAAGGATTCTTTTTCTTCCTTCAGCACTTCCCTTTTTTGAATTCTTTCAAAGGCTACATCTGGAAAAACATCTAAAAAGAAACTATAATCCGGAAGCAAAAGTGTTCTTTTAGCCAGTTCTTCTTCTATTATTTTTTTTGAAAAACAATTAGGATTATTCGTGTATAGTTGCGATAGTAACATTTTTCCGTATATATACCAATCTCCGATAACAAAATCATGATTATTTACTTCATCTATAAATAACGTTTTTGCATAAGTTAAAAAGGCTACGTTATGAAGTATTTGATTCATATCTTTTGTCAAAAATTCTTTTTGAACACTTTCGTTTACTATTTGCCAAAAAACATTAAAGGAAGATGACGTATGAAAATATGTGGCACGATATCCCATATTAGATAATTTTTTCACACAACTTTCAATTAATGTCGTTTTTCCAGAACCATCTATTCCTTCAATAGTGACAATTTTTGCATGCTGAAGGTTTACTTTTGTTTCTTTTTCTATTTTCTCATTAAAAATACTTTTCATAACTTTCTCCTTTGACATTTTTTATAATTCTTACGACAAACTCGCCATCCTTTAAGATTTCCTTTTAAACCACACCAAACATAGCTAATTGGTAAATCATATTTTTTGAAAATTCTTTTGAACATTTTTTTAATAGTATACATTTCATGTCCAATTAATGCCCACCATAAATACCTAAAATCATGATACTTTAAATATATATACATACTTACTCCTGTATCTTGCATACCGTAATAATAAAGTTTCTTTTTAACTTCATCTTCTTTAGTTGGATGCTGATGAAATAGGAAAATTTCTGGATTATACAGCAATTCATATCCTTGTCGAGCAATTTTATAGCCAATTTCTAATGTTAAACCATCAACATTACCTTTTTTTCCTAGAAATTCAGAATATCCTCCAATTTCAAGTAAAACTTTTTTTGGGATCATTTGATTTGCTCCAGCACACATTTTATGAAGTTTCCAAGGAATTATTTTATGCTTTTTACTTTCTAAGTATTTTCTAGACCAATACTTTTTCTGCTCTCCCTTACTTAAGCCTCCCTTTTTCTCCCATAATTGAGAGTATTTATTAGAGGTTTCTTTATACATACTTACCTTTCCAGAACAATATCCTAACCTAGGATTTTTATCAAATTCTTCAACAAATTTATATAACCAATTTTTATCTGTTATAATCACATCATCATCAGTACTCACAATAAATTTTCCTTGAGCTTTTTTAATCCCGTAATTAAGAGCACATGCCTTTCCTTGACGAGGTTCATGATATACTTTAATAGCATATTTTTTTTCTAGTTTTTGAGTATTTTGAAATTTTTGAATGTCAAAATGATTTTGTATAATTAAGACCTCAATATTTTCATCATGGAAAATACCAATTTTTTCTAAACTCTTTAACATCATCTTCAACTTTTCATCATTATCATAAGTTGGAATAATTAAAGTAATCAGCTTTTCTTTTTGATATTTTATTCCGTTAATATAAAGGGTAATGTGAAAAGTTTTATTCACTACCACTTATTTTTTTCTTTATTTATAACAAATTCTATCTATTTTTCTTTTACCTCTATTTTTTATCTAGA
>CAJFEV010000021.1 GCA_904374795.1 uncultured Bacilli bacterium
TTTTTATTCTTTCTTATAAGAAAGAATAAAAAATATTTTATCATAAACCAATGAGTTTTTCTCTCATTAATTTACATCTTAAAGTATACATGATAATATAATCAAAAGAAATTTAGGATAGAAATAAAATGATAATAGGCTGTCAAAAAATCAAGATTTAATTTTTCTGGCAGCCTTTTTTTCATACTTACTAAAAAGTGCGTACTTACCAAAAAGACCACTTTAGTATATAATGCTTTTAAGGAGCTGATAGTATGTCTAAAACATATACAAATTGTCCAGTTGAATATACCGCGTCTATTATAGGAAATAAATGGAAAATTATTATTTTAAGAGATCTTCTTACGGGAACAAAAAGATATAATGAATTAAGCAGGAGTGTATTAGGTATTTCAGCAAAAGTTTTAACAGAAAATTTACGAGATTTAGAAAAAGATGGAATTGTCAAAAGAAAAGTTTATCCAGTAGTACCTCCAAAAGTAGAGTATTCATTGACAAGTAAAGGGCTAGAATTAAAAGATGTACTAGAACAAATGAAAATATTTGGAGAAAAATATAAAGATGAAAATAAATAAAAATATATTGGATTTTGTGATATAACAATCTTAAAATTAGAAACAATTTTAATAATCAAAAAAGCTTAAAGTTAATAGATTAATTTTCTAAATGTGATATACTAATATTGGTGGAATAATATGAGGCGATTCAAAAAATATGGAATAATTTTATTACTTATACTTGTAATATTGGGAATAATTTTTTTGGGAATTTATTTTTACTCAAAAAATAAGAGCGTATCATTGGATATAAATTCTGATTTAGTTCAAAACCTTTATCAATCAGTGGTTCCGAATAAGAATATCTATATTTTAAAGCAATTATATAATGAAAGTGAATTATCTAACGAGTATAAATTAAATATAGGAATTATGAATTTGCTAAATAACGGCAATGTAGGCGTTTTGAGCGCAGGAGATGTTGAGGACAGTGTAAAAAGCATTTTGGGAAGTTCGACAAATATTACACATCAAACAGTTCAATTTATGTTAAATGATTACTGTGGTTATACATATAACGAACATGAAAAAAACTATGTTCCTTTTGACGGATGTGGGAATAGCCCTAATGAGTTTATTTATCAAAAAATGTTGAGTGCTACAGAAAATAAAGATAAAATTCTTTTAAAAGAACAAATAATTTATTTTACTTTAGATAGAACTACACATGATGTTAATATTTATAATAATGCGAAATCTGAAAAGTTGATTGATAACATTCAAAATTTTGATGGTGAATTTACTGAGTTAGATTTAGATAATTATATTCAAGAGGGTGCAATTTATGAATATGAATTTATAAAAGAAAACGACCATTATATTTTGAAAAGAATTCAAAAGGTAGAATAGAAAAAGAACAAGCAAAAAAAGATAGTTTTCATCAGTTATTTGAACATTTTTAAAGGAGACTTATAATACAACAAAAATATGTGCTAACTTAGCACTTCTTTTTTTATCCTTTTTTTGATATGCTGGATGTAAGAAAGAAATGATATATATGAAAAAAGAAAAGAAAAAAATGACAAAAAGTATAATTTTATTTTTTGCCATAATTGTTTTATTACTCCTTCTAGTACCTATACCTAAAAAACATAAAGATGGAGGTTCGGTAGATTACAACGCATTACTATATCAAATAAGTGTTTATCATAGACTCGATTTAGAGTGTAAAGATGGATATAGAGATGGGTTAGAAATTAAAATTTTAGGAAAGACAGTTTACCAAAAAATAGAAGAAAAAGATAATTCTTCTCCAACAAAAAATTATCGTTGAATAACTAAAATTAGGAAGTGATTTAGATGCGTAAATTAATTATTTTAAGAGGAGCACAAGGTTCAGGAAAAAGTAATTTTATTCAAGAAAAAAATTTAGAAAGATTTACTTTATCTTCAGATACTATAAGACTAATGTTTAACGCTCCAGAACTAACAATAGATTATACAGAAACAATTCCTCAATTTAATAATAAAAAAGTATGGCAACTTTTATTCTATGTCCTCGAAGAGCGAATGAAAAAAGGAGAATTCACTCTTGTTGATGCAATTCATGCGTCTAAAGAAGATTTAATCACCTATAAAAAATTAGCTGAAAAATATCGCTATCGACTTTATATTCTTGATTTTACAAACATTCCGAAAGAGGAAGTAAAAAAAAGAAATAAAAATCGTGTAAATTATAAAGTGGTTCCAGAATATTCTATAGATAGAGCATATAAAAAATTTGCCACAGAAGAAATTTCAAAAGCTTTTATCCAAATCAAGCCTGAAAACTTTGAAACAATTTTAACGAAAACTCCAAAAGATTACAACGATTATCAAAACATTCACATCATAGGAGATATTCATGGATGTTATTCAGCACTAAAAAGGTATTTTGAAAAAAATCCATTTCAAGAAAAAGATTTCTATATATTTACAGGAGATTATTTTGATAGAGGAATTGAAAATGTTCAAACATTTCATTATTTAACAGAATTAATGAAACAAAAAAATATCCTTTTTTTAATAGGAAATCATGAAGATAAAATTTACAAATATGCTTGTGATGATGATTTCATAATGGACTATGACATTCAAAATACCATTAAAGAATTTGAAAGTAAAGGAATAACTAAAGCAAATATAAGAGGATTTATAAAATCATTATCGCAGCTTGCTTATATTACTTTTAAAGGAAAGACTTATATAATTACTCATGGAGGTATTCCGTATTTTCCAAAGCAACCTTTAGATTATTATAGTACCAATTCTTTTATGTATGGAATTGATAAATATGATGTAGATATTGATGAAATTTATAATGAATACATGAACAATCAAGATGAAAAAATCATTCAAATTCATGGTCATAGAAATTACTTTAAAACCGAAATAGATAAATATCCTTACTCATACAATGTAGAAGGAGATATTGAACACGGTGGCTGCTTACGTATTCTCACATTAAAAAACGATGGCTCTGAAAGCTTTACTTCTGTAAAAAATGAAGTGTATAATCCAAACTTACTTGAAGAAACAAAAATATATAATCTAATTAAAGATTTAAGAAGTAGCAAATATATTTATGAAAAAGAATTAGGAAACAATATTTCATCCTTTAATTTTACCAAAGAAGCATTTTATAATCATATTTGGGATCAAATGACAACTAAAGCTCGAGGAATATTTATAGATACAGAAAAAAATAAAATTGTCGCGAGAAGCTACGATAAATTCTTTCAAGTAAATGAACGAAAAGAAACAAATCTAGAAGAAGTAAAAAATACTATGTCTTATCCCATAACTTTTTATGTAAAATATAATGGATTTTTAGGTATTCTTTCCATTGTTGATAATGAATTCTTTTTTGCATCAAAAAGTACCAATACAGGTGAGTATGTAGAATATTTTAAAACTATTTTTTATCAAACCTTTGCAGAAAAAACGATAAACAATATAAAAGAAAAAATAAGTAAAGAAAATGTTACCTTTGTTTTTGAAGTAATTGATCCAATAAATGATCCACATATTATTAAATATACAAAATCAAACCTTATTTTGCTTGATATAATTAAGAATACTTCAGAATATAAAAAAGAAAGCTTTGAATCTTTACAAAATTTTGCAAACAAAAATAATATCCAAGTAAAAGAAAAAGCGTATGTGGCAAAGACGAAAGAAGAATTTGCAAAAATTATAAATGAAGTGACTTTAGAAAATTATAAATGGAATAATCAATATATTGAAGGCTTTGTAATAGAAGATTCTAAAGATTTTATGTTAAAAATCAAATCAAATTATTATACTACATGGAAATATTTAAGAACAAAAATGGAAACAGCACTTAAAAATCAAAAATTTAAAAGCAAAGAAAAAAATTCTTTAGAAACCAAATTTTTAAACTACTTAAAAGATAAATACGAAAATAAACAAATAGATTTATCTAAAATAAATATTATTGAAGAAAGAGAAGATTTTTTAAAGAAAGAAGAGTAATTGAAAATGAAAAAACAAAATGAAAATAAAGAAGAATGTGATTTTGATAAGCAATATCTTCCGTTTAAACATCATAACTTACCAACACCTGTTTGGAATGAAGAAAGAGATACTTTAAAATATATTTATTTTCATGAAGTTTCACCACTTATAGATTATGGTAATAAAGAAAAACAACTAGAAATATATCGAAATCTTACAGATGCTTTTGCTGACATAGCTTACACGGGCTTTTATTATCCATTTACTTCAAAATTTGTTGAAAGACGTAAAGAGGGAAGAAAAATTGTTGAAAAATTAGTGGTTAAACATATTCATGTGCATAATTTTGAAGAAATTGTTAAAGCCTTATATGATGCTCCCAAGACATTTTGCATTTCACCGGATGAAGAACGTTTTTATAGTAAACAAGAAATAAATTACCTTAGAAGAGTTCAAAAGTATTTGCTTTTTATTGGCGTTGAAGATATTGAAAGGCTAAAAGTTCCAAAAAGAAGATATCAAAATAAACTTCAAGCCAAATACAAAAATGCTTTAATTAGAAGATATACGGATGAAGAGATCAAAAGAATTTTAAATGAATCCTTAAATTTTAGAGTCGTACGTTGGTACCAAGAAAGTATAATAGTTCCAAAATATAGACCAAAAGAATGTCAAATATTAGTAGTGGACAAAGAAGACAATTTTAAAGCATTTATTGAACTTACAAAGGAAAAAGTAGATATTTATAAAAATATAAAATCTTTTTATCAGATAGAAAACATGCAAGATGAAGACAAGGTAATCATTGAATATTTTAAAATCTTAGAAAAATTTTAAAATGAACTTATTGGTAATTAAATGTCAGGAAAATAAAAAGACTAAATTTTTGCTATATTTTCCTACAGAAAAATAAATTGACTTTTTTGCTAACGGCTTTTATAATAATAAGAGAAGGTGATTTTATGATAAAAAGAGAAACTTATTTAAAAAAAATAAGAGAAACATATGATATGGATATCATTAAAATAATAACCGGAATAAGGCGGTGTGGAAAATCGGTGTTATTAAAACAAATCATTGAAGAATTACTTCAAAAAGGCGTTTCAAAAGATCATATCATTTATATGAATTTTGAAGATGTGGAATATACAAATTTAAAAGATTATATGGATTTAAATAACTATGTAAAAGAAAAAATTCTTGATGAAAAAAAGTATTATTTATTTTTTGATGAAATACAGATGGTTGAAGGTTGGGAAAAGGGGGTTAATTCATTTAAAGCAACATTAAATGTTTCAATATTTGTAACAGGTTCGAATTCTAAATTATTATCCGGCGAATTAGCCACTTTACTTTCAGGACGTTATATATCTTTTCAAATTTATCCATTTAGCTTTAAAGAGGTATTAGAATTAAAAGAAATAAAAGATGAAAAAGAAATCGAAAATGCTTTCAATGACTATCTTTTATGGGGAGGATTACCTCAAAGATTTGAATTTAAAACAGAAGAAGGGATGAAAACATACTTATCCGATGTATTTGATGCAATTGTTTTAAAAGATATTGTGAAAAGAAATAATATAAAAAATGTATCTTTATTTCAAAGAATAATGGAATATTTAGTTACAAATCCTAGTCAATTTTTTTCGCCTACCAATATGATAGGAGAGTTAGAAAAAGAAAAAATTCCAGTTTCAACAAAAACAATTTATGACTGCTTAGATTATGCTACAGGGGCACTATTAATGTCTAAAAGTTCAACGTATGATATAAGAGGCAAAAGGATTTTAACAAGAAAAGATAAATATTATTTAACAGATTTAGGCTTAAGGCAAATTTTAAATGTAAATAAAAAAACACAATTTGGAGCATATTTGGAAAATATTGTGTATAATGAATTAGTTTGTCGGGGATATGCTGTGAGTGTTGGAAATAATAATGGTAAAGAAATTGATTTTATTGCAACTAAATATAATCAGAAGGAATATTTTCAAGTAGCATATACATTAGCTAGCAAAGAAACAGAAGAAAGAGCATTTGGAGCATATAAAAACTTAGAAGATAACTATCCTAAATATGTGATTTCTACAGATAAACTCGATTATTCTCAAAATGGTATTATTCATAAAAATATCATTGATTGGCTATTAGAAAAATAATAGCAATTTACCATGATGATAGTGGGGGATTTTATGGATAATCAAGAAATAACAAGTAAAATTAAAGAAAAAGAAATTCAAATAGCAAACTTACAAAAAGAAATTCAAGAATTAAAGAAGTTGATGATTAAAGAACCAGCATTAAATAGAGAAGAAAAAATAAAAATATTTATGGATTATTTTAAAGGAAGAGATGATATTTATCCTTATCTATCTATTAATAAAAATGATCCTAATCTTAAATATTATGTTCCAGCTTGTGAAAACGAATGGAAAAAGGGAATATGTTATAAAACAATAAAGAAACAATGTAAAAAATGTCCTTATAGAAAAAACATGCCTTTAACTAAAGAAGTTATTTATAATCATATGTATGCTGGTAAATTAGTAGGAGTTTATCCACTATTACTTGACGACACTTGCTATTTTTTAGCATTAGATTTTGATGCTAAGAATAAACAAAATGACATAAAAAACGAAGTACTGGGATTTCTAAGTGTTTGCGATCAATATAACGTTTCAAACGTTTTAGAACGAAGCCGTTCTGGAAATGGTTATCACATTTGGATCTTTTTTGATACAAATATTAAGGCTAAAATTGCTAGAAAGCTTGGAAGTTTACTGATATTTAAAACTATGGAATTATATAATATTTCTATTTCAACATTTGATAGAATGTTTCCTAATCAAGATACTATACCTAAGGGTGGGTATGGAAATTTAATTGCATTGCCTTTTCAAACTAACCCTTCAAAATGTGGAAATACTTTACTTATTGATAGGAACTTTTATCCTATAGCTAACCAAATTAATTACTTAAAATCTATACATAAATTAACCAAAAATGAGATTGATTTATTGATTCAAAAATTAAGTAATGGGGTTAATGATATTAACTATTTAGAAGAGGATGTGCAAAAGGTTAGTTTTAAAATACCCCAAAATATAGAATATCCTGTAAATATAAATGTTATTTTAAAAGATATGATTTACATAGATAAAACCGGATTAAATGCAGTCGTAAAAAATAGCTTTAGAAAACTAGCAACATTTACAAATCCGGAATTTTATAAAAAACAACGTTTGCGAATGTCGGTTTATAATACACCAATGGTTATTGATTGCAGTATGGAGAATGAAAAATATCTAAAACTACCTAGAGGAACTTACGATTTTTTAATAAAATTATGTGAAGAGAATCACATAAAATTGTCTCAAGATGACGAAAGATTTGCAGGAATTAAATTAAATGTTAAATTTAAAGGGAAACTTCGAAAAGAACAAAATGATGCTTTGCAAGCAATGTTAAAATATGATAATGGAATTCTCTGGGCTCCAACAGGGTTTGGAAAAACTGTATTAGGGTGTAAACTTATTGAAAAGCGGAAAGTGAACATTTTAATATTGGTAAATAAATTAAGTCTTTTGCGTCAATGGCAAAAGAAAATCAAAGAGTTTTTAGACATTAAACATGTAGGTGAAATTAGTGGAAACAAAAAGGACATTACGAATAATATAGATGTTGCAAGTATCAAATCAATTTGGAATAATGGTAATGTTTTAAATATAATGCAAAATTATGGAATGATCATTATTGATGAATGTCATCATACAGCTGCTTTTACATATGAAAAAGCGATAAATACGGGAAATGCTAAATATATATATGGAATAACAGCAACTCCTAAAAGAGAAAACGGCCACACACCAATCATAAAAATGCAATGTGGAGATATTAGATATAAAATAGATGCTCTGGAGTATAACAAAAATCTTGGTATCCCTATGAAAGTATTTGCAAAAAAGTCTCATTTAAACTTTACAGATCCTAAAATTAATAATTATGAATTGAATGAAATAAATGATTTTATAGCTAAAGATATTATTAGAAGTGAGAAAATCATTAAAGATGTTCTTGAATATTATCAAAATGGTAAAAATATTTTAATACTAACTGAACGATTAGAGCATTTAGAGTATATTTTTCAAAAATTGCAGAAAAAAGACATACTAGTTTTAAAATATTGTGGAGGTATTGGAAAAAAGATTCTAAAAGAATATCAGAGATGCCTAAATGAAACGAATAGAAATAAGATCATTATTGCTACAGGTCCTTATATAGGAGAGGGATTTGATGATGAACAATTAGATACACTTTTTCTTACTATGCCGATTTCTGGAGAAACAAGAGTTACTCAATATGCTGGCAGATTACATAGAACGACAAAAGATAAAAAAGAAATAACTATATATGACTATGTTGATGATAATTTTTCTAAAACTAGGAATATGTTCATAAAAAGAAAAAAAATATATAGAAGACTTGGATATGAAATTATAGAAGAGGAAAGATATGAATAGTATAAATTTTTATGAAAAAGTAAATGAATATGTAAAAGATTTAAATAAAGAAGAAATTTTGAATTTTTTGAGTAATATACTCAGGAAAATTCCTGAAAGTAAATATCAAGAGATTCTTTGCATGTTTAGAAAAGATAAAAAAATTGATAATATAAAACAAAAAATCGAAGAATACATAGCAAAATTTGAGCTTATAGACGAACTTGAGCTATATTTTTATGCAACAGGTTATGAAAGCTATGGTGAATATTATGATCCTTGGGGTGGAGATTGGACCTGGGAATATAGCGATGAAGATAATGTTGGAAAGTTAATAGAAGAAGCAAGTTTCTATGCTATCAGTTTGGTAAATAATCAGGAATACAACTATGCCAAACAACTACTAGATTGCATTATTTATACAAATTATCAATTTTATGATGAAGATGGTGGAGAATTTTTTGAAATATCACTGAAAGAGTTAGCTGAAAATCATTTGATTTCTATAAATGTATCTTTACTTTGTAACTATGCGATTTATGCAACTTATCAAAGCACAATTAAAAACATGAGAGCAAAAAAAATATATGAGTATTTTACAAATGAAAACTTTCGAGATGTAGAACTCACTGTTTCGTTTAAACTTGGAACAGAAATTCTAAAAGATCTTGACGATTTTATTCATTCTTGGATTTTAGAGTTAACTTCAAAAAAAATTGGTATTGTTTATCGATTATTAAAAGATATATTTGAATATACAAATTATAAAAATTATAAAATTTATCTTAAAGATTTAGCTAAGAATCAAAATGCCATTTTTATGGATATTTTACATTTTTTAGAGAAAAATCATCAAACAGAGGAAATAATTTCTACAGGAAACTTAATGCTTTCTTATTTAGATGAAAAGGAAAACATCAGAAATGATATTTCTTTATTTTTAGCAAACTATGATACAAAAAATAAAGAAAAATATTTATTAAATTCTTTTTCTTCGAAAACCAATATAGCAAACTTATTAAGAATTATGCAAAATGGTTATTTTGAGAAAAATAAAGAAAAGATCAACAATATCATTAATGAAAAATATTCTGCAAATAAATCAAATATGTATTATTATTTACAATTTTTTCTTGGAAATTTAGATGAATTTTATGAGGAATGTAAAAAACATAAAGAAATTCTTGGATGGTCAAACTCTTTTATTAAAACAGCTGTTGATTTATGGCTATTACTTATGACAGATAAAATAAATACAAAGGTGTTTTCAAGTATTTTAAAAAGTGCATTTTCAAGTCTAGAAATCGCAGAACATTTAGAATTCTTAGAAAAAGATTATGCAAAAGTTTTTGAAAATTGGAAAAATTCAATAAAAACAATTTTACAAGAAAAGTATATTACTTGGATAGATCAAATGATAGAAAAAAGAGTAGATGGAGTAATAAATGGAAACTATAGAAAATCTTATTATAAGGTTGCGATTCTAGTTGTTGCTTTAGATGAAATGTTGACATCTCAAAAACAAATTAGCAAGGGAGAGTGTATTTCATTCTATCAGAAAAAGTATTCAAGAAGAAGTGCTTTTAAGCAAGAATTTCTTAAGTATATGGAATAATATCCACGTTTTGTTTGGATACTTTTCAAATTTTTTTCGATATAATTCTTTCAGAAATGAGGGTTAATATGGATCAAGGAAAAATTGGAAAATTTATTGCTAAACTACGCAAAGAAAAAGGATTGACTCAAAAACAGTTAGCAGAAAAACTAAATGTTACAGACCGAGCTGTTTCAAATTGGGAAAACGGAAGAAGAATGCCAGATATATCTTTATTTAAACCACTATGTGAAACTTTAGAAATTACGATAAACGAACTTATTTTAGGGGAAAAAGTTCCAGAAGAAAAGCAAAAAGAAACTTCAGAAAAGGTTCTTCTTAATACATTAAAAAATAGTGAACAAAAACAAAAAAGAAATAATCATTTAATAAGTATTTTATTTACGTTTTGTTTTATCTTTCTTTTAATATTATTTATTACCATTGTTCATTTTAAGGAAGTATATCCAAAAATAGATATATACAGTATGTCCGTTTCTTTAAAAGAAGAAAATAATGGAGAAGAGCTAGAGAAAAAGCTTACAGTAAACAATCAAAATATATATTACTATGGTATTGATGGTGTCTTTGTTTGTAACGGCGAGAATACCTGTGCTGAATTAAAACAAGCATTAGGATATAAACAAATTGATTTAGAAAAATTAAAAAAATATTTAAACTCAGAGTGGCAACTAAATCGTACAAATAAGGAAAGTTTATATGATGGAGGAACAAGTATATATCATACGGATGAATATTCGGTAATTCTTTGCAATACTCTTGAAGGAAATAAAGATGTGTATATCGGTAATTCATCTATGGTAGATGAATTAGATGGAATTTACTGTGGGCGTAAGGCACGTAAATTTGAAACCTTTGCAAGATCTTATCGAATTTTACAAACAAAAATGATAGATGAAGAAACAATAGGACTTACTGTACAAAATGCATCAGGACTAACTGCAGTAATATCCCTTGCAAATACCTATGAATGGCTAGTCGGCAAATCTTATGAAATTACATTTTATACAATGGAAACTTTCGAAGATACTATAGAAAATATTTTTACACATTCAAATATTTATGGTATAAAAGAACTTGAAAACATAGAAGAAGGAAAAAGCGAATCCATAATCGTAAATAAACAATTGACTAGTACAGCAGAATTAAATGAAATTGAAGGCGTGGTCATGACAATCGTTGACGGGACTTTAACAAACAAAGGCGCTACTATCTTAATTACCGATTATAGTGGAGAACGTTATACCTATGGACTTTGGTATCGTATAGACCAAAAAATAGATGGTAAATGGCAAGAAAGAAAGTACGTTGTAGATGATAATGTTGGTTGGAATGAGCCTGCCTTTTATGTAGATAAAAATCATGAACTTATGATGGAAGAGGATTGGTCATGGCTTTATGGTGAGCTAGAAAAAGGAGAGTATCGTCTTGTAAAAAGTGCTTTTCTAGATGACTTGAAGCATAAATATTTTTCAGTAGAGTTTGAAATAAAATAATTCTTGTACAGCGTAATTTTTCTAAAAAAATGGCAAAAAATTACTCCAGGGAGTAATTTTTTTAAGCTTTAATAAAATTTTAAATATTCTTATTTTTATATTCTTCTTTTAAAATTAATTCAATTTCTTCTGGAGATTCTTTACATCAGTTATTTAGCCATTTTTTTATAATCGCGTTTAATCCAGCTTTAAAAAATTCCATGTGATAATCAATAAATCGATCATTAAAAAAATTTTTAGCTAAATTATTATCATATTCTCGAACAATAAAGTTCTGATCTTTATTTAATTTAAAATAGGTTCGATAAAAAATTTGATTTTCTTTAATATGCTTAAATAATTTTAAAAAGTCATGAGAGTTATATTTATTCATTCTTTCATCTTGATAAAGCAAAAAAACTTCATGTTCTAATTCTTCAGCAACTTTGTCAGCCAAGTCGTAAACGTCTAGATAATTTGCATAAAAAGTAGAACGGTTAATGTTTGCTTTCTCACAAATCTCTGTGACAGAAATTTTATTTAATTCTTTTTCTTGAAGTAACTGTACAAAAATTTTTTCAATTTTTTTCTTTGATTCTTTTTTTCTTTTATTATTTGGTGTATTCATACTACCTCCATTAATCCAACAAATGTTGTTAAATTGATGATTGTTTCTTTTCTTGAAAAAAATTATACTAAAAATGAATGAAACAAACAAGTGTTGTTTTAGGAAGGAGAGAGAGTATGTCTAAAATTGTTGATGCGAACAAAAAAATTGAAAAAGCTGTCGTAGGTGGCTATAAAAAAATCGAAGATACTGTAGTAAATGGGTATCAAAAGATCGAAGATACAGTAGTTGGTGGTTACGAAAAAATTGAAAACAAATTCGTAGATACTTTTTTAAGAAAAGATGATGAAACCATTGAAGAAGCTAAAGAAAGATTAAATAAAGAACAAGAAGAACGTAAAAAAATAAATAAAAGGAGTGTGTATAATCTGAAAAAAAGTTCAAGGTTTTCATTTCTATGTGTACCTTGAACGTAGAGAAAGGAATGAAACTTGTTATGAAAAAAGAAACATTATTAGAAATTGTATTAGGAACAATAGGTGGATTAATATTTGCCGTTGGAATGTGCATGTGTCTAATTCCAGAATGGGATTTATTTAATGCTGGTGTCATTGTTGCAATAGTTGGTTTTATTGTTTTACTATGTATTATTCCTGTTTATCGGAAAAATCATCCAAAGAAACCTCACGGACCTATTAACTGGGGCATTGTCTTTGCCTGGGTAATAGGAGTCATTGGAGCTTTAATCATGGGCTTTGGAATGAGTAGAACAATGATTGAAAACACAAGTGGTAGTGACATGTTAATCGGAATAATAATTGGAGTAGTAGGACTTCTAATATGTGTTTTAGATTATCCAGTTTATTCTTATTTAAAACACAATAAAGAAGAAAAATAATTAGGGAAGAAAATCTTCCTTCTTTTTGTTTTTTATAAAAAATTAATTTTTATTCAAGGAATAAATGAAATATGATAAAATCAGTAAAAGAAATGAAAAGATATAATTTATTTTTGGCGGTGAAAGAATGAAAAAAGTATGGAAAAAAGTTTTTGAACCAAATAAGTATATTGGTTTTCTTCTTGTAAATTTAAGTATTGTTTTGCTAATTTATGTATTTGCTTGTCATTTAGAAGAAACATGGTTAGCCTATGTATCTTATCTCTTATCTACATATGCTTTGATTGTTTTTTGCCTCTGGTTTTACAAAGCATGCAGTTTTAGCAACCAAATTATTAAAGAAAATAGTAAGCTTTATAAATGGTATCATCAAAAAGAAAATACCTTCACGAAATTATTTTTACTTTTTTCTTTAATGGTAAATTTTATCTATGGAATATTTCGTTTAGGTACTGGCATTTACTATCATTCTGAATGGTTTATTACTTTTGCGGTATATTATTTATTTTTATTTTTTATGAAAGCTTCATTAATTTTAAGTGTTAAAAAAGAAGATTTTGGTAAAAATTTAGAAAAAGAATATCAAAAATTAAAAGCGACCGGAGTCACTTTATTATTTTTAAATATTGTTCTATCAGGAATCATTATTTTAATGATTCATCAAAAAGAAATAATTTCTTATCCTGGTTATTTAATCTATATTGTAGCCATATATGATTTCTATTTGATTATTACAGCTTTTATAAATGTCTTTAAATATCGTCATCAAACAAGTCCAATTTTATCAGCAAGCAAATTTATTAATTTAACCGTAGCAATGATATCCATGCTTTCTTTAGAAGTTGCAATGATTTATCAATTTGGTGATAGTGATGAAACATTTCGTTTAACCATGGTTGCGTGTACCGGTTTTGCCATTGTGTTCATTAATTCGATCATGGCAATTTATATGATTGTAAAAGCAAAGAAAAATCTAAAAAAACTAGAAAACAAAGTTGCAAATTAGATAGTATGAATATTCCTTAAATTATGGTATACTATTCCTAGGTAAAATAGTAAAAAAAGAGGTGAGAAATTGAGCAAATTCACTTTAATGAATAAGAATAAAAAAATATTTGATTTTGAATACAATGATGAAGAACATATAATAGAAAAGTTTGAAAGAAATTATCCTAATAATGAAATATATGCACCTTTTGGCTTAATTAAAGACGATAAAATAGATAAAAACCAGTTTAATAGATGGTGGAAAAATAGACAAATACCTGCTTCAAGAAATGGGTTAAAAGAAATACTGTATAAAAGTAATATTTATGATAAAGACCATTTTGATTTGTTAGATTCAAAAGCATATTGTTTATCTTTGTCAGATCAATATTGGGTAAAAAGCATTGATGAAAACATTTTATGGGAAGATATTAATTTTTTTGATCATGAATTTTCAGAAGATATTGGCAAAATATTTTTTGATGGGAATAACAACCTTAGTAATTTAAATCTAAATACCCCAGACATGACAAGTAATGGTAACTACGAAAAAAGATGGAAAATTATAAATGGAGATAGATATTTACTTAAGGCTGGTAGCAAAATGATAAATCAAGAACCATTTAATGAAGTTATTGCTACTAAACTATATGAAAGAATTTTAAATGATGATGAATATGTAAAGTATAGTATTGTTTATGAAAACGATAGGGCAGTATCAATTTGTAAGAATTTTATTACAAAAGAAACAGAATTAATACCAGCATGGAAAATTAATGAATATTATGAATTTTTAGATAACGAAAATAAATATGAACATTATATTAGATGTCTTAATAATTTAAAAATTCCAAATGCAAATATTTTAGTTGATAAAATGATTATATGCGATTTTATTCTAGCCAATAAGGATAGACATTTTAATAATTTTGGTGTGATTAGAAATGTGGAAACATTAAAATTTGAAAAAGCTGCTCCATTATTTGATAATGGGTGTTCTTTATGGTTCGATGAAAATGATATGTATGTTGGAGAGTTTTTTTTAACGAAGCCATTTGAAGAATATGAAAAAACACAAGTAAGTTTAGTTAGAAATTTTGAGTGGTTTGATATTCAGAAACTTGAAGGTTTCACCAATGAAGTAAAAGAAATACTTTTAAGTAATAAATTATTATCTCAAGAAAGAATTGATAAAATCATAGAACAAATAAAAAAGAGAATAGAGTTTATAAACCAATTAAAACAATCAAAAGAAACGAATAATGATAATATGTAATATAGGTTTTAATATACCTAGTAGGAGATAAATATATGAAACAAATAAATACAAATAATCCTTTTTTGCAAAATAATTCCTTTTTAAAAGATATATATAAATTTTCTTTAATAGGACATAATTTAGGATTAGATGAGACACAAATATATAGTGATGAAGCAAGAAACTGAATCGTACAGAAAGAAAAAAATTACAGAAACAATTATGGAGGATATTTGTAACGAGATTTATTAAATAAAAAAGTTAAAGTATAAAGAGTACAATTAAAAAAATATGCAAAATGCAAAAAACTTAAAATAAATACTAGACTTTTTAGCCTAGTATTTTTTATATATAATAAATTATTTATTTTTCTCCTTTTTTGAAATATAAAGTATTAGTAATATGATCCCAATTAAATTAATTCCAACTGACAAACCTAGTAATAATCCTGAACTAAATTCATCAAATGGTGTTGCCTCGTTACCACAAAAGAAAGCATAAGCTAAATACAATATATTTCCTAATACTATCATTAATATTCCAATTTTTCCTTTATTCATAAATGCACCTTACTTTCAAAAAATTATGCATATAATCTAATAACCTGATATTGATAATTATCTTCATTATCAACATATCCGATGTCAATTCCTTTGCCATTATTAACTGTTTTACCAGAAGATGCCGAATTCTTCGCTTCAGTTAGCAACTCATTTATTTCTTCAGATGTAATATCCGGATTATTTGCTTTAATTAAATATTGTAAATATTCATTCGCATTTGATTCATATTCACTATTTTTTTCAACATATAATACCATATAATCAACAATATCATTACTTAAATCACCAGTATAATCTATTGGATAAACGATTAAATATATCCCTGTCATTAATCCATACCAATATGAATTTTCATCTGTTGTCAAATAATCAACAGAGGCAGGATTTAAAGAACGGTTATCCACAACTTGAGTGTTGAACTTTGCGACTAATACCTCGGCTGTCTCCTTCTCAACATTGCCAAATTCTTGAATTTGTTCTTGCTGATGTTCTTCTAAATTTTCATTACCACAACCAGTTATTCCAAATAACATAACTCCACATAACAAAATTAATAAAAATTTTTTCATTCTCATTCCTCCAACTCATCAAATTACTATTTATTATTTAAATAATTATATCATGTATAATGTAGCTAGTAAATTGATGAAGTTGCAAATCATTGATTTCTTAATATAATATTTTTTTACCCATAACAACCCTTTTTTCTAATATTTATTGCCAGAAATGGTTAATTAGCATAGAAAGTTCTTTTGGATTTTCTTCATTTACAATATGACCAGTATTCTTAATAATTTTTAATTTTGAATCTTTGATATGCTCGGATAAATAATATGCAGATTTAATGTTTGTATTGTCTTTCTCACCACATATTATTAAAGTTGAACATTTAATTTTTGAAACTCTATTACTAAAATCTATTTTTTTCATTGAATTTCCTAAAATAAAAGTGTCTCTTTTATTAAAAGCCATAGTTTCAAAAAGTGATTTTGGTAAAAATTTAAAAATTACATTTTGAATGCTAAACATAAATTTGGGTACTTTGTGAGGAGTACCAATTAAAATAAGCGAATTCAACTTATTTGGAAAATCTAAAGCATAATTCAAAGCTAAAATTCCGCCTAAAGAAAGACCGCATAAATCAATTTTTCCATCGATATTATTACAGTATTTTACAAACGAAGAATATAAATTATTGTAGGTTGCTTCTTTTCCATCAAGAATTGAAGATAATTCCGGACATAATACATCATTATTATTTTTAATATTTTCTATGGTTTTCTTCCAACTTGTTGCTTTATGTCCTGATCCGTGAATAAAAATTTTTTTCATATTACACTCTCACTTTCAAATTGTAATTTGCTATTAAATAATTGAAAAAACAATTAATAAAATTCCAACTATTATAAAAATTCCACCCCATACTCTAAGAACAATTTTCATTTTAGGATTTTTTAATAATTTATCTGGAATTCTAGGACTTTTAAGTCTCATAAAAAATTGAGGAACTAAAATCATAAAAATTGCAACTATTGTAATTAAAATTCCTGTAATTAACATACAATATACCTCCTCCTATACAAATTACTATTTATTATTTTATTTAGATAATTATATCATTTATTTCTAAAATAAAAAACTAGGTATAATACCTAGTAAAATAATCAAATTGGTAGCGAGAGAGGGGATCGAACCCCCGACCTATCGGGTATGAAAAAAAAGCTCTAATTAGTGATATAGTGTAAAATATCAAAAAAGCCTTTATTTTTAAGGCTTTTCATTACTTGTAAAATTCGAGTAAGTTTGAATAGATTTGATTAAATATAAATAAATTTGAATTATTTTTTATAAAAAATAACTAAAATTTAACTACAAATTTTTTATAAATATTTAACCGATAAATTGTAATTTGTCTTTTTAATCTTGACTTTTAAATGGATGTTTTAATTTATTTTTAATCTCAGTACCTATAATTCTCATAACAATTTCATATA
>CAJFEV010000022.1 GCA_904374795.1 uncultured Bacilli bacterium
GAAAAAAAGAACTCATTTTTAAAATTTGCTTAACAAAAATTTAAAATGAGTTCTTAAAATTTTACCATTTTTTAAATTTCGTAAAAATGTATTTTTTTTTAATTTAAACAAACTCTTCCAATAAATTTTCTTTTAAAGAAACTCGACATGCAAAAACTGAATTTGATTAGCAATGAGATTTGGATCTAAATTTTCTTCTTTAGCTAAATCTGTAGATAAATACTTTTTGTTATCATCGGCAAAGATCGTGACAATTGATCCTGAAATATTTTCACTAAGTAAAACACTTCCCAAAAAGTTTGCTCCTGATGATATGCCAACGCCCAACCCTAATTCTTTTGCTAAACGTCTAGTCATTTGTAAAGCTTCTTCATCTGAGATTAAAAAAATTTTATCAATAAAATCTTTTTCAAGTAATTTGGGAATAAAGTCATCTCCTATTCCTTCAATTTTATGAGGACCTATTTTTTGATTTTGAGATATCAGAGGCATTTTTTGCGGTTCAATTGCAGCAATACAAATATTGGGGTATTTTTCTTTTAAACATTTACCTATTCCCATTAAGGTACCACCTGTACCTACGCCTGAAACGAAACCTGCAATTTTTTCCGGAAGGCTTTCTAAAATTTCTCTACCCGTTTGTTTATAATGAGCTAAAAAATTTGCTTGACTACTAAATTGATCGGGATAAAAAGCTTGGTTTTCTTGGGCATATTCATGAGCTTTTTTTAGACATTCTTCAAATCCATCTTCTAAAAATAAAGTTGCTCCATAGCTTTTCATGAGCTTTTTTCGCTCTTCACTCGCAGTTTTTGGCATGAATATCACAATTGGGTAATGAAATAATGCTCCTAAAGCGGCTAGAGAAATCCCGGTATTTCCACTTGTTGCTTCAACAATAGTCATGCCCGGTTTAAGCTTTTTTTCTTTAATACCATTTTGAATCATATAATAAGCCACTCGATCCTTGATACTTCCGCTAAAATTAAACATTTCTAATTTTGCGTAAATGGTATTTCTTTTCCCTAAATATTCATAATCTATTTTAACTAATGGCGTATTTCCTATAACTCTATTCATTTTCATCATCTCATTAATAGTTTATACTTTTTCGCTTTTTTCGTGAAAAAAGCATATTTTTTTAAAAGTTTATGATAAAATGATATAGGTGATGAGTGATGCAAAAAATGTATAAAGTAAAAGATAGAGAATTTCTTCCAACTGAAGAGCTTACTAAAAATTTTTGGATTCATTTGACCAATCCTACAGATGATGAAATTAAAAGCATTTGTGAAAAATTACAAATTGAAGAACATGTTTTACGAAAGACTTTAGATAAATCGGAATTACCACATATCGAAGTTGAAGAAAATTCTATTTTATATGTTGTAAATATTCCTTATATTATTCTTTCAAAAAACAAAAAGAAGTATCGGGCATTTCCTTTTGGAATGTTTTTATTTCAAGATGGAATTTTGACAGTTTCTACTCATAATCATCCAATTATTCAAGATATTTTAACTAATGCTATTCCAAATTTAGATTTTCAAAATCATGATACTTTCCCTATTCATATTATTGGTAAGAGTATGGAATATTATTTAAATCATTTAAATGAAATTCAAGAAGATATCCGATTAAAAGAAAAAGATTTAATAAAAGCTTCAAGTAATAAAGATTTAGAACATTTACTTAGTCTTCAAAAAAGTCTTTTATATTTCACTACATCTTTACAAGGAAATCGTGCAGTTTTAGAAAAAATTGAAAATAATAATAAATTGACTCCAAAAGAAATTGATATTTTACGAGATGTTCAAATTGAGATTAAGCAGGGAATTGAAATGGCGAATATCTGTCGAGAAATTTTGGAAAACACAATGAATACTTACAGTTCAATTATTTCAAATAACTTAAATGATATTATGAAATTTTTAACTTCTATCACGTTAGTTATCTCTATACCAACCATGATTGCTTCATTTTTAGGCATGAATGTTTCGTTAGGAAGTTTTGGAACGGATCCGTATTCTTTTATTATCATTATTGGACTTTCTTTTATCATCGCGATTATTTTAATTATTATTTTACGTAAAAAAAATCTATTATAAGAAATTATATAGATTTCTAAAAAAGCAAAAAGACTCTTTCTTTTTTGAGATTTTGACAAAATAAGACAAAACTTGTCAATATCTTCTCTTGTAATAGAAACAATAATTCTATTAGAATAAATTCTCAAGAAATGGAGAAGTTTTTTATGAATACAAAATTATTAGAAAAACAAAATGAAAAATTTTATACCGCAAAATACGATCGAGCTTTTAAAGAAATCTTTTTAAATGAAAAAAATGAAGAACTTTTATTAGCTGTATTAAAAGAAAGTTTACATACTGAAATTATGAAAGTTATTCAAAGAAATATTGAACTTAATAGTGGAAATGTTTTTATTCGAAGAAAATATTTAGATATCTTATTAGAAACAGAACAAGGACTTATCGGAATTGAAATAAATAGTTCGGTAGAAGATTATTTACATCCTAGAAATTTAGCTTTTCAATGTGATAACTATGCTCATTATACATTAGTAGGACAAAACTATACGGAAGATGTACAAATCATTCAAATCAATTTAACTTATGGAATGAAAGATGAAGAACTTGTAAGAAAATATTTTATTCAAGATAAGACAGGAAAAGTGTATGCTAAAAACTTTCAAATTATTGAATGGAACATGGACAAATTGATGGAGTTTTGGTATGATAAAGACGAAGAAAAAATAGAAGAATACAAACATTTAATTATGTTAGATTTATCTAAAGAAGAATTAGAAATGTTGGCTAAGAAAGATCGGGAGGTAGAAAAATATATGAAAGAAGTAGAAAAAATAAATCAAGATCCAAAATTTCGAGAGTATATGACTAAAGAAGAAGACCAAAAAAAAATTTACAACACCCAAATGTCCAAAGCTTTTCATGAAGGAATTTCTCGAGGCTTTTTACAAGGAGAAAAAGAAAATCAAGAAACAATTGCTAAGAGAATGCTTGATAAAGGAAAAGAAATTTCAGAAATTATAGAATTTACAAATCTATCTAAAGAAGAAATTGAAAAGTTAAAATAAAGATCTTTCTGAAAATTTAGAAAGATCTTTTTTAAAACTCCATATTCTTTACTTGTTCATCTATTCAATTAAAAAACTTGTTGTCCTTAAATCTTTAAAGCCATTTTACCATCTACTACAATTCAAATGATATTCTTCACAAATATCTTCTGTTAGGATTTCTGATCCACTTACAGCGCCTCCACATGGTCCTGTATGTAAGTATGCACCTTCTTGAATAAATATTGTATCAATATTTTTTTCAAAATTTTCAATAGCCTCTTCTAATTCTGCATTTAACTCTGAATATTTTTCAGGTTCTTCTAGCACAATTGTATAATAGGTATATCCAAACTCATGATTTGTAAAAGTTGGTTCAAATTTGCCTACTCCAAAATAGGATTCGTTACTCCAAGTTTTAAATTTTTCTGATGCCTTATTTTCTTTTTCGGTATCAAAAGTTAATTGGAAATATATTTCATCCCATTCATGAGGAGCAATTTCAATACTTCCAACATTAATTCTAGGATAACCCGCATCTGTCATTTCGATTTTATTTTCTAAAATTTCTTCAGCATTTAAAGGAAACATCCAACCACCACATAATGTAGAATGATGAGTTTGATACACAGAAATATTTTCGTTTAAATTGATTTGATAAGCTGGTTCTTGTTCCGTGTTATCATTATCTACAATTCCTTCATTTTCACAACCTGTGGTTCCTAATAATAAGACTCCACACAAAATTAATAACCCAATTTTTCTCAATTTTCTCAACTCCTTATCTTTATTATATCATGAGTTTTACTCAAAATCTTCTTGACTTTCTAAAGAAACTTTAAGGTTTTTATCTACTTTTACTTCATATATCCTTTCTTCTTCTAAATCTCCACTCCCTGAAAGAATAAAACGAATAGTTATCTTAGTTGTGCCTTCTTGTAAGGGAATGAAAAAGAATTCAAATATATTATGATTTTCACGATAATAAATAGGATTTTCAACTTTTAACACTTCTTCATTTTCTATCTTTACTTCACTAATATAGTATCCCTCTTTTTTTATTTTTATAGATTCATATTTGGCTTTTTTTATACAATCTAACCCACTATCTATCAAAGTAGATATCTGAACGATATCTTCATTCAAAAAATCTTTTAATAATCTTCTTTCATTTCCAATTTGAATATAGTAAACATCACTTTTAGGACAAGGAAAAAAATATTCATAATAGTCATCTTCATAAATTTTTTCCATTTCTCCAACACAATTTTTAGATAAATCAAGAAACTGAAATGTATTTTGTTCAATAGTTTTTTCCTGTTTTAAAAGAGCTATTAATAAAACCCAAATACAAAAAATGATAAGTATTTTAAAAATCTTTTTTCTTTCTAAGCATTTAAAACCAATATATGCTCCAAAAAAATTTAGGAGAAAGTCGTCAATATCAAACGACCCGATTGTTAAGAAGAATTGACAAAATTCGATAAGAAAAATTAAATTAAATATCGTGAATAAGTAATGAGATACTTTATTTTGTTTTTTAAATAAAGTTGGCAAAAAATAGCCAAAAGGCATGAACAAGAAAAAATTCCCTAGAATATTTATTAAAATATCAAAGATTTCAAAATTTCTTACCATATATAAGATAGATTTTAAAGGGATTAAGTTTACATACCATTTTGTATAATATTCAAACACTCCTTCTTCAAAGATAAAATGAGCTGTAGAAAGGCGATTAAATATCGTAATATAAAGCCAAAAAATGAGATATATTCCAAAAAAGAAAAAAGTTATTCTTAAATCTTTGTTTCTTTCTTTCATTCATTCTATATACCTCACTTCACCATTTTATTTTTTTAATTTAAAACCATCTTTAAAGGCTTCCCCAACACGTTCACCAATTTTATAGTAACCATGTGTATATGGATCAAAGGCAATAGCATTCACAAGTGAAATATCTACATTGTCTCCATTCATCACTTTTTCATCAGCTGTCACTTTTACAATTTTTCCAATCACACCGCATCCTGTCTCATCACTTTGGTATTCAATAAATTCACATTCCATGCAAATTGGAAACTCATTAATAATTGGTGCATCTACTACAGAAGACTTGGTTGCAGTTAGACCGCTACTTTCAAATTTATCTTTAGTGTTATTTCCAGAAACCACTCCAAAATAATCTGCTTCAACTACATGATCTGCATCTGCAATACTTACAGTGAAAGCTTTTCTTTCTTTCATATTTTTTACTGTCTTATGACTTTCTGTTAAATTTAAAATAATTTTATTTCTATCTAGCATTGTTCCCCAAGCAGCATTCATTACATCAATTGTCCCATCTTCATTATATGTGGCAATCATAAGTACTGGCATTGGAAAAATAGCTTCAGTTGTTTTAATTTCTTTTTTCATATTTTTCCTACCTTTCAAATTTATTGTATCATATCCAAAAATAAAATTATAGACTTTTTGATTTATATAAAAGGCATACTGCAAAAATTATCGCTTACTAGAAACTGATTCCATTTTTTTAGATTCTGTCCTAGATTTTACATTTTTTCTTTTTCTAACACTTTTTTTGCATACGAACAATCTGCGATAACTTTTTTCTTTTGAATCCTAGCATTACTTATAACTTCTAATACAAGTTGTTTAGCTATACCCTGTCCTTGATAATTTTTATCCACTTCTGTATGAACAATATTCCAAACATTTTCTTTTTCTATAAAATCACAACATCCAATAAGATTATCTTTATCAAAAGCAAGAGCTTTTTTTTCTTTATCATTAAAAATTATTTTTATCATCCATTCTTCTCCTTAAATTATTATTTTTTACATAAGTTTTTTCTAAAAAAAACAATTTTATATTTTTTAAAAATTTATTCTTTTTCCATAACTTTCTTTTTTTAGCAAACTATCTTCTAGTCAGTATACATACGCATTCCATATGCTTCGTATATGGAAACATATCATATGCCTTAAAAGATGTTAGGGTATATGTTTCTATTAAATCTTGTAAATCTCTTGCTAAGGTTTTTGGATTGCAAGAAATATAGATGAGTTTTTCAAATTTTTTTTCTTTTAAACTTTCTCTTACTTTTTTATGTAGTCCACTTCGTGGTGGGTCCACAATAGCTTTATTTGCTTTTAAGGGAATTTTTTCTAAGATATCTTCTACTTTTCCCACATGAAAAGAAACATTCGCTATTTTATTTAAGGAAGCATTATACATGGCGTTTAAAATGGCATTTTGATTTAGTTCGATTCCTATAACTTGCTTAGTAATTTTAGCTAATTTTAAAGAAAAATATCCCACCCCACAATAAAGATCATATACTGTGTCTTCTTTGGTAAATTCTTTTTTTATTTGTGCGGCAATCTTTTCAGAAATATCTGTATTTACTTGAAAGAAACTATCGGCATGAATTTTATAAAATATGTGATCTATATGTTCTATAAAAAAGGAAGAATTGTACATACATTTTTTATTCCAAAGAATTCCTGCAATTTTATGTTTTTGAATTATTTCTTTTTCTATCCGAGGAAAATCTTTAGTGATTACTTTTAAAAGAAGTTCGTCATTTTGATTTGTTCTTATCGTTATCTCTCCATTTTTTAAATGCAAAAGATGAACATCTTGTAAAAATCTTTGAATGGATGGCTTTGCTAATAAGCAATTTTTTATTGGAACAAATTGGTGTGTTTCTTCTTGATAATATCCTATATGACCATTTTGAATTTTTAAACTAATTTTATTTCGATACCCATAAGCTAATGGACTTTTAATGATTTCAAACTTGGAAATAGATATATTATTCTTTTTTAAAAGTTCTTTTATCATGTCTTTTTTTATAGATAAAGTATCTTCATAAGACATGATATCTAAAGCACATCCTCCACATTCCTTTGAAAAAGGGCAAAGAGATATTTTTCTTATTGGACTTGCGTTTAAAACTTCTGTTGTTTCATAAATAGAAAATCTTTTTTCATCCTGTAAGAGTTTTGCTTCTACTAGCTCTTTTGGTAAAGCTTTTTTTACAAAACATACTTTTCCTGATACATGGGTTACTCCTCTTCCCTCATAATCCATTTTTTCAATTTTTAATTGCATTTTGATCACCTTTTCTTTATTATAATAGATTTTTTTCTTTTGCGGAAGAAAATGGGTTTAAATTTAACAAAAATTTCCATACTAAAAATGGTGAAGGGTATGAAAAATGAGATTGTCAAAAGAATTCAAGAAGAGTTTAAAGAAACCGTTGATTTGGTTATTAAACCTGTTAAAATTTCTTTTTTTCAAACAATCTATGTTGTTTATTTAGAAAGTGTAACAGGAAGTGATAAAGTAAATGATTATATTTTAAAAAATGTAAGTTTTTTAAGTGCTTTACCTCATAAAAAATTAAAAGATTTGCAAAGTCTTATTCCTGCTCCAAATACCAAAGTTTTAAAAAATCCGGATGAAATTGAATTTTATATTACAAATGGCTTTACTATTGTACTTCGAGGAAAAGAAATTCTTGCTTTAGAAACGCGAGCTGATATAGCAAGAGGAATTCCCGAGCCTACCACAGAACAAGTGATTTTTGGACCGAAAGATGCATTTACCGAGAATATCCAAATTAATTTAGGTTTATTGAAAAGGAGATTGAAATCCAAAAATTTAAAAGCTAAAAATCGAGTTATTGGAAGAAAATCGAAAACTATGGTTGAAGTTTTGTATTTTGATGATATTGCTGAAGAAGATTTGGTAGCTCATGTTTTAGAAGAATTAGACAAAATTGATATTGATGGAATTTTAGATTCTGGAAATATTGTTGAGTTTTTATCGAAAGAAAATAAGAGTCATTTTCCTATCATTATTAAAACAGAAAGACCGGATACAGCTGCTAAAGCTTTATTAGAAGGTAAAGTGGTTCTATTTATTGATACCTCGCCTTTTGCTTTAATCTTGCCTGGTTTCTTTGCGGATTTTATTAATCCTGTTTCGGATAATTATAAGAAAAGTAATAATATTAATTTTTTAAAAATTTTGCGATTTTTTTGCTTTTTCTTTACCATTTTAGCTCCCGCTATTTATATTGCTTTAATTAATTATAATCCGGAAACAATTCCGACAAGTTTACTGATTAACTTTAGTACTCAACGAGATAATGTTCCCTTTCCGGCTATAGTTGAGGCGTTGCTCATGCTTTTAATTTATGAAATTTTACGAGAAAGTGATGTCAGATTTCCTAATTCTTATGGGAGTGCTATTTCTATTTTAGGAGCTTTAATACTTGGAGAAGCTGCTGTGAACGCTGGATTTGTTAGCCCAATTATGATTATCGTGATTGCTTTTACTTTTATCACAAGTTTAATTTTTACTGATCAAGAAATAGTGAATGCAGCGAGACATTTTCGGATTATTTTTCTTTTTGCCGCGGCCTTTTATGGTTTATATGGAATTGTTTTAGCTTTCTTCTATTTTTTGATTCATGTGACCGAATTAAAAACTATGGGAAAACCTTATTTTTATCCAATATCTCCTTTTGACAAAATTTATTTAATGAAAAGTTTACTTAAAAAAAATATTTCTAAGGATACCAAACGAAGTGCGATGCTTACTGATAAAAACTTTACGAAACAAAGGAGCGATGAATCATGAAAAAAATATTTTTCTTACTACTTATTCCATTTTTTCTTACTGGTTGTTACGATTATCAAGAATTAAATAATCGTGCGGTTATCGCAGGTATTGCTATTGATTATAAAGAAGATGAATTTTGGGTAGATTTAGAAATTTTAAATAATAAAAAAGGCAATGGTCAAGAAGAAGAATCCGATAAAACTTATTATATTGAGGGATCTGGAAGCACTTTACCTGAAGCCTTTCAAAATTGTCATTTAAAACTTAGTAAAGATCCTTATTATTCACATTTAAAGGTTTTAATTATTGGTGAAGAAGTTGCAAAGGAAAAAATGCTCGATGTTTTAGATTATATGATTCGTGATCCATCTATTCGAAACATTTTCTTACCTGTAGTTGCTAAGGACGTAGAAGCTAAGGATATTTTAGAGAGTGTAACAACCGAAAACCCAGTTGTCTCTACATCAATTCAAAGTATGATTGAAAATAATACTTCTAATGATAGTGTTAGCGTCATTAAAGATTTTGAAAATTTTTTAAATACTATAATTGATCCTTATCAAGACGGATATATTAATACGATTACGAAAACGCAAGATACATTAAAAATCAATGGCGTGGCAGCGTTTAAAAATGATAGATTACAAACTATTTTAGATGTTCATGAAACAGTTACTTTTAATACGTTAAACAACGATTCTACCAATTATTATGTTCATATGGCTTGTCCTAATGATTCTGAAAAAAAGATTACGATTAATTTATATCAAAATGAAGGGACAGGATTTGAGTTTAGCGAGAATGGTATTTTAATCAAAAGTTCTTTAAATGCGATGATTATTGAAGATGATTGTAATTTTGATTTTCGTGATCCAGAGGTTTATCAAAAATTAAGTAATGACTTTGCGCCCATTGTTCAAAAAGATTTTCAAGAAGTATTAGAAATTTTAAAAGCAAATCAAACGGATATTTTAGGCATTAATAAAGCTTATTATCAAAAATATCGTACGCCTTTAAATAATTGGTATGAGCAAAATTTTTCGTATGATATTCAGGTAAACATAAATAAAAATGGACTGATTTTTGAGGTGAATGAAAATGATTAAAAATAAAACTTTTTCAGTAAGTTATTTTTTAGGAAGAGCATTTTTTCTAGGTTTTGGCTTTTCACTTTTATTTAAGCTGCTCAATAAAGATGCTTGGATTGCTTCTTTACTGGGAATTTTTCTTGGGTGTTTTATTCTTTGGGTTTTTCAAAAATTCAAAGAAAAGCATTCTTTAAGCAATGTTTTTCAAAAAAGTATTTTCTTTCTTTTTAACTTTTTTATTTTTACTCAAATCCTTTTTATTTTTGAAACGTTTTGCTCAAATTTTTATTTAATTAAATCGCCTCATATTTATATTCTGTTGCCTTTACTTTATATTATTTATCGTATTACGAAAAATGGCTTTTCAACCATTAGTAAAGTCTCGGATGTTTTACTACCTATTTCATTAGTTTTGGCTGTATCTATTTCCTTGGGATTATTTAAGGATGTCCATTTTGATTTTTTTCAACCAGTTTTTACAGAAAATGTTTTTTCTCTTGCTAAAGGAACTCTTTATTTTGCCATTTATTCTACAGCGCCCTACTTTCTTTTATGGAATGAGAAAACAGAAAAAAGTTTACTAAAACCTTATCTTCTATCTTCTTTAACTATTTTGTTAGCAGCTGTTTTAATGATTGCCGTTTTGGGTCCAAATTTAATTCAAATATATCGATATCCTGAATATATGACTTTGAAAAAAATTAAATTATTTAACTTTGTTGAAAAAGTTGAAAACATCGTTTCTATAACTTGGTTTTTTGATTTATTTATCACGTTGTCTGTCAGTGGGAATAATATGAAAGAATTGTTGCCTAAAAAATATAAAAATTTCTCTTTTATAGGTTTATTGCTTTTATTATTTGGAGTTTCTTTATATGGTGGGACTCATTATAAGGATGAATTGTGGATTTATCTTTACTTACCAATTGTTTTAGGAATTCTGATGGTTGTTTTATTCTTGGTGGGATTTATTCGCAAAAAAAAGGAATCTTAACAAATAGATTCTTTTTTTGCTTCTTTACCATCTAAGCTAAAGCTTTTGGCATCCGTAATTTTTACCTCAATAATTTTGCCAATATTTTCTCTTGAGGAATCGACATTTACCAGTTTCATAGTATCTGTATATCCATATACTTTATCTTGGTCTTTTTCACTTACGCCTAATAGTAAAACGGGTACAGTTTTACCTACGTATTTTTCGTTGGCCTCTTTTGAATATTCATTGATGATTTTATTTAAACGTTGCAATCTTTCTTCTTTTTCTTCTAATGGAGTGTCATCTTTCATTTTAGCAGCAGGAGTTCCTTCTCTAGGACTAAAGATGAATGTATATGCTCCATCAAATTTGCATTCGTTTACTACTTCTAAAGTTTCTTTGAAATCCTCTTCTGTTTCTCCTGGAAATCCAACAATAATATCAGTAGTAATCGCGACATTGGGAATTGTTTCTTTCATCTTTTTAAATAATTCTAAATATTCTTTTTTAGTATACTTTCTGCCCATTAGTTTTAAAATGCGATCTGATCCACTTTGAAGTGGTAGATGAATATATGGCATGACATTATCGTATTTGGCGATCACTTCAATCATTTTATCGGTAAAATTCCATGGATGACTTGTTACAAAACGTATACGTGAAATTTTTGTTTTAGCTACAGCTTCTAATAAATCTGAAAATTCTATATTTTCTTCTAAATCATGACCATAGGCATTCACGTTTTGACCTAAAAGAGTTACTTCTTGATAGCCTTGTTCTTTTAAATCTTCTACTTCTTTAACAATTTCTTCTAATTTTCTACTTCGCTCTTTTCCTCTTGTATATGGAACAATGCAATATGTACAGAATTTATCACAACCATAAATAATATTTACCCAGGCAGTTATTTTTGAAGCTCTTTTGTAGGATACATGTTCATAAACTTCTCCTTCTTTACTATATACTTCAATATCTTGATGATCTTTTTTGGCTTCAAGTAACATACTACCTAATTCATGTATATTATGAGTACCAAACACAATGTTTACATATGGATGTCTATGTAATAGTTCATTTACGACGCCTTCTTCTTGAGACATGCATCCTCCAATACACACGATTACATCAGGATGTTCTTTTTTTAAATGCTTAATCCTTCCTAAATAACCGAATACTTTATCATGTGCATTTTCTCTTATTGCACAGGTATTTAAAACAATTACTTGAGCACTTTCTAAATCTTCACACGGACTCATGCCTAGGTGTTCTAAAATTGCTTCGATTTGCTCACCATCATGTTCATTCATTTGGCAGCCATAAGTTCTTAAAAAGTATTTTTTTCCTAAAAAACTATTGCTTTCTATCATCGGATTTTCTTTATATTCTACTTTATTTTTTGTTCTTTCTTTGGCTTTTTTTAAATTTGGTAAGTTCATTTCTTTATCCCCTCTCTTTCAGCGTTTTTATTATACGATTTTTTTCTTTAGAAAACAAGGAATATTACTTAACCAGTCGAAATCTTATCGTTTCAGGAAAAAACTGTTTTATTGTTTCCAGTAACAAAACTTTTCTTTCGTCATCAATAAACCATTTGTTAATGATCTCTTCAATTTTACTGGCATCTTTCATTAGGCTCAAACTGGTATTTAAATAGATTAATGTTGAAAAATCATTTAAAAAAAGTTTTATATCTTCTATTGATAATGTATATAAATCTTTTAGCAAGTCTTCTAAGTTTTCTTTGGCTTCTAAATCTCTGTATCTTTTATATTCTTGCCATGAAAAGCGAATTCTTTTTAATTTTTCCCTTTCAAAATTTTCTTCTAAAGGAATGCTTTCAAAAGTATCAAAACATGAAAATATATAAAAGATATTACGATAAAGTTGCATTGCCGAATTGATTTGAGATTGAAAATAAGGATTTCTATCACAAATTTTGATCATTTTCCTTATAAAATTATAGAAAAAAAGTTGTTCATAAAAATCATATCTGTCACTTGCTAATGATAAGGTACCAGGAGTTCTTTTTACTATTTTTTGAATAAATGATTGATAGTAAAGACTATAATATATACGATAAAAAGGATTGATTTTTGAATTAAAAATTAGATTAGCTATATTCAAATTCAACTTTTTTTCTAACTCTATCATTTCTTGAGTTACATTTATCCCTTGATTTAATGCGTTTTGCCACGCAATTTGTTCTTCTAATAAATATTTATTTATTTGCATTTCATATTTTTCTTTTTGTCTTACATAGTATTTTTCAGGAATAACTTGTAAACAGTACTGGGTATTTAATTGATAAAAATCTATATAAAGTTGCTTTAAAGTACAATCAATTTCATATATTTTTTTTAATCCTTTCATAATTTTCTCCTTAAGGTTTCTATAGGATTCGGATCGGTTAGAAAATTTATCTGTAAATATAAGCCATCTGAAAAATCCTCTTCCACATAGGAAAATGGTTTAGTTGTATAGATATAAAGATTTTGAATAAAATCTTCTAAAGGTAAAATACAATTAAATAACATACATCTTTGATAAAAACTAAGTGTAGAAGGTAACCATAATTTAAATTTATCGGAATGGAAAATAGCATAGCCAACTATTGAATCGTGTATTTTTCCATTTTGAAAAGCATGCATAATGCTGTTTTCGTTAACAAATAAGGGCGTATATAGGTGCGGATATTCAAGTTCACGTGGAATGGAAAAATAACGAGAATTTGAAAAAGGAAAATCAGAAATATAATTTAATTTTGGATAATCAAAATCGTCAAAACCCAATTGTGATCCTTTAAAAGAATAAAAATTCTGCATGTATCCTTTTGTCGTAAATCGGGCAAATGAATTGTATTCTTTTACAATTTCTTCTATAATTTTTTGCTGAAAAATCGTAGGATCAGATGGTAGTGTTAAAAGAACATTCCATTCGGACGCTAAGGGAGAAGACGTATGCAAAAAAATAGCTTGATTTGTAAGCATAGCTAACTCAATACTATCAAAAATATAATATTGATTTTGTTCACTTTTATTAAAACTAAATTTTTCCCCGTCTTCTTTAATCATTGTAAAATCATTTTGAAAAGTATTTTCGAATTTCATAACCCCCACCTCTTGTATAGATTTTACCACATTTTTTTTAAGACATAAAGAAAAAACCACAATTTATAGAATTTACTTCTATTAAATTATTAAAAAAATCATTATGACTTTTTGATTCTTTCTTTGTTTAAACTAGTTTTTAATACTTCAATATATTTTTTATCTTAACTCGGTGTTAAAATCAATCGAAAACTAATCCAGGTTAATACATCTCCAAAATTGTTTCCAAAGCAAAAAATTCCTGCCATAGAACCGTCACCTCGATTTCCACCTCGAACAAACCATGGTACATAATTTGTTACCAAAAAGGGATGATCGTCGTACCAGCTTCCTATTCTTTTTAAACCAGCAGTTGTTGATGTATAGCCTTTAAACGGTCCCATCTCCCCTGTTGCATCTCCTAGTATTCTTGATGTATAATTCTGATCACTTCCATTATTAAGATATATGTCATAATATTTTTTATTAGGCCATTCGTAACCTTCTGTTAATTGTGTTAAACCTGATGAATCATTATCACATGTTGGACATCCAAATGTCCCATTGAATTTGGAATTACTAATACTGTTTCTTCCACTCATTGGATTTCCACTTTCATCTACTATAACTCCCATCACATATTCCCATGAGCCACCACTCATGTCAAAAATACCTGAAGTATTATTGGTTGTACTTGCAAGTATACTATTTGGATAAGCTATATTACATGTTCCATCATTACATGATATTTGACATTCAATTTTTTCTTGTGAATAATCACATACAGGCTCATCGTTTGCAGCATATCCTGTTATGCTTGAAGAATTATTATTGAGTCTTACACTCGTTGCACTTCCATATTTACTATGCTGAAGGTATGCTACTGCTCCCCACTCGGTATTCTTCATCATATGACTATCTAATTCTCGTTTGTAATCATAACTTGTGTAAAAGGCATTCGCTACTTGGATATTTCTCCAACTATATGTGTTTGGTTTAATAATTACTTTACTTGAGTCATTCACATTTTGTTCAGCTTCAGTAGTACTATTTGCTCCATTATATCCTGTTTCAAATTTACCTACCCAAAATCCTGTTGAGGGAATGCTTAAAAATGCGGGATGAGTCATATAATCTCCTATTTGACAATTGCCTGTTGCTCCACTTTTCATTGGAGTCGTACATTCTCCTTCTCTTTCATCCAAAGTAGTATAGTTTCCAAAAATTATAGGTATCTCATGAACTTTGGATGTATCGATTTCTGTTAAACTATCATATTGTCCTAAATCCCATAATTGATATCGATATTTTGGGATCCATACAAAGTACGATTCTATGGCTTCTTCTAGAATAGTATCTCCAACTTGATAATTTGAATTTTGACTTTCATCAAAAAGTATGACAGCATTTGCCCATTCTTTATCCTCATAACTATACCATTTATTTTTTATATCTGCTTTTTTTACCGTTCCATCTGCTTCTATGGTTACGGGTATTAATGGGTCTTTAAGTACTGGGTCTGTTCCATTTAAGATGTCCTCACTATATCTGCTTTCAAAATACAAGGTACATTTGGTATTTCTTTCTTTCATATTTACTACTTTTACAGACCACTCTGTTTCATTAAATTCGACACTTGCTTCATTTGTACAAGTTGTTTTTTCTTTATCTAAGACATATCCTTCTCCTTTTTGAGGCATTTTACTACTTATTTCATTATCTACATAAAATGCAAAATAAAGGTCTCCATTACTTCCTACTGTACCTTCAATGATATTAAATTCATCATGTGTTTCAAAAGATGCAAATGAAGTGTAGAAAAATACTCCTGTACTAATAACACACATACTACAGTAAATATAATTATTCCAGTTTTCTTTGGGTCTCTAGGTTTAAATTTCTCTAATTTCATGCGGCACCTCCTATTGGTGTTAAAATAATACGAAATGAAACATATGGAATTTGTCTACCAGTCTCAAAATAAAAAGAAAATATTCCTGCATTACTTCCGTCTGGTATATATCCTCCTCTTAATAAATACGGTCCATCAGCACTAATGTTTCTCCCATAATCATTATACCAAGAACTCGAAAACAAAACAGCACCTGACGATGTAGTTGTTCTAAAATAAAATGGTCCCATTTCTCCTGTTGCATCGCCCAAAACTCTATTCATATATTTATGAGGATCAAGATTATAACCGTAAATTTCATAATATGGAAAATCAGGAAATTTTAAATTACTTTGTAAAAAATTGTTATCCAGACATATTCCATTAAAACCCGAATTTTCTTGAAGCGAAATACCAGATAACAACTCACCATCTTGATCTTTCATAATTGCCATAATATATTCCCAAGAGCCCCCACTCATATCATAAACACCCGTTATATTTCCTGTAATACTTGAAAGGTCGCTATTTGGATAAGCTGTATTGCATGTCCCATCATTACAATAATCTTCATAACCATCAATTGATTCATTATTTGCTTGATATCCTGTAACAAAATTAGTATTATTATTGATTCTTACACTTGTTGCACTTCCATAAGCACTATGTTGTAAGTAGGCTACTGCTCCCCATTCTGTGTTCTTCATCATATGACTATCTAATTCTCTTTGATAATTATAAGAAGAATAAAATGCATTAGCTACTTGTATTCCTCTCCAACTATAGACATTTGGTTTAATAATTATTTTACTTGAATCATTTACATTTTGTTCAGCTTCTGCTGTACTTGTTGCTCCATTATATCCCGTTTCAAATTTACCTACCCAAAATCCCGTACTTGGGATACTTAAAAATGCGGGATGTGTCATGTAGTCTCCAACAGTACAATTTCCTGTCTTTCCACTTTCCATTGGAGCTGTACATTCTCCTTCTTTTGTATCACTTGTATTGTAATCTCCAAATATGATTGGAATTTCATGAACTTTGCTTTCATCAACTGCTGTTAAGCTATCATACTGTCCTAAATCCCATAATTGATATCTGTACTTTGGTATCCATACAAAGTAACTTTCTATTTTCTCTTCTGGAATAATTTCATCGTTCTCATAGCTTTTATTAGTAAAATCTACATATCGAAGTAATCCTTCCTCATTGACAATTTTTATCTCATTAGATGCAGTTTGTTTAATTTCATCTTCTTCTAAAGCTCGATTATATATTACAGCTTGATACATGTTTATATTACTGTAATGCATAAAGTCCCCATCAGTAAATTTTCTTACTCCTATATAAAACGGTTGTTTGGAAATTTTAATTTTCTTATTACCTTCAACAGAAACATTAGATACTAATTCACCATCTACATAAAATTTAATATTACTTCCATCATAAGTTGTTGATAATACATAAGTTTTTCCATATTCAAAATCTTCTGGTAAAAAAGCATGTGTATATGTAGTATCACCTTCAAAATAATATGCTACTCTTAATTCATTTCCATTATTAATATTGTAATCAATAGAGACACCCGTTTCTTCAATATTTCCTAATACAATATTACCATCATTGGTTGTACTAAGTATTTGAAATTTAGCTTCTAACGTAATTTGATTACTAAAATCATAATTTTCTAATCCCAAATTAATATAATCATCTACTCCATCAAAAGATACATATCCATCTTGTTTTGTTGCACCTTGTACTTTTCCTTGGGTATTTAATGAATCATATTGGTCTTCTAGTATGACTGCGTTGGCCCATTCTTTATTTGCATAACTATACCATTCACTTTCTAGGTTGGCTTTCTTTACTATTCCATCATTATCTATCGTTATAGGTACTAATTCATCTTTTAATACTGGGTCTGTTCCATTTAATATTCCTTCAGTATATGTCGTTGTAAAGTGTAGTTCACATCTTGTTTTATATTCACTTATGTTATTTACTACTGGACTCCACGTTATACTATCCCAATTAATATAGGCTCCATTTGTA
>CAJFEV010000023.1 GCA_904374795.1 uncultured Bacilli bacterium
GTCATCCATATAATTTGGAGGAAATTCTTGCATATAAAAAATGACTAGAAAACTAGTCAATTTTTTCCGTTGATTCATTTTGACTGTGAATAGTAACAAAATAAGCTTTTCAAAATAAAAAAAATTTGATAAAATACCCAAGGCATTAGGAGGTAACTATGTTAGAAAGTTTTGGATTTATCACTGTATTTTTAGAAGGTCTTATTTCCTTCTTCTCACCATGCATTATCCCAATTATTCCTTTATATATGGGTTATTTAGCAGGAAGTGCAAAAATAGTAAATGAAGATGGAACTATTACTTATAAAAGGAAAACAACACTTTTACATACCTTCTTCTTTGTTTTAGGAATATCAGCATCCTTCTTTATTTTAGGTCTGTCATTTACTGCTATCGGAAGTTTTTTTAAAAATTCTAAATACATTCTTTTAATTATTTGTGGAATTCTGATTATTGTTATGGGATTATTTCAAACGGGAATAATTAAAATTAAATTTCTTCAAAAAGAGAAAAAAATCAACGCAAATATCAATATCAAAAAAATGAATCCTTTATTTGCGTTTATTTTAGGTTTTTTATTTAGCTTTGCTTGGACGCCATGTGTAGGACCCGCTTTATCATCAGTCCTTATGATGGCAAGTAGCCAAGAAAACATGGTTTTAGGAAATTTTTATGTTCTTCTCTATGCAATAGGTTTTATTATCCCTTTTTTAATACTAGGATTATTTACAAATGAAGCCTTAAATCTTTTAAAAAAACATCAAAAATCATTAATGGATTTAGTAAAAATAGGCGGAATACTCTTAATTATTATTGGAATAATTTTACTATACAACGGAATAAAATCTATACCAGAAAAATCATTAAATAGTTGTACCATAGACGAAAGCGGTTTATCTAACTGCGGAACTGAAAATAATATAGATTTAAAAGTTGCACCAAATTTCATTTTAAAAGATATTAATAACCAAGAATATACATTAGAAAAATATCAAGACAAAACAATTTTTCTAAATTTTTGGTCCATGAGATGTAAACTTTGTAAAGAAGAATTAGAAAGCATCGAAAAACTTTATCAAGAATACCAAAATAAAGATGTAATTATACTAACAATAGTAAGTCCAAAAGAAAGTAAAACAACAAAAGAAGAAATAAAAATATATATAGAAGAAAAGAAATATACGTTCCCAGTTTTAATTGATGAAGAAAACACAACTTTTGAAAATTACTACATTACATCTTATCCAAACACTTTTATTATTAAAAATAAAGAAATCAAAGAAAAAATTCCAGGTGCATTAAAATACGAACAATTAAAAGAAGAAATCGAAAAAAATAAAGAGTGATACACCCTCACTCTTTTAAAATGCTTACCAACTTCTACACGCTAAACCATATTTATTACAAATATCCATTGTAAGGTTTTGACGGTCATACACACCTTGCTCTGTAAAATACCAAGTTTCTCCCTGATATGTACCAACATTCATAATAGTATTTAGATATGGATTAACTTTAATTAAACTTCTAAATAAGGTGACCCATCATTACTACAACTTTTAGCAACACAAACAACATAATGGTCATCATTAACCGTTAAAGTTGTAGAATATAACTCAGAATCTTCATTAGTACACATGGCAGAAGTAGGATTTTGACATGCATATCCTACAGAATAACGATAAGTATCAGTATTAATATTGTAATCACTACTTCCAACCAATACTTTCTCATTTACAGGATTAACCACGATTTTTTCAGATATCTTTTCCCTTGAAATTTCTTTACCACTTTCATCATAAGTAATTCGATAAGTAACTTCTTTTCTACCAACTTGACCAGCTTGGGTAACTCTTCTCTCGCCACGTTTCATATTCACTTCAGATATTTCTTCTGTACTATAAGAAATATTTTCTGTTTCAACTTTTGTTTCCGTTTTCGTATTTGATGTATTCTCATTTGAAGAACTATTTTCATTAGAATTTTCGTTATCAGCATTTTCTTCATTTGTTTCTGTTTTAAAATCTTCAGGAATTGTAATTTCTACATATCCTAAAATTTGTTCGTCTAATACCAAAACCAAATGATTGCGTTCCAATTTCTAAATTCATAGTTTTTAAAACACTTTCCAAACCCTCAATATACATACTATCATTTTCCTCTTGAACTTTAAAAGCACCAACAAATTGAGGTGAACTATATACATAAACAGAGATTTCATCACCAGTAGAAACATCTACATTTGAAGCAAAATCAATTTGATTTAAAGTAACACTCACTGTATCTAATTCTTCATAAGATTCTAACATTCCCTCAGTATCAGCTGGTAAAGAAAAATTCTCTTTTGGCGTAGTAACAGTACCCGGTGAATCATTCCCATCATTTTTCTTTGAAACTCCAAATATAACTAAAACTACAGCTATAGCAACAATAAGCAAAACTCCTATAGTCACCAAAGTAATCTTTAAAGATTTACTCATTTTCTTCTTTTCATTATTCACATAAACCACACTCCAACTTAATACATTTTATCACAATAAAAATAAAAAAGACTACGAAATATTTTCTCGTAATCTATATAGTTTTAAACAGATATTTTTATTGGATTGTATTCCAAAGTATAAGCATTTTCTTTTAAAGCTTTTAAAGTAGCCATAACTTGTAACATTTTCTCATCATCTTTGTATATTTGAATTAACTTTTCTAAATCAAAACAAACAAATGGATAAAGTAAATATTCCAAAGAGTTTGAATTAGAGAAAACTTCTTCATTACAATCATATAAATAATCCAAATTGATTAAATAATCATAGGTAATTTTTCCATCGTTATCTAATCTTTCTCTTTTTGAAACAAATTCTTGTGAACAAAAAGAATCTAAATGTCCAAAATGAAAATTAAAGCGATTTAAGTTTTCTGGAATCAAATCGTTTTTTTCATAAAACCAACAACACATAGAGCCACTATTTAAAACAGTCTCAGAAATTGTAGGATAATTAGAAATAGAAAAAATTATCATATTATATACCTGTTCCTTTAACTTCTCTGCATCGTCTTTAGAAAAGTATATACTTTTTTTATCTAATTCTACCATATCAATTCCTGTGATTTTTTCAATCACATCATTTAAATAAGGCATATTAGAAAACAAAATATCGCGAATTGCTTCAAATGTAATGACTTTTCGCACTTCCTTATTTTCCATAAAATCACCCCCTGACCTAAGAAAGTGAAATTTATTATAGAGAGAAAAAAGAAAAAAACTAGCGATTCGACAAAGTATGTCAAAATTAGCTAGTTTTTAACTATTCAACAGATTTTAAAGAATCAATCATATTAATTTTTCTTAAAATAAAATAAGTAATAAACTGAACAACAATAGTAAACAAAGTCATAATTAAGAAAGTATATAAATAGCTTAAACCATAAATATCTTTAACAAACAAAATTTCATCTGTTTCAGCAACCGTCATAACGAACTGATTTAATAAAACACCAAGACCTAGACCAATTAAAATACCAAAGATTGTCAAAACCAATGTTTCTCGATAAACATAGGCTGATACTTCTTTATCATGGAAGCCAAGTACTTTCAAAGTTGCAATCTCCCTTGTTCGTTCACTAATATTAATAGTAGTTAAATTATATAAAACAGTGATTGCTAAGAATGTTGAAAATCCAAGAATAAGTAAGACAATGTCATTCATACTGCGAATAATATCTTGAAACATATCCATGCTATCCGTTATATATTGAACACTACTAAAATGACCAGAATCTAATAAAGAATTACCTACTTCACTAATTCTACTATCATCCATAGTAGTCATGACAGCATTATAACTTTTCTTTCCAAAAATTTGTTCATAATAAACATCACTCATATATACATAATGATTAACATAATTTTCACTAATTCCAGAAACTTTCAAAACAAAAAGTTCATTTTCACTATTACGAATTCCAAATGTATCGCCTATAGATACATTTAACATATCGGCTGTTTTAGAAGAAAGAATTACTCCATTATCATCAAGAGTTAAAGAAGTTCCATCAGTTGACCTTAAATGCAAAAAGTTTGGAACAGAAGTAACATCTTGAAAAGCCATTAAATAAATATCAATATTTTTATTATTAGCATTAAAGGTAAATGTTTCCATATTCAAAAATCCATAATGCTCAACATCGCTTAATAAACTTGTGACCTCATCACTTACTTCACTAGTATCTTCATTTAAAAAGAAAATTGCATCATAAGCTTCAATCTCTCCAAATTGTTTATCCATCAAAGAACCTATACTATCTTGAATACCAAATCCTGTAAGAAGTAAAGCTGTACAACCTGATATACCAATTAAAGTCATAACAATTCTTTTCTTATAACGGAATAAATTTCGAACAGTAACTTTCCAAGTAAAACTTAAACGTTTCCAGAAAAAACGAATTTTTTCTAAGAAAACCTTTTTTCCCATCTTTGGAGCCTCTGGCCGAAGCAAATTTGCTGGCATATATTTAAAATTACGATTAGCGGTAAGATAAGTAACCAAACTCATCGCTCCAAAACAAACCACAGCAATAATAAGACTCATAATCAAATTGAAAGAAACTTCTAAATCTGGTAAAACAAACATTGATACATACACACGATAAATAATAATTGGTACAATTAAATAACCAACAGTTAAGCCTAAAGCTAAACCAATCGTTGTTGCCAAAAAAACATAGAAAAGATAACTACAAATGATTTTGGCTTTAGAATATCCTAAAGAAATAAATAACCCTATTTCTCCTCGTTCTTCCTCAATCATTCTTGTCATAGTATTCATTCCCATTAAGAAAGCAACAAGAATAAAGAAAATTGGAAACACTGCAGCAATAGAATCCACTTTAGTTGCTGAATCAATAAAAGTAGTATACCCTGGATTATCTTCCCTATCAAACAAATACCAAACTGGTTTTTCTAGATTAGCAACTTCTTCTCTGGCATCAAGAATTTTTTGTTCAGCCTGAGCTATCTCAGCTAAATATGTTGCATAACCAGATTCATAACTAGCGCGTCCAGCAGAAAGTTCAGCCTCTCCATTAAGAAGTTCTTGACGCGCGTCATTTAAAGAAGATAAAGAAGAATTATACTGTTGATTCCAAGTAGCTTTTCCAGCTTCTAATTCTTTTCTTCCATTTTCTAAAGTAATCTGCGCATTTTGAATTTCTTTTACTCCTTCTAAAGAGGTTTGCAAAGTTTGTAACTGACCACTATAACTTTTATACTCATCACTAGAAGGATCCAATGTAGCTAACAATTGATTTAAAGCTTCAATCTGTGTATTTATCTGTTCAATCAAACCAGCAACTTGATCTAAAGTAATACCATATGCATTTAAAGAATCTTTTAATTTCTTCTCTCCAGCATCCAACTGTGCTTCCGTATCAGAAAAAGTCTTCTCCATAGAAATACGAGTATTTTCTAAAGTAGAAACGCCATTATTATAATCAGCCCAACCTTGTTCTAATAAAGCCTGACTATTATCTAGCTCTTTCTTTGCATCAACAAATTTTTGATCATTTTCGAGTTTTTGCTTATTCAACTCTTCCTCAGCATCATAAATTTCCTTCATCGCTTCCGCTAAAATTTCTTCATAACGAGCTGTTTCTCTTATCGGTTTTAACTCTACTAACTCATCATTTAAATAAGATATCGTTTCTTTATAATCATCTTGATAAGCTGTTTTTGAAACACTATCCTTAGCAGTTAAATAAACTTCTGTATAATATTCCAATGTAAAATTAGAAGGAAGTATATACATAAACGTATCAAGTTTTCCATCACTCACTGTGGAAATTCCTTTATTTTCATAAATATACATTGGACTATCCACAATCCCAACAACCGTAAATGTCGTATTTTTAACAAAATCTAAAGCATCACTCTCTAAAGTAATGGTATCCCCAAGAGCATAAGTTCCCCGTTCTACCAAAACTTCATTTTCATTTTGAAGTCCTCTTCCTTCAATTATAGAAACGCGATTAATATCGTTCAAACATCCATATATTTTAGTAGCATTACCATCTAAAACTGTTTCAAAAGAATACCCTGGAACTACTTTATCCACATTATCAAGTTCTTTTAATGAAGCAATATCATCTTCTGTTAAACCCATTGTACTTACAATTCGGTAATCCATAAGTGAATATTCATCATAATAATTATCCACAGTTCGAATCATATCTGAAGAAGTCTCTCTTACCCCAGCAAAAAAAGCACTTCCTAAAGCAACAATAAAAATTAAAGAAAAGAACCGACCTAATGACTTGCGAATTTTAATAAAACTATTTTTAAATAAGTACATTACCAATCAATATCCTTTACTAATTTTGGATTTTTCTGAATTAGAATATCATCTACTTGACCATTCTTTATTTTAATAACTTTATCAGCCATTTCACTTATAACTGCATTATGGGTAATAATAATCGTAGTCATATGTTCTTTATGACAAGTATCTTGTAAAAGTTCCAAAATCATTCGTCCAGTTTTAGAATCCAAAGCTCCTGTCGGTTCATCGCATAATAGGATCTTAGGGTTTTTTGCTAATGCTCTAGCAATACTAACTCTTTGTTGTTCTCCACCAGATAATTGAGCTGGAAAATGTCCGCTTCTATCTCTTAATCCAACTTGTTTTAAAGTTTCCAAACTATCTTTTGGATGTTTACAAATTTGACTAGCCAAACTCACATTTTCCAAAGCAGTTAAATTTCCAACTAAATTATAAAATTGAAAAACAAAGCCAATATCATAACGGCGATAATCAGTTAAAGCTTTCTTATTAAATTTGGAAACATCTTTTCCATCAACAATAACTGAACCACTAGTTGGAGTATCCATTCCACCTAGAATATTTAAAACCGTAGTTTTTCCTGCTCCACTAGGACCTAAAATGACAACCAGCTCACCTTCATCAATTGAAAAAGAAATATTCTCAATTGCTTTAATCGTAACTTCTCCCATTTGATAAGTCTTAGATAATTTCTTTACATCAATAAAAGCCACCTATTTCATCTCCTATTCTTTTTTATCATAAAAATAGCATCATTCTACTAAAATTATAACGCATTTCCTAAGAAAAAAAAAGACTAGATGATAACGAAAATCTTACACAAACTAAAGTAAATGAGCAAGAATATTTGTGATCTGCTAAACCAAAGAAAATTTACTAATGTAAGATTGAAAATTTATAAATTATATTTTATAATGTATATATCAAAGCAATTTGATTATAATTTTAATGGATACATTTGAAGTGCAAATCAGATGCTATCCCTGATTTTTTGGGTAGGCACCTGAATACAACTAAGTTGTTTCAGATGCCTTTTTTTATTTAAAAAGTAATATAAATACTACAATAAATAAAAGGATAATTATAAAATAAAAAAATTTTTCTCTTTTATTCATAATATCACGCCCTCTCTATTCTTTTTAGAAAGGGAAGCATCTGAATTTCAAATGTATCCAATATCATTATAGCAAACATACATTTGCTTTGCAAATTCATAACTAGAAATACAAAAACTCAATTTAAACGAATAGAAGACTCAGCCTTAAATTCTAAATTATCATAATAATCTTTAGTTTCTAAATACAATCTAGGAGTTTCTTGAACCAAGAGCTCATCATTTTCTAATAACAAATAAATATATTCCACACCATAAGTATTCATTACATATTGAAACATTGCACAAAAACTCATGTAATCTGTTCCAAACTTTATTTGTTCTAAAGTAGCGCGAAAAGAAGGTTTCTTAGAACTATATTGATGAGACAAATTTGTTGCAAGACCCTCAGTAAACCATTTATATCCAAGTTTACTTGTTTTTTTCTTCTTTATATGACAAATATGAACAAATTCATGAAGAAGTAAGTACGCATAATCCTCTACTGAATGATTTCCATGACCTTTTGTTTTTATATACTCCTCATAAGTAGGTACAATAAACATTCCATTTCTAGTAACTCCACAAAGCCAATCTGGAATTTGACCATTTTTATCTATTCCCAATTGTTTTTCTAAACAAAAACGTCTAAACTCTTCTAAGGAAGAAAAAATTTTCACTTTTGCTTTCTCCCCAAAATTTTCCAATTTAAAAAACGAAACAATCTCCTCAGAAATAGTATCTAACATAGTTTCATAATTTTTTAAAAACTCTAAATCTTTTTCTGTATGCTCAATTAGCATATATTTTAATTCTTTAACCATAAAACCTCCATAAATAAAACTTATTGAAAAAAGAAAAGAAATCAATTATAATGTATATATCAAAGAAATTTGATTATAATTTTAATGGATACATTTGAAGTGAAGATCAGATGCTATCCCAATTGATATGGTTTGGCACCTGAATACAACTAAGTTGTTTCAGATGCCTTTTTTTATTTAAAAAGTAATATAAATACTACAATAAATAAAAGGATGATTATAAAATAAAAAGATTTCTCTCTTTTATTCATAATATCACGCCCTTTCTATTCTTTCTAGAAAGGGAAGCATCTGAATTTCAAATGTATCCAATATCATTATAACAAACATATATTTGCTTTGCAAATTCATATACATATATAAATAAATCACTTACAAAAATAGTTATTTAGAGCTTAATATATTTTCTACTATATGATAAAATTTATTAGGATTTTTTATTATATCTTTAACTTGTTCAGGGTAAATTTTATACTTATCAACATCTTTTATATCAATCCATTTAAAAGTTATCCAATCACCCTCTAAACCGCAAAAGCTATCTTCTAAGATTTGTAAATCATATACAACTTTGTATATTATATCTAATTGATGATTATTAAAACCTTTATCTGGAACAAATTCTTCACTAATAGCCAACAAAGAAAAATTATAATCTTCCCACCCTAATTCTTCAAATATTTCACGCTTTAAAGCATCTTCTGTTGTTTCCAATTCTCTGACTTTTCCTCCAACCAACAAATGAATCGCTCTATCTTTAACTTGAAAGATTAAAATTTTTGTCAAATCATGATTAAAAATTAATGCAGAAACACGAAATAAAAATTGATAATTATCATGCGAATATTTAATATCCATAATGATTCCTCCAATATTAATAAGTATAGCAAAGAAAAAAACAGAATTCTACTAATTCCATAATGAGTTTTGCTTTTCTTTTTGCTATAATAATTGAAGGTGAAGTAACATGCCAAAAATTCTTATAACAAACACTTTAGATAAAAATGAAGCAATAAAAAGAGTACGTGAAGATAATCCTTTTGAACAAATAAAATTCTATACCATAAATGAGCTTCAAAAAAACTATCCTTATACTTATACTACAAAAACATTAGAATACATTTGTCAAAAAGAAAACGTTATCTTAGATGTTGCAAAAATATACTTATCTACAATCTGTACTTATCCTGTTGAAAATTTAAACAATGAAAAAGGAAGATTTTTAACGACTTTAAAACAAGACTTATTAGCCAAAAAACTTCTTCTACCAAATACCTTACTAAAAAACTTTTTAAAAAATAGCGAAATCATTTTAGAAAATATTCATCCAACAAAACAAATTCAAAATTTATTAAAAGAATTTCCTAATGTATCATTTTTTCAAAATAAAGCAGATGAAAAATTTACTCCCATTGTTTATGAATGTGAAAACATTGAAGAAGAAATCACTTTAATTGGAGAAAAAATTATTACTCTTTTACAAGAAGGAATTGATATTAACCATATCTATCTAAAAAATGTTTCTGACGAATACCTGAATCCCCTAAAAAGAATCTTTCGTCTTTTAAACATCCCCTTATATCTCAAACCAAGAACAACTCTACTTCAAATTCCGCTTGTATCAAATTTCTTAAATTTATATAAAAACGATGAACAACAAGCTTACTCCTATTTAGAAAAAATGAATGAAGAAAAAGAAAATCAAGAAATCATTGCTCTTCTTATAAACGTTATAAACAAATATGTCGACTTAAAAGAAAAAATCATGTTTATAACTAATGACTTATCCACAAGAACAATAAAAAGTTCTTTTAAAGAAAACTGTGTTAGAGAAAAAGAATTAAAAGAAAAAACAAATGACCAAGACTATATTTTTATACTAGGATTTAATAATAACATTCCTCATACTTTTAAAGATGAAGACTATCTCACAGATGAAGAAAAAAAATTCCTTGGCTATGATACTGCTGAAGACCTAAACAAAATAGAAAAAGAAGAAATAACAAACATGATATATCATAGCAAAAACACTGTAATTACTTACAAAAAAAATCATACTGGAAAAGAATGTTATCCTTCACCATTACTAGAAAACCTAGAAAAGAAAAAAGAAGAAATTAAATTAAACGTTTCTCATGAATATAACAAGTTTCTTCTTGCTTCACTTTTAGATGAATATGTAAAATACAATACGATTAGCCCTACTCTATTAAATTTACTTTCTACCTATTCCCTACCCTACCAAACCTATGATGAACAATTTACAGGAATTTCGAAAGAAAGGCTTTACACTTATTTAAAAAATAAACTTACTCTATCTTATACTTCTTTAGATACTTTTAATAAATGTTCTTTTGAATACTTTTTAAACAACATTCTTCATTTAGACCCATTAGAAGAAACATTTAATATTAAAATTGGAAATCTATTTCACAAAGTACTTGAAAGAATACATGAAGAAGAATTTGATTTTGACTACATTTATGAGCATGAAATAAAAGAAGAAATCTGGAATGAAAAAGAAATCTTTTTCCTAGAAAAATTAAAAGAAGACTTCAGATTTGTTGTAACAACAATTATCGAACAAGAAAAATATTCATCATTAAAAGAAATTCAAACAGAAGTACCTGTAGCCATCAAAATTCCAAGTAAACTAGATATAACTTTTAAAGGAAAAATTGATAAATTAAGTTATACAAAAGTGAATAACCATACAGTTATCAACATTACAGATTATAAAACAGGTTCTACCTCTGTCATTCCAGCCTACTATCCTATTGGATTAAATTTACAATTACCCGTATATTTATACTTAGCTAGTAAAATGGATAATTTAGACAACATTATCATCGGAGGCTTCTATCTCCAAAAAATTCTTCTTCCTAAAATTAAATATGATGCGAAAAAAAATTATGAAACACAAAAAAAAGAAAATCTAAAACTACAAGGTTATAGCAATCCAAATAAAGAAATATTAGAGTTAGTAGATAACGAATATAAAAACTCCCACATCATTGCCGGTTTAAAAGAAAAAAAAGATGGCGACTTTTATCACACAAGTAAACTATTAGATGAAGAAACCGTTACAAAAATGAGTGAACTTATCGAAAAAAATATTACGGATTGTATAAAAAATATTGAAGAAGCAAACTTCAAAATCAATCCTAAAGTTGTGGATAACAAAGAAAATGTGAGTTGTAAATTTTGTCCATATAAAGACATTTGCTATCACACATCAAAAGATATTACCTACGTAAACTCAGTAAAAGATTTTTTAAAAAAGGAGGCAACTCATGGCTTGGACGAGTGAACAAATAAAAGCGATTGAAGAAAGTGGTACCAATATCATTGTTTCTGCTGGAGCTGGCTCTGGAAAAACCGCCGTTTTAACAACTAGAGTTCTGGAAAAAGCAAAAAAGAAAATTCATATTAATGAACTACTTATTTTAACATTTACCAATGCTGCAGCAGCCGAGATGAAAGAACGAATCAAAAAAAATTTAATAGATGAAAACTTAACAGATGAAATAAACAAACTAGATACAGCATACATCACGACATTCGATTCTTTCGCCCTATCTCTAGTCAAAAAATATCATTATCTATTAAATATTCCTAAAAATGTTACCATAACCGATTCAAGTATTTTAAATACTCAAAAAAGAAAAATTTTAAATGAGATATTTGAAGAATATTATAAAAAAAATAACAACGAAAAATTTAAAAATTTAATCTACACTCTATGCACAAAAGATGATGAAGAATTACAGAGTACTCTTTTAAATTTGGCAAACAAACTAGAAATACGAATCGATTTAGAAGAATACTTAGAAAATTATCTAGAATTCTTTTATAGCGATGAAAAAATAAAAGAAATTATAAGGGACTATCAAACCATTTTAAAAGAAAAAATTGCTGAACTCTTTACCACGATAGACCAAGAAAGAAATAATTTCGAAAGTGATTATCTATCCAAAATTCTTGAAAGCCTTAGCCCACTAAAAGAAACAGAAGATTTAGATTCTCTACTTGCCAAAATTGAAGCATCTAAACTTCCAATCTTACCACGAGGAAGTGAAGAAGAAACAAAGAATGCCAAAGAAAAAATCAATGCTACTTTAAAAGAACTAAAAGAATTAACCATTTATGGGAATACAGATACCATAAAAAATGATTATGTAAAAAGTAAAGAACTCATAGAAATCATTCTAGAAATTTTCCAAAAATATTTTCAAAGACTTACCAAATATAAAATGCAAAACTTTATTTTTGATTTCCAAGATATTGCTCATCTTTCTTTAAAACTCGTAAAAGAAAACCCTACTATTAGAGAATCCTTGAAAAATGAATTTAAAGAAATTATGGTAGATGAATATCAAGATACCTCTGACACTCAAGAAGCATTTATCTCGCTAATTAGTAATAACAACGTTTACATGGTTGGAGATATTAAACAAAGTATCTACCGATTCAGAAATGCAAATCCACACATATTTAGAGACAAATACAATTCTTACTCTAAAGGTCTTAATGGGAAAAAAATCGATTTATTAAAAAACTTTCGTTCCAGAAAAGAAGTTTTAGAAAATATCAATACGATTTTTAGTCCAGTAATGGATGAGGATATTGGAAATGCCGATTATATCACAAGTCATCAAATGGTTTTTGGAAATCTTTCTTATGAAGAAAAAGGTGCATCTAATAGCCCTCATGAAATGGATATTCTGACATATAATCCTAAAGAATCAGAATTTTCTAAAGAAGAAATTGAAATATTTACCATTGGTCAGGACATTATAAACAAAATTGAGAATTCTTATCCTGTATTCAACATGAAAACCGGAGAATTAAAAGGTGCCGAATATAAAGATTTTTGTATCATCATGGATCGTAACACAACATTCGATTTAACTAAGAAAATATTCGAATACTTAAAAATTCCTCTCGCTTTATATAAAGATGAAGAGTTAAATACAAGTACAGATATTTATCTAATAAAAAATATTTTGACTTTTTTAATCCAAATTAAAGAAAGAAATTTTACAGAAACCTTTCGTCATGCTTTCATAAGTATTGCTAGAAGTTATCTTTATCGTTTACCAGATGACGAAATATTTACGTATTTTACAAATTTCACATTTAAAGAATCCGAAATTTTTAAAGACTTAGCTCCTATTTCTAAAGAAATCGATTCAAAATCAATAAGCGAAATTTTAGAAGAAGTTATTCTAAAAACCAATCTTTATGAAAAACTTATTACAGTTGGAAACATGAAAGAAACCACAATCCGAATCGATAAAATTATGGAACTATCAAATAATTACAATCAGCTAGGATATACAATATATGAATTTGTAGACTTTTTAGAGGAACTATTAACAAAAGATGAAAAAATAAAATACAACTTAGGAACTTCTTCATCCAACAGTGTAAAAATCATGAATATTCATAAATCGAAAGGCTTAGAATTTCCTATCTGCTATTTCTGCGGCCTATACAAATCCTTTAGCAAAAAAGATTTAACCAGTTTAATTATCTATGAAAAAGATAGCCCAATCTATATTCCAATCTTTAATGATGGCTTAAAAGAAAATGTAACAAAATTACTCATTAAAGAAAAAATGAGAAAGGAAGATATTTCAGAAAAAATTCGCCTTTTTTATGTAGCTTTAACTAGAGCCAAAGAAAAAATGATTTTTTTGCTTCCAGAGAACGATACTTCTTATGAACAAAAAAATGAAAATGGCATCATTAGTAACTCGATTCGCTATAAATATAAGAGTTTTGCCGACATCTTTTATTCCATTCCAAATGAAATAAGTAAATACAGCAAAAAAATAGATACAAACAATTTAAATCTAACGAAAGATTATTTAATTCCACAAGAATTAAAATTAGATATTTCCTCATCAAATGCAAAAATAAACGTAAATCCAATAAACATAAAAGAAAATATGATTGAATCTGTAACATTTTCTAAAAAAATACCAAAATTCATTGACAAAGAAACTAAAAGAAATATGGATTTAGGAATCAAAGTACACGAAATATTCGAATATATTGATTTCAAAAATTTTGACACAAACCTAATAGATGATCCATGGCTATGTTCCCTAATAGAAAATCTCTTGAATCAACCTTTATTAAAAAACAGAAAAGATGCAATCATATATCAAGAATATGAATTTATTTATCAACAAGAAAATAAAGAATATCATGGTATTATTGATTTAATGCTTATCTACAAAGACCATATAGATATCATTGATTATAAATTAAATGATATAACAGATGAAGCTTACATAAATCAATTAAAAGGATATAAAGAATATATCGAGCAAGAACAAAAACTTCCGGTACACACTTATCTATTTAGTATATTAACTAAAACAATAAAAGAAATTATTTAATTAGGAGGACATATGAAAAGTATAGAAAAAAACATAGAAAAAATAACGATTACTGTGGACTATCGAAGTGAACTTTTAGGGATAATTATGTGGCTAAGTGATTATCACAACCAATTTCCACATCTTTTTCAACCATATGCAAACAAATTTTTTACGGATAATATAATACAAAAATTTAATGAGTTTAAAAAGGAACCTGCAATCTTAGAATTTAATGAACTAGTTAAAAAACATGGATTCAGTTATGACGCACCAATATCATTATTTTTACAAATAAACGAAAATTTTGATTGCAACGATGTTAATGATTATATCCTAAAAGAAAGATTACATAATGATCCAAGTATTTTTAAATTTTTGGAAGATACTAAAGCTTTTGCAAAAAAAATTCATTTTGAAAAATATTATCAACAAAATATTCCGCTATACAAAAAATGGATAAACGATTTTTCCAAAACTTTTGAAAACACAAAAATTATCGATTTTTTTACTAATTACTTCGGATATCAAAATAATGCAAAATTCTATATTAACTTAATGCCTTATACAACTGAAGGAGCCTACTGTTGCTATACAAATAATAAAATTTATGCTTGTTTTCCAGTCTCTAAAAAAACTAAAAAGAAAAATCTTTTTGATACTACAAACCGCGAAAAAAATATTATAGACACCGTAGTACATGAGTTTTGTCACAGCTATATAAATCCAATTACTCAAAAAAGTAAAATAAACTTACCAATAAACTTTTTTGATAAAATCAAAAGTCAAATGAATAAAATTGCATATACAAATGACAATTCTATTATAAATGAACACATAGTTCGAGCAATAGAGTTAAGATTTTTAAAGATGTATTATGACGATGACGAGTGGATACAAAGAAGAATCAAAAAGTTAAAAGACCAAGGCTTCATATATATAGATATAATTATTGATAGCTTAAAATATTATGAAAGTCATAGAGAAAAATATCCAAATTTAGACTTTTTTTATCCTCAAATTATAAAAGATATTCAGAAAAAATCAATTTAAAAGCCCTCGATTTGCAATAGATTTTAACGTTTGTTATAATGATATTGGATACATTTGAAATTCAGATGCTTTCCCTTTCTAAAAAGAATAGAAAGGGCGTGATATTATGAATAAAAGAGAAAAATCTTTTTATTTTATAATCATCCTTTTATTTATTGTAATTTTTATATTACTTTTTAAATAAAAAAAGGCATCTGAAACAACATTGTTGTATTCAGGTGCCAAACCAAAATAATGGGGATAGCATCTGATCATCACTTCAGATGTATCCATTAAAATTATAATCAAATTGCTTTGATATATACATTATATAACGATTTTTTTATTTTTTCAATATTTGAAAAAACAATGTTAAAGCTTTTTTAAAATGTATACGCATCATTAGTTAAAATGTATACATTAAATTTAATGATTTCTTTATAAGCAAATCATTGATAATAGGCAGTAATAATTCGCCATACTTATCGTAATATCTCATTTTTGAGATATTACGACCACAATAAGAATTGTTACTGGGTTCCTGTTGTCAATGAGGAATTATAAAGAAATCTACATTATAAATCGTATACATTTTAACTAATGTTTAACATATTTGAAAAAACAACTAACCAATCTCCAAAATAAAATACTATATTTATGAAAGGTGATAAAAGTGGATAAAATATATGATGAATATTACTATAAGATTTATAAATGGTCAATTAGCAAAACGAAAAATAAAGAAGATGCCGAAGACTTAACTAACAACATATTTCTAGCTATATTTGAATATCTAAATAAAAATATTCCAATTGAAAAATTAGAAAATTTAATTTGGAAAATTGCTTATAATCTCTGGTGCACCAAAGCAAAAAACTATGATAAAGAAAAAAGAAATACGATGTTAGACGAAGATTTTCAATATATATCTAATGAAGACCCATTAGAAAAAATCATTTATAAAGACATCATCACAAATTTAGATAATTTAGGATTAACCATTAACGAAAAAACTTCATTTCAGTTATACTACTTAAAAGACCTTTCAATTAAAGAAATAAGTAATGCATTGAATACTAAAGAATCCACAATAAAGTATTACTTATATAATGCAAGAAATAAAATAAAGGAGAGATATCATGAATGATGTAAATTTAGAACAATATTTAAACATTATCAATGAAGAAAAAAAGAAAAAAGAACTAGACAAGTATACTCCATTATACCCTATGTTAAGATGTGAAAATAACAGCTTATATGTTGGAGTATTACTTACTTTAAATACCGATAATGTTTGGGAGCCAGAAGCGAATATTAAGCCTGAATACTGGGTTTTAATAGATCCACAAACAAATCAAATTATTTCAATAAATAAAACTGAAGAAAAAGATTTTATTATTGGAAAATTAATAAATAAAAATATAACCAATAATCAAAAAGAAATATTCGAATACACGATAAACAAAACATTACAATATCAAGAATATTTAATAAAAGATATCAAAGACGAACAATTACCATTACAAAGAAAATTAGCAAATATATTAGGAACAGAAATAATTATTGATAAAGAAAAAATAAAAATCAATGATTATATATTTGCCAATTTTGAAAAAGAAATCAAATCTAAAGTGAAAGAGTTAGTAAATATTTTAATCAATTCAAAATATACAGCAATTACTCTATACTATGATAATTTATTTAATCAAATATTAAAAGAATATATTGATACCAAAACAATTGACAAAGAAAAAATAAAATTTTGCATAGAAATTATGAACAATTACTATGAAGGAGTAATTGGCATAGATAATTTTTTTAACATATAAAAATTTGCCTTAAATAGGCATTTTTTTATAAGTAGGTTAATTTAAGTTCGGATATTCGAAATAGATATTCGAATTTTGAAAAATAGGCAGATAAATACAATGCCTATTTTTTAATGAGAATAAAATTCATA
>CAJFEV010000024.1 GCA_904374795.1 uncultured Bacilli bacterium
TAATTAGTGAAAACAGAAGAAGTTAAAAATATCGAAAGAAGTATTATTAAGAAGTATCGTAAAACGATATGGCGTGGTTTTATTGATTCGATTAATACGTTTTCTTTAATTGAAGAAAATGATTCAATAGCCGTTTGTATTTCCGGTGGAAAAGATTCTTTTTTGTTAGCAAAATGTTTACAAGAAATTCAAAAACATGGAAAAATGCATTTTTCTTTAAAATTTATTTGTATGGATCCAGGATATAAAAATGAACATGTACAAAAAATTAGAGAAAATGCTAAAAAACTAGATATTCCTTTAGAAATTTTTCAAACAAATGTCTTTGATGTTTCGACTCTTTTAAATGAAAAACATCCTTGTTACTTGTGTGCACGTATGCGCAGAGGATTTTTATATGATTATGCTCAAAAACTTGGATGTAATAAAATTGCTTTAGCTCATCATTTTGATGATGTCATTGAAACTATTTTGCTTGCTATGTTTTATAGTGGTTCTTTTAAAACTATGATGCCCCGAGTTAAGAGTGATCATTTTTTCGGTATGGAACTTATTAGACCATTATATTTCGTTCGAGAAGAGGACATTATTTCTTGGGCGAAAACAAATCATTTAGAATTTTTAAATTGTGGTTGTAAGTTTGTAGAAAATAAACAGGATAGTAAGCGTAAAGAAATTAAGGAATTGTTAAAACAGTTAAGAAAAATAAATCCATATATTGATAAAAATATTTATCGAAGTACAGAAAAAGTCAATTTACAGACTGTACTTTCTTATCAAAATGGAGAAAAAATTGAATCTGTATTGGAACAAAAAGAGTAGGGAGGATTCATATGGATAGGTATCGGCGTATTTTGGTTATAGGAATTATGACTTTAGGGTCTTCTCTTATTATGATTTTGGCTGATCGAAAATCTAAGAAGCTTAATAAAAATCATTTTGTTTTGAAGTATCATACATCGGTTTCTATTGTGCTTTTGCTTATTTGTGCATTTTGTTTAGCCATGCCTCTTTTGGTTTTGGTTTACCAGGGATTTTCTATGAATGATTTAATTATTTATTTATTTATTTATTTTTTGGTGGATGCTTTATCATTTTTCTTTGCACTCTATTTTTTACTAGGCGTTTTAAAGTTTATGTGAAAGATAATCTATTTTATGTTATTCCTCATTTTGGGAAACCTCGAAAATTTACTATGGAAGATATTACTCGAACTGTTGTAAAAAATGATCGTGTTCAAGAAATTCAAGTGTTTTGTGGTAAGAAAAAAGTTTTTAGTTTTTCCAAGTTATGCATTGGCTATCAGCTTATGATTGATCATCTAGAGCTATTTATATAAAGTCGTCTTTTTTGGCGATTTTTTTTTCTTTTCATATACTACCTTAGAAAGGTATGTTTAATATGAAGTGTAGTGATTTAAAAATTGGAGAAAAAGCACGGATTGTTGCTATTCATTTAGATGAGCAAAAACAGGCAAAACTTTTTCATTTAGGAGTTATATGTGGTGAAGAAATTCTTTGCAAGTTTGTTAGTCCTCTTCATAGTCCGATTGCTTATCAAATAAAAGGGTGTGTCTTTGCAATTCGCCGGGAAGATGCAGAGTTAATTGAGGTGGTACAATGAAAAAAAGAAGAGCTTGTTTAATTGGAAATCCCAATGTTGGAAAATCTTCGATTTTTAATAGTTTAACTGGATCTTTACAGCATACGGGGAATTGGACTGGAAAAACGGTTTCTAATGAACAAGGGGAGTTTACTTATCAAGATACTTTGTGGGAAATTGTGGATTTACCTGGAACGTATTCTTTGATGTGTGAAAGTGCCGAGGAAAAAATTGCTAGTGATTATGTTTTAGAAGAAGATTATGATTTAGCCATTGTCGTTGCTGATGCGACCAATTTAGAACGAAGTATGGAAATTTTATTGGAAGTGATGGATGTTAAAGATGAAGTACTTGTTTGTTTAAATTTGATGGATGAAGCAAAGAAGAGAAATATTTTAATTGATAAAGAGTTTTTAGAAAAAAGATTGGGTGTACCCGTTATTTTGACGAGCGCTAAAGAAGGAGTAGGGTTAGAAGAACTTTTAAATCAGATGAATCATTGTCAATTTCACAATATTTATTCGGTCATACATAAACCTTCTATAGAAAGATTTTGTGCTTATTTTTTAAAAGATACTTCGATTCTAAAGAAAGGTAAAGCTATAAAATATTTGATTGATCCAGAGTGGAGTAAAGAAGAGATTTCTTTAGAAAAGAAAAAAGTTTTGTCTTTTTATCAAAAAATGATTTCTAAAGCAATGATAAGAGAAAGTTATCATGAAAATGCTTTAAAAGTTTTAGAAGATGTTATTGAAAGAAAAGAAGAAAAAGAAAAGAAAGAAGATAAAATTTGGAATACTTTGTTTTCTAATCGTTGGACAAGTTTTCCAATTATGTTAGTTCTTTTGTTTGGAATTTTGTGGTTAACTATTTATTTTTCTAATATTCCATCTAATTTGTTATTTGATTTTTTTGAATTTTTAGAAAAGCCTCTTTATTCATTGTTGTCTTTTCTTCCTACTTATATAATAGAGCCATTGATTTATGGAGGATATCGAACGCTTTATTGGGTCGTATCGGTCATGATGCCACCTATGCTTATTTTCTTTCCGTTGTTTTCATTATTAGAAGATTATGGCCTTTTGCCACGTATTGCTTTTAATTTGGATCAGCCATTTGCTAAATGTGGTTCATGTGGTAAGCAGAGTTTAACGATGTGTATGGGACTTGGATGTAATGCTGTAGGTGTGACCGGCACGCGGATTATGGAATCTAAAAAAATGCGAATTTTGTCTATTTTAACTAATGTTTTCATGCCTTGTAATGGAAGATTTCCAGCAATGATTGCTATTATTGGAATGTTCTTTGTACAGGATACTTCTTTTTTAGGAAGTCTTTGTTCCGCTCTTATTTTATCTTTGGTTATTGTTGGAGGGATTCTTTTAACTTTTTTAATAACGTATTTGTTACATCTTTTTCTTTTAAAAAATGAAAAACCTATTTTTATTTTAGAGTTACCTTCTTTTCGGAAACCTAAAATTTTTAAAACTATTTATTTTTCTTTAAAAGAGAAAGCTTTACATGTATTAAAAAGAGCTATGATTGTTTCTTTTCCCGCAGGTTTACTTATTTATTTTTTAGCAAATGTTACGATAGATGGATTTTCTATTTTAACGTATTTACGAAGTTTTTTTGAACCGTTCGGATTATTTATTGGATTAGATGGGGCGATTCTTTTAGCATTTTTGTTAGGTTTACCAGCAAATGAGATTGTTATTCCAATTCTTCTTCTTTTATATAGTGGAGGCTCTGTTCTTATTTCTTATGAATCTTTAGACAGTTTAAAACAGATTTTTATTCTTAATCATTGGACGATTCTAACCGCTTTAAATTTTTTGATTTTTTCTTTATGTCACTTTCCTTGCGCAACAACTCTTTTAACAATAAAAAAAGAAACGAATAGTTGGTTTTATACAATTTTATCTTTTCTTATTCCAACTCTTTTAGGTATTTGTTTGTGCTTTCTTATGACTTTATTTTTTTAGAGGTTTAAAAAAACTTTTTCTTTTCATACTATACATGGTGATGTCATGAAAAGATTTAGTATTTGGCAAGATATAAAAAGTAAGTCTTTAAAACCTATTTCTAAGAATATGGATGTAGATGTTTTAGTTATTGGTGGAGGTATTAGTGGCTTATCTGTTTTGTATCAATTAAAGGATGCTCCTTTAAAAACTCTTTTGGTTGAAAGCGGGCAATGCGGTTTTGGAGTAACTTCAAAGAGTACGGCTAAAATTACGTATTTACAAGGCAGTTTGCTTGAAAAAATTCGAAAATTTCATGGAGAGAATATCGCTTCAAAATATTTACAAGCCCAAAGAGAAGGAGTTTTCCTTCTAAAAAACATTATTCAAAAAGAAAATATTCTTTGTGATTTAGAAAGTTCGCCATCTATTTTGTTTTGTACAGAAGAAAAAAATTTATCACGTCTTCAAAAAGAATATGATTTTTTAGTTAAAAATCATGTTAAAGTTTCTAAAACTCATTTTCAGGATAAGCCGGCTTTAAGGGTAGAAGATTCTTATACGTTTCATCCTTTAAAATATGTTCAAGGATTAAAAAATCTTTTGAAAGAGAAAATATTTGAAAATTCTAAAGTAGAGAAAATTGTTCAGAAAGATTCTTTTTATGAAGTTTTGATAAATGGTTATACGGTTAAAACTAAAAAAATTGTTTTAGCCACGCATTATCCTTATTTTTTAAAGCCTTTTCTTTTTCCATTTAAAAATCATGTTGAAACTTCTTATATTGCAGCAAAAAAGGTAGATGATCCAATACATGTCAATGCTATTAATATTGATGATGAAGTTATTTCTTTACGATATTATCAGGATTATTTGATTTATTTATTTCACTCGGAGATTGCAAGTAAAAGAAGTTCGTTAAAAAAAAGGTTTGAGCCATTTTCTTCTTGGGATTATGCTTGGACGAATAAAGATGTTCTTACAAATGATTATTTGCCTTTTGTTGGTTCTTTTAGTAAACAGGACGATTCTTTTTTGTTTTTAGGAGGATATGGAACATGGGGATTTTCTAATGCCGTGATTGGAAGTGTGATTATAAGAGATTTATTGTTTCATAAACCTAATTCATATATTTCACTATTTGCACCTTACCGTTCTTTAAAAGGTGGAAGACTTTTAACTGATGCTTTTTGTACAGGGCAAGCTTTATTTAAAAGTGGAAAGAATAATGTGAACAATCAAGAAGTTATTTATAAAAAAATTGATCATCAAGATGTGGCTATTTATATTGATGAAAATAAAAAAGAACATATTGTTCTTAATCGCTGTCCACATATGAAATGCGGGTTAGTATTTAATCCGCTAGAAAAAACTTGGGATTGTTTATGTCATGGTTCTCGATTTTCGCTTGATGGCAAATGTATTGAGGGACCTAGTAATTTGGATATTTCTTTTAAAAAATAATTATTTTTTTCGAGTTAATAGAATTTTCTCCGTTTCTAACCATCCTTCTTGCCAATTATATCCTGCGCGAAGGATATTTTTTTCTTGAAGTTCTTTTTCTGTTATGTCTTTATTATGATAGGACGGAAATAAAATTTTGATTTTACTATTCTCATTCAAATTGCTTAATCGATCGTCTATTTGAATATCAGCTTTAAAAAGATGTTTGCTTCCTGTAAAAATGAATTTTTTTGGTGGAATAAAAGGTAAAATTTTTCTTAATAAATAAAATTTGTCTTTAAAAACTTCACCTGAGTATTCAATATCAAATGGGTCGATGCAATCGCTGCAAAGATAGATGTCATAAACTTCATTTAATTTTTTTATTGTTTCAATTGCATGAGGTAATGGTTCTGCGTTTTTATAAAGGCTTTTTCCTTTTTTAAATGCTTTAAATTCTTCAAATTTTTCTTTAGGAATAGCTGCTTCATCAATATAGTAATCTTTAAAATCGTCGATTTTGTAGTTGGTATGTAAAAATTCATTGATTAATGGTAAGAATCCAGAAAAAACAATGACTTCATCTACATCTAATAATAAAATTTTCTTTTTTTTCATAATTTTCTCCTCGTTTTCATCTTTTATTATACAATTATTTTATTGAAAAAGTAGTGAATTTTGAAAAACAATTGGTTTTGGCTCATTTGACTTTTTTTAATGAAGTTGTTAAAATAAGGTTTGTTTTATTGTGAGAAGGGAAATTTTTATAGGGAAAAATGAATTTAAATTAGCTAAGAATATTACATCTGTGGCTGTTGAATTGAATGTTTCTGATATTTCAATATATCCAGATAATGTATCTGTTCCAATTGTTAGAACTGCTGGTAAAATAGATGTTACAGAACGATATAATGAAGCGGTTATTAAAGAGATGCAACCTAAAGTTACGGGGAGTTTTAATCATAGCAGTATATTTATAAATAATTGTGTGATTTATGACTGTAGTTTTACTTCAGGAAGTTCTAGAAATATATTTTATGGTCATTCTGGCGAAGAAGCTAGTGTTGAACTTATCGTGCCTAAAAAGTCTCAGATACAAGAATTTCGTGTTGATCTTAAGTCTGGTAATTTGACTATTTCAGATTTATTATTTTTTAAATTGGTTGCTAAAACAATGAATGGTAGTATCAACTTACATGATATAGATTTATTATTTGGAAGACTTAAAACAATGAATGGAAATATTGATGTAAGAATATTAGAATCTATTATAAATTACAGAACCTATTTAAAGACTTTAAATGGTGATATGCATAAAAACACAATAGAAACAATATCTCCTATATTATTAGATGAGAAACATGAATTAGAAGCAACTTCTTTGAATGGAGATATTAATGTTTTATTTAAAGGACGAAGAAGAAAATAAATTTATTAAGAATAGGAGTATTAGTTCTATTCTTTTTTCATTTTTCTTAAGATAGAATAAAAAAGGGTTTATAGACTTTGTTCTTCTTGCGGTACGAACAAATATATGTTACCATTTTGATATGGAGGTAGTAAATTTGGAAAACTTGTTGGAAAAAAATATGGAAAGACATAATATAGGTCTTAGTCCTTATGCTTGTTTAGATCAAGAGACGATTCGTTTTAAAGAAGAAAAAGAAGATTTACGAAGTCCTTTTTTTCGCGATATTGATCGAATTATTTATACATATGCTTATGTAAGATATAGTGATAAAACTCAGGTATATTCCATGAAAAATAATGATCATATTACAAAGAGAATGATCCATGTTCAGTATGTTAGTAAAATTGCACGTACGATTGGAAGAGCTCTTGGCCTTAATGAAGATTTAATTGAAGCCGCTGGTTTGGGTCATGATTTAGGACATGTACCGTTTGGACATTTTGGTGAATCGGTTTTAAATCAAATTAGTTTAGAAAATAAAGAGGGGTATTTTCATCATAATATTGAAAGTGTTCGACTTTTAATGGAACTTGAGCGTGGTGGAGAAGGGTGTAATTTAACTTTGCAGGTCTTGGATGCGATTATGTGTCATAATGGAGAATTTGTTTCTGGTGAATATCATCCTAAAAAGAAGAGTAAAGAAGAATTTTTAAAAGAATATCAGGATACATATTTATATAAGGATGCAGTAAAAAAATTGGTGCCTATGACTTTGGAAGGATGTGTTGTTCGCATAAGTGATATTATCGCTTATTTGGGTCGTGATATTGAAGATGCCTGTATGCTTGGATTATTTCAAAAGGAAGATATTCCTAAAGAAATTCGTGAAGTTTTAGGGGTTAAAAATCGTGACATTATTAATACAATTATTTTAGATATTATTAAAAATAGTTTAGGCAAACCCTATATTAAATTAAGTAAAAATGTTTATGACGCTATTGTTTCGTTAAAAAAATTCAATTATCAAAATCTTTATGATAAAGCTTTGTCTAGCGATGAAAAGGATCATATAAAGAATATGTTTTATACTGTTTTTCATAGTTTTTTAGAAGATATAGAGCAGCAAAATAGAAATTCCAAGATTTATCAAAATTTTTTGAATTATAAAAAAGATGCATATTTATGTACTACTTCATCTAAGCGAATGGTTATAGATTTTATAGCTGGTATGACCGATGATTATTTTGTTTCTTGTTATCATGAGTGTAAAAATGAAGAACTCAGCCATACTAAAAAAGTGGAGGTATCTACATGAAGTATAAAAAATATAATTTAGATAGTTATGATATCTATACAATTCAAACAGATAAATTTAAAAATTGTTACATGGAGATTCGCTTTCGTGAGGATATTCGTCATGTTAATTTAAGTCGAAGAAATTTGCTAGCCGCGGCGATGCAGTATACTTCTTTAAAATATCCTACAAAAAGAGAAATGACAATTGCGTTGGAAGAGCTTTATAATTTGGAATTTGCTTGTGATTATTTTCGAATTGGTTATAATCATTTTACTTCTTTTTCTATTGATTTTTTACATCCGAAATTTGTAAATGATGAAAAGTATTTAACTCAAGTAATTCAATTTTTATTTGAAGTAATTCTTCATCCGCATATTAAAAATGGAAAATTTGATGAACGTTCCATTACTATATTAAAAGAAAAAATTCATGTTTTATTAGAACAATATAAAGAGCGTCCATTATCCTTTGCGCGAATTGATAGTTTGCAGAGAATATTTAAGGATAGTGTGAGTGGTGTAAGGCTATTGGGGTCACACGAAGAGTTGGATCGAGTAACCAATGAAGAGCTTGTATTGGAATATAAAAATTTGTTTGAGAATGCTCATTGTGAAATTTTACTTATTGGGGATTTAGATATGGATAGTTTAGTTAAAAAAATTGAAAAACTTTTTTATAAACCTTCCATTGTTTTAGAAAAAGTTTCGGATACTGTGTTTAATACCATTGGTTCTTATAATGAAGAAAGTGTTAAAAGCACTTATAATCAAACACAGTTATTATGTTATTATCAGTTTAAGGAACTTACTTCTTTTGAAAGAAATTTTGTTGGTCCTATATTTACTAGAATTTTGGGCTCAGCGAATATGACTGATAAACTTACAAGATATTTACGAATTGAAAATTCTTTGTGCTATTATTGTGGGTTCATTTTAAATTCTAATGATTCTTTTGGCATGGTTTATGTTGGATTAAATAAAAAAGAAATTAAGAAAGCAAAAAGTATGATAGACAAAACCATGAAAGAAATGATTAAGGGAGAAATAGATAAAGATTATTTTGAACAACAAAAAGAAAAGTTTTTAGCTGATTTAAAAATACGTGAAGATGATATTTATGGTCTTATTGATACATATTATTTTCATGAAGTTTTTGGTAGAGCACTTAATGAGGAATACTATGAAGAAATTCCTAAAGTATCTATTCATGATTTGCAAGTATTGGCCAAAAAATTTGAATTTACTTATTGTTATATTTTGGAAGAAGGAGAATCTTAATGCGCGAGATTGTTTTAAAAGGAATTGATGAGAAAGTTTTTTTTGATCAATGTGATAATGGATTGAAAGTCTATGTTTGGGTAAATAAAAAAGTTAATACCTTTAAAGGATCCCTTGTTTTTCTTGGGGGAGCAGAAAATACGGAATTTACTGTAAATAAAAAAAAGTATTCTGTTCCTAGTGGGACTGCGCATTATTTAGAGCATATTATGTGTAAAAATGATGATGGCTCTTCTTTACTTGGAAATTTCAATAAATTAAATAGTTATAGTAATGCTGCGACTTTTGCTGATAAAACAGTTTATGAATTTGTTGGAACAACTAACATATTAGAAAATTTAGAGCTTTTGTTAGATTCTATACAAACCAAGAATTTTGTTTTAGAATATTTTGAAGCCGAAAGAGGTCCAATTTTGGAAGAGGCTAGGATGCGAAAAGATGATGCAGCAAGTCTAGCTTATTATGGAATTAATAGTTGTTTGTTTTTTCATTATCCTAATCGTATCAGTGGTTTAGGAACACTTTCAGATATTGAGAAAATTTCTTTACAAGATTTAAAACTCTTTTATCATACTTTTTATCATCCTTTAAATAGTTTTTTAGTTGTTACAGGAAATGTTGATCCATTAGAGGTTATTCATTTTGTGAAAGAAAATCAGAAAAAGAAAAAGTTTTGTGAATGGAATAAACCACGTTTTCCACGTTATTTTGAACCCCAAAAAATTGTATGTGAGCATAAGGAAATTTTTGCTAATGTTGAGGTTCCTAAGGTTTATGTATCTGTTAAAGTTCCTATAAATGCTTTGCCTAAGAAAAATATTGTAACTCTTTTAAGTATTTTTCAATTGATTCTAATTTCGAATTTTGGCTCGACGTCTTTGTTTCGCGAAGATTTATTTGAAAAGAAATTGGCGTTAACTTTAAATACCAGTGTAGAATGGGAGAGAAAGTATCTTGTTTTAAAAGTTTGGACTAAAACGAAATATCCTTTGGAAGTTTTAGATATTTTAAAAGAAAAAATGAAAAATTTAGAAGTGTTAGAAAAAGATATTTTGCGAAAGATTAAATCAGAAATAGCTAATTTGGTATTAGGGTATGAAGATCCGGAATATGTCAATGATACTTTAACTTACATGTTAGTTACTTATGGAAAAATCATTACGAATGAAAAGGAAATTTTAGAAAATATTACTGCTAAAGATATTGAAGAAGTTTTATGTAAAACTTCGATGAATGAAATGAATACTTTTGTAGTAAGCCCATTAAAAAAAGACGATTAATTGTCGTCTTTTAAAATGGCAAAAATTTCTTCTACAGTCTTTTTCTTTTTATTTTCTTTGTCTGGACATATGTGAAGATGCGCGTGTTTTATCTCTTGCAAAGAACCATAGTTAAAATTTAAACTTACTCCTTTTATATTTAATTTCTTCATAATTTTTTGACTGAGAATACTAGCAATATCAAACATTTTTTTTAATTCTTCAGAAGATAGTTTAGAATAATCTTCTAAATGTTTTTTGGGAATAATTAGGGTATGACCAATTTTTGATTGATTCATATCTAGGAAAGCTAAAAATTCCTTATCTTCATATAGAATATTACTTGAGATTTCTTTATTGGCAATTTTACAAAATATGCAATCCATTTTTCTTCCTTCTTTCTTTTTTTATTGTATCATTTTTTGGGTGTTTTGCATAGATTACTATAGAGGTGAATGTAAATGGCTAATTATAAAGAAATTGTTACGAAAGCTGTGATTGGTAAAGCTAAAAAAACAAATAGTATGCATTTTTCTTTCACTCCTGATGAAAATGTCGATACTGTGTTAGGTTGTTGGGTTATTAATCACAATTTTTCAGGAAATAATCAGTCTGGAAAAGTGGGGGTTACTGGTTCTTTTGATGTGAATGTTTGGTATGCTTATGATAATGATACAAAAACTAAAGTTAACTCTAAAAAATTTGGATATAATGAAATTTTAAATGTTCCTTTAAAAGATGAAGCAACGCTTACAAATACTTCTGAAATTATTGTGCGAAGTTTAAAGCAGCCGACGGTTACTAATGTACAAGTTTCTGATGGGAACATTGTTTTAGATATTGAAAAAGAATTAGGGGTAGAAATTGTGGGCGATACAAAAATAAAGGTTCCAGTTGAAGATGATTTTGATGATTATGAAGAAATTGTAGACGAATCAGAAATGGATAGTATTGATGAAGTATCAGATGAGTATTTATCTTAGATTAATTTCTTGTTTTCTTTTTTCTGTCAACAAAAAAATGTTGACAGTTTTTTGCATTACTGATAAAATGGTATTAGTTGATGTGAAGGAGGTATTTTAAATGGCTGTTAAGTTAAGATTAAAAAGAATGGGCTCTAAAGCTAAACCATTTTATCGAATTGTTGCCGCTGATTCAAGAAGTCCTAGAGATGGACGTTTCTTAGAAGTAGTAGGTACTTATGATCCTGTTAAAGGTTCAGATAAGGTAACTGTTTCTGAAGAAAAAGCTTTAAAATGGCTTAACAATGGAGCAATTCCAACAGATACTGTTCGTAGTATTTTAAGTAAACAAGGCATTATGAAAAAATATGCTGAAAGTAAAAAAGTAGGCAAGTAATATGGATATTGTTAATTATGCTGAATTTTTAGTGAAAAGTATATGTAAAGAGGCGGATTTAGTAAAGGTTAGTCAATATGAAAGTGAAGATGAAGGAATTTTAGTTGATATTCTAATTCCTGAATCCTCTATGGGTAGTGTTATTGGCAAAGATGGACGAAATGCAAAGGCTATAAGAATTTTATTAAATGCATTTGCATATATTCATAAACTTGGACCTATAAAAGTTACTATTGATGCTTTTTAGAAACGATTCTTCGTTTCTTTTTTTCTAATTCATGGTATACTTATAGTAGGTGAAAAATATGAGAAAAGGTTTTACTTTAATTGAGTTGCTTGCAGTTATTGTTATTTTAGCTCTTTTAGCGACTATAGCAGTACCAAGTGCGATTTCTATATCTAATAGTGTAAAACAGAATTTGCTTTGTGAAAAGGTTGATATTTTACTAACTGATGCCGAAAGATGGGGAGAAGAGCATATGAGCCGTTTAAGTACTTCTTGTTATTATACTATCTCGATTGATGAATTAGTTGAGCAAGGAATTACAGATCGTGAAAATGATGAGAAAGGAAGTTACGTTATTAATCCGGTTACGAATGAAGCTATGGATAGTAATTTAATTGGTTTATATATAAAAAATAAACGTGCTCAAGCTTTTTATGTAAATACTGATGTTATTAGTGAATGTGATGGAATACGGTTGTGTGAAGCTGGAGAAACTCAATCGGAAGATAATTGTATACGGATTTGTGCTTCTGGTGAGTCTGAAAATAATGATTGTATAGCTCGGCCTAGTACAGAATGTTAATTTACTTTTTTTCTTTTTTTTGCTAAAATAATTTTATTTCTTAGGAAGGGGGAAGATGAATGAAGACAGTTTGTTTAATTGGCAGACCTAATACTGGAAAATCAAGCTTGTTTAATCGATTAATAGGTGAGAATCGTTCGATTATTATGGATATGCCGGGAATTACTCGTGACCGTATTTATGGGGTTGCTGAATATCAAAATAAAAGATTTTCTGTTATTGATACTGGAGGATTGGAACTTGGAAATGACAATTTTCAGGAAGATATTTTTATGCAAGCGACTTTTGCTATTGATGAAGCAGATTTAGTTTTGTTTATTGTTGATGGAAAAACGGAGTTAAATCAAAGTGATTTTATGATTCGAGATATGCTTTTGAAAGCTAAAAAGGATGTTTTGGTTGTTGTAAATAAGATTGATAACGAAAAACGCTTAGAGGATATTTATCGCTTTTATGAGCTTGGATTTGAGCATGTTATGGGAGTTTCAGCTTCTCATAAAAAAGGAATTCGTGAACTTTTTGAGTATATTACTAAGGATGTTTCAGAAAAAACTTTAGATGATTCTCTTTCTTTATGTCGTTTTTGTTTAATTGGAAGACCTAATGTGGGAAAATCCAGTTTGGTAAATGCGCTTTTAAATGAAGAGCGGGCGATTGTAAGTGATATTGCTGGAACAACTAGAGATGCTACCGATACGAAATTTACTTATCATGGCGAAGAATTTATTATGGTAGATACAGCAGGTATGCGTAAACGAGGAAGAATTTATGAAAACGTTGAAAAATATAGTTTACTTCGCAGCTTAAAGGCGATAGAAGACAGTGATGTTTGTGTTTTGGTTATTGATGCTAAAGAAGGTATAACGTTACATGATAAACATATAGCCGGATTAGCTATTCAAACTGGAAAAGCTTTAGTTTTATGTGTAAATAAATGGGATACTGTAGATAATTCTCAGGAAGAATTTAAGAAATGGCAAGAATTATTGAAACATGAATTTCAGTTTGCTACATATGCTCCAGTTGTATTTTTGTCAGCATTAACTAAAAAAAGAATTCATTTATTAATGCCTGAAATTATTAAAGCTTATGAAAATCATGGTCGAGAAGTTAAGACTTCGTTAATTAATTCTGTCATTAAAGATGCAGTTGAAATTCATCAGCCTCCTTCTTATAAGGGAAAAAGATTAAAAATTTATTTTGTTAATCAAGAAGGTGTACGTCCTCCTAAATTTGTTTTTTACGTTAATGATAAAGGATTGGTCCATTTTAGTTATGAAAGATATTTAGAAAATAAGATACGCGAGAATTTTGATTTTATAGGAACTCCAATATTGTTTAAATTTAAAAATCGAAATGAAGATTAAAAAAGGAAATCTTATTTGGAAAGATTTCCTTTTTGGTCAATTCTTCTTTTTGTTATTTGTTTTTTTGTATCTTCTAAGATTAACTCAGTAATGGGTACGTTTAGAGCTATAGCTAAGTTAGCTAGAAATTCCACGCCCATATTGATTTCGCCACGTTCAATACTGGCTAGATATTTTGGATTTAAATCGAATTGTTCGTAGAATTTTTCTTGGGATAACCCTTTTTGAAAGCGAATATATCTTAAATTATTACCAATAGTCTTTTTTATGTCTTGCATAACTACCTCCATCTATAACATTAGTCTATTGGTCATAATAGGTGATGTCCACCTAGTAATCGCTATACAAAATTGACATTTTTATTGTTTTATTATAAGATAAAAGAACTTTATTGGAGGAAATATGGAAAGCAAAACGAAAAATTATAAATTGGAAAGACTAAGAATAGAGCATGGTTATACTTATCAGCAAATGGCTGATATGCTTGGTGTTTGTAAATCGTATTATTGGCAACTGGAGCATAATAATCGTAGACTTTACTATGATGTTGCTAAAAAGATTGCGGCTATTTTTCAATTAAAGCCAGATGATATTTTTTATAATGATTCTTTACAATAAATTTGGCATAGAATACTTTTAGGAGGTATTCTATGGAATTTGGAGATAATTTTTTTAAAAAAGTAGAGAAAAAAACCAAAGTAAGTAAAGATACTATTTTAGATTTAGCTTCAAAATTACAAAATGGTAATATGAAAGATGAAAAGACATTGCGCGAAGTTATTACTACTTTAAGTGAAATGACAGGAAAAAAAGTGAGTAAGGAAAGAGAAGATAAAATTGTAGAAACAATTATTCAAGATAAGATACCAAAGGGTGTTGATAAAATGTTTTAAAAAAGTAGAGTAATCTCTACTTTTTTTCTATTTTCTATTAAGTAGTTCGTCTAATGAATAGGAAAATTGTTTGGCAAATTCTAAAGCGTACATTGTGGTAATTAAACATTTTCCAGTTTCATATTTATGAATATTAGATTGAGTAGTTTGAAGTGCTTTAGCAACTTGTTCTTGAGTTAAATGCTTTTTCTTTCGAAAATTTTTAAGATTTTCTGCGACTTTATTAATATCAATGGATTTACTTTTTGATTTCATTTTTGTTTCGTCATCTGATAATCCGGTTAGATAATCTAAACTGATTTGGTAACTGTTTGCTATTTTATATAATTGTCTTAAAGGCATGATGTCTTTTCCTGTTTCCCATCCTGCATAAGTTGCTCTTTGGACATGTAAAATATCTGCGACATTTTGTTGTGTATAGCCTTCGTAACTTCTTCGTTCTTTAAGTCTTTCAAAATTCATTTTTATCACCTATCGATATTTTCGCAAAAGAATTTGCATTATTTATAATTTGGTGGGTATATATGATTTTTATGTGATATAATTTTATTTAGTAGGTGATCTTATGAAAAAAAATTATCAAAAATTGTATTTGGAAAGAAAAAAAAGAAACTTGTCCTGCGAGGATATGAGTAAAATATTAGGATTAAGTAAAAGCTACTATTGGCAAATTGAGAATAAAAAAAGAAGATTGTTTTATGATCATGCTGTAAAAATCGCACGGATATTTCAAATGAAGCCTGACGATTTATTTTATGAACCAAGCTGATATTTGATATAATAAATAAGGAAATTAATAAAAACGCCGACCTTGCTAATTTTGTTTTGTCTAGTAAGCCGTGGTTTATACGTGGAGCTGCTCATACAGACGGTTTTTATGCTGGTGTGTTTGCTTTTAGTAATGCGCATGGTCACGTGCATGGTGATGTTAGTTTCCGCGTTGTTTTGACGCCGTGAGGCGTATTTTCCCTTTTTTCATAAGATAGATTAGATGTAGTAATAAATGTAGTTTTGTAGAATTAGTGGTTGTAGTAAGCTCGTTGCCTCTCTTTTTCTAGGCAACGAGCTTGCCTTTTTTTGTGTATTTTTTGAAAGGATTGATGTTTATGAGTAAAATATACAATAAATATTTAGAATTAAAAGAACAGGATTCAGATAAATTATATTTATTTCGATGTGGGGGGTTTTATATTTTTTTGGCGGATGATGCCAAAAAAATAAATGATTATGTTGTTTTGAAAATTACTTCGTTTGCTAAAAATGTGGATAAATGTGGTTTTCCTGTTGCTAGCTTGGATAGTTATTTGAGAGTTTTTCAAAATCATAAGTTGAATGTTGTTGTTGTAGAAGATTATGATTTGTATACTGTTCAGGAAAAGTATGAAAAAATTATTCGTTATATTCAAGATATTGATATAAATCAGCTTACACCTATTGACGCGATAAATAGACTTTCTAAGTTACAGGAGATGTGTAATGGAAAATAATATTGTTGAAAATGGAAAAATTGTTTTAAAAAAGAAAAAGAATAAGGTTCGTGCTGATGAAATAGAAAGTTTAAAAATTTATGGTAAATATCTTGATTTATTAAGTTATACTGAAATGATTTTAAAAAAATTTCCTAAATGTGAAAGATTTGCTTTGGCTTCGCAGATTAAATTGGTTACATATGAGGGGATGGAGCAAGTAATTTATGCTTTTAAGTTTTATGATAAGGGAAAAAAGTTAGAAGCTTTGAATACTTTAGATGTAAAACTTAAAATGTTGAAAGTTTTGGTTCGAGTTTCTTATAAAGCAAAATATATTACAATTCAAAATTATCGAGCGTGGAGTACAAAACTTTTTCATGTTGGGAATCTTTTAGGTGGGTGGATTAATTCATGCCTAAAAGCATAAAAAATGTTTGGGATAGTAAACTTACTTTTGATAAACTAGTTGAAGCTCATGAAAGAGCTTCAAAAGGAAAAAGATTTGAAAAAGAAGTTTTGCTGTTTGAAATGAATTTGGAAACAAATATTACAAACATTATCAAAAAATTAGAAAATAATACTTATTGTTTTGGCAAATATCGTGTTTTTACTATTTATGAACCTAAGGAAAGAATTATAAAATCTTTACCTTATATTGACCGTGTTGTTCATCAGTGGTATGTCGAGGAATTTATTAAACCCTATATGATGCCAAGATTTATTACGCATACTTATGCTTGTTTGCCAATGCGAGGTGGACATAAGGCTGTAGAAGATTTACAGAGAATGATGCGAATTATGAGAAGAAATTATGGAAATTATTATGTTTTAAAATGTGATATATCTGGTTATTTTTATAATATAAATCGAACTATTTTGTATAAAATTTTGAAAAGAAAGATTCGAGATCCTAAATTGCTTCAATTTACTAAAAAGATTATTTTTGATGAAGAGGGAGTAAAAGGAATTCCGATTGGAAATTATACTTCTCAGTTTTTTGCAAATATTTATTTGAATGAATTAGATCATTTTGTTAAAGAAAAATTACGAGTTCGATTTTATTTAAGATATATGGATGGTGCGACTGTGTAGGTCGAATAAATTAGTGAGTGGAAATCTCATCTAGAAAGTGATACCCGTCACATCTAGTAGCGAGTCTTGGGTTATACATGGTAACATATATAACTAAGCGTAGACAGTTAGATATCAGGGTTAGTATTGAGCTTCGAAATGTATCGT
>CAJFEV010000025.1 GCA_904374795.1 uncultured Bacilli bacterium
GGACTTCTTTCAAAAATATCCAAGCATCGAAGAATTAAAAGAGAAGTATAAAGGGAAGGAGAAGTTTAAAGGCATGGTAAAAAAAGTCGAAGAGTTAACTCAAGATGAAGACTTCTTAATGTATTATGATTTAGAAGAGAAACATAAACATGAAAAACAAAGTTCTTATGAATTAGGCATCCAAGAAGGAAGCAAACAAAATTCGATTGAGATTGCTAAGAAAATGTTAAACAAAAACAAAGAAATTTCAGAAATTATGGAATTTACTGGTTTAAACAAAGAAGAAATCGAAAACTTAAAATGATTTCTTTTTTCCAATTTTAAATGGATTCACTTATCAATTAAGATTTATAATTGACAAGAAAGGACAAGAACTTTTATAATGATTAAAGAATAGGGTGGCGTAGTATGGAAGAAAAAATTAATAGAGTATCCTCTACAGTACACAAAGAAAAAAGGTTAAGAAAAATATTTTGGATAACATTAGCCATTATTCTTTTTTGTTTACTATTATTTTACTTTGTAGTAGGAATTATCTATAATCGAGGAAATTTTAGCATTAATATGGAAGAAAATTTATATTTTGATCATGGGTTACTTATTTATGATGATCCTGAATATAAGGTCTTTCGAACTGAGCTTTTAGCGCCTTCTCCAAATGTTTTTGATGACATGTTATCTGCTTGGATTCCCGAAGATATTGCATCTCGTGGTGGTGGCAGCCATAATGGAGATGAGTATCTTGCTTATACTTTTTATATAGAAAATACTGGTGAAGAGACTACAGAGTATTGGACATCTATTGTTATAGAAGATGTCATTAAAAATATTGATGAAGCTGTTCGAATTCGGTTGTATCGCAATGGAGTTCCAACAACTTATGCTAAAGAAAGTATAACTGGGGAAGCAGAAGAAGGAACTACAAAATTTGTAAATGATAATTTAGTAACTTCTTTATATGTTCCTGATTTTACACCAGGAGCCATTGATGAGTATACTTTAGTAATTTGGATTGATGGCGATGATTTAGAGTGTACAGACAATATTTTAGGCGGTGAATTTAAAGTTCATATGGATTTTACTGCCAATGCTCCTGAAGTTTAATAAAAGGCAAATTTTGGTTTGCTTTTTTTATTTTGAAAAGAACATGACAAGTATGAATAAATTCATTGACAAAAAAATCTTAAAAAAATTATAATAAAAATATAGTAAAAGAATAGAAACTTTTGGCTTATGTCAAAATAGGAAGTGGGAGTAAAATGAAAAAGCAAAAAAATGAACAGCACAAAAAGAAAATGAAACGTTTAGGGTTAATATGTACTATAAGTATAGTTCTTATATCCGTTTCAACCTATGCATGGTTTATTGGAATGCGTACTGTTAACGTTTCAGGTTTTGATATTAATATCGCATCAACAGAGAGTTTATACTTATCTTTAAATGGTCGTGACTGGGACTATACGGTAAATATTAACGAAGAAAATTATGATGATCCAAATGTTGTGTATGCAAATCATACGAATAGCTGGGGAAATGTAGGGCTAATCCCAATGAGTAGTGTTGGAAAAATCAATGCAAATTCTTCAAGGCTAGTTTTGTATGAAAAGGGTTCATTTACAGCTTCGCCTGGAGGATATCGTATCATGGCTAGCGAAGTAAAAAACTCTGACGCTGAAGAAGCAAATGGATATGTCGCATTTGACTTATTCATTAAAAATTTATCCGGTGAGGAATATTATGGCTATCTTGATGATCCAATGAAAAACGAAGAAGCAATTTATTTAACACCGGACTCAAGTGTTGTGGTATCAGACTCTGGAGTAGATGCTGAAAAAACAGGTATTGAAAATTCTGTTCGCGTGGCCTTTGCTCAAATCGGAAGAGTAATCGCGACAACTACTGATGAAGGCGTAATTACGGGAATCAGTTGTACAAATGATGCAAACGTAACAAGCATTTGTTCAAGAGATGCAACTATTTGGGAGCCAAATGATACAGCTCATGTAGAAAATGCAATTAATTGGTATACTACTTCTTGTTTACATAGAAATGGTGCGGATATCACTTCGGATAGTTCTTATGCCGGAGCGTGCGGGACAATTACGGATGGAGTCTATTATCCAACCTATGCAATTAGCGGGGTAATTGATGAAACGGATCAAGTTGATAATTATGATGGCGTTGAATATAATGGATGGACTGCTTCAATAAGTAATGCTCCAGCTGATGGAAAGTTATATGCAGTAGATACATTTACAGATACTGAAAAAAGATTAGTGGGTACAGCAAGAAAAGCTTTCATGTACTTAGCGCCAAATAGCATTACGAAAGTTCGAGTATACATTTATTTAGAAGGACAAGATGTTGATAATTACGATTTTGCTCAATTAGGACGTCAAATTTCAGTAAATTTTGGATTTACCAAAGAAAGATTTACAGGTGAAGATGTGGATCATACTGGACCAGCACTTCCTGATGATGTCTCAACAACGAGAAATGCTACATATGAAGCTGATGGAGCAATAACTGATATTTCTGTTGCGGAAGTAACATATAATAATGGGGAGTTTACTATTCCAAACGATACCATTACTTTTACCTTTAAAGATAACGGGGTAGACATGAAAGCCACTTATATCACCGCGACTACAGCAGAAGAAGCTCATTGGACATTTACACAAGTAACCCCATAAGAAACGAGTTATATTCGTTTCTTTTTTTGTTAGAATACTATTTGACGAGATGGAAACTTAATGATACTATTACTACAGAATGAGGAGTTGTCGTATGGAAGTGTTTTATTTGATTTTGGGATTTGTTCTTATCGTTTTCTTTTCAAATGTTTTAGTTGATGCAGCTTCATCGTTAGCTTTAAAACTAAAAATTCCGAAAATGCTTATAGCCCTTACTGTCGTGGCTTTTGGAACATGCGCCCCCGAGCTTGCTATTTCTTTTCAAAGCGTTGCAAGTCAAAATGGTGAGATTGCTTTTGCAAATGTCATCGGCAGTTGCATTGTCAATGTATTTTTAATTATAGGACTGGCTAGTTTTATTAAACCCATTAAAGTCAAACATGTGACAATAAAAAAAGAACTACCTATCTTACTTATAGTAACTACAGGTTTTTCTATTTTAATGTTAGATAGTTTATTTAATCCACTCGCAGCGAATACCTTTTCTAGAGCTGATGGGTTTATTTTACTTCTTTTATTTAGTTTATTCGTTTTATATTTAGTTCAAATGCTTTTTAAAAAGACAACAACTCAAGAAGAAGTAAAAGCAAATATACTCCTATAATCGCAATTCTCTTACTAATTATCTCCATTATCTTTATTACATTTAGTAGCGATTTAATTGTAGAAAACGCAGAAACGATTGCTCATAATTTTGGGATAAGTGAGAAAATTATTACCATGTTTGCCATAGTTATTGGTACAAGTCTTCCCGAATTATTTATGACGATAACCAGCGCAACTAAGGGTGAATTTGATATTGCAATTGGAAATATTATTGGTACGAATATATTTAATATTTGCATCGTACTAGGATTACCGATAATTCTTTATGGAGATGTTCTTTTAACCGGTTTTAATTCTATAGATATCCTGGCTGTTTTTCTTTCATCTTTTTTTCTTTTTCTTTTTGCAAGAAGTGAAAAAACCATTGATACTAAAGAAGCAATCATCCTGCTTTTTTGCTTTGTATTATACTATATTTATATCTGTTTATGATTTTTACTGCTAAATTTTTCAAAAAATCTTTCGACAAAAATCGACATTTCACATTGACTTTTCAAAATAGATATCTTAAAATATTATTGTATTGTAAAGAATATCCGAGGGCGACTTTAGTATGTTAGGATGAAAAAAGGAGAATGAATATATGCATAGTAAATAAAACGATTTTTCTAGTTTTTTAACCATGTTAAATCTGTTTTTATTGAAGTGAAAATGTTCTTTCTTTTTTTGTAGAGGTGAGTTGATATTATTACAATCGGATACTTTTAAGAATCTATTTGTAGTACTAAATTCCGGAAAAATGGTTTCTTGAAAGGAAAAGAACAAAAAAATATGGGAAGGAAGAGGTAAAAAAAGATGAAAAACAAGCGAAATGGCAAGCACGAAAAGCGAATTAAAAAATTAGCGGTTGCTTGTACATTATGTGCAGTAATCTTAACTGTTTCAACATACGCATGGTTTATTGGTATGAGAACAGTTAACGTTTCGGGGTTTGATGTTAATATTGCCACGACAGAAAGCTTATATTTATCTTTAAATGGTGAAGACTGGGATTATACAGTAAACATTAATGAAGAGAATATTACTACTGCTGGTTACGATGGAAACACAAATAAATGGAGCGACTTGATTCCAATGAGTAGTGTAGGTAAAATCAATGCAGCTTCATCAAGATTAACAATGTTTGAAAAAGGTTCATTTACAGCTTCACCTGGTGGATATCGTATCATGGCTAGCCAAGTACAAAACTCTGGGCCTGAAGAAGCAAATGGATATGTGGCATTTGACTTATTTATTAAAAACTTAAGTGGAAATGAATATTATAGCTACTTAGCTGATCCAGCTCAAAATGAAGAAGCTATCTATTTAACTCCAGAATCACAAGTTATTGTATCTGATGCTGGTGCAGATGCAGACAAAACAGGAATCGAAAATTCTGTTCGTATTGCATTCGCTCAAATCGGTCGTGTAGTTGCTACGACAGGTGCAGATGCTAATGCAGACGATTATGATGATCAAATAGCTGAAATTACTGGTATTAGTTGTGCTGGTGGTGGAAATGTAACAAGTATTTGTACTCGTGATGCAACAATTTGGGAACCAAATGATACAGATCACGTAGACAATGCAATTAATTGGTATGCAACTGCTTGTAAGAAGAGAACTGGAGCAGACATTACTGACGAAGGTTCATTTGGAGCAGCATGTGACCCAATTACAAATGGAACATTCTATCCAACTTACGCTGTAAGTGGTGTAATTGATGAAACAGATCAAGTAGATAATTATGATGGTACTGAATATAATGGATGGACAAATTCTATAAGTCCTACTGCAGCTGACGGAAAATTAGTAAATGTAGATACATTTACAGATACTGAAAAGAATTTAAAAGGAACTGAACGTCCTGAATTCATGTACTTAGCTCCTAATAGTATTACAAAAGTACGTGTTTATATTTACTTAGAAGGACAAGACGTAGATAACTATGACTTTGCTTCATTAGGACGTCAAATTACAATTAATTTTGGATTCACTAAAGAAAGATTTGATGGTGAAGATGTTGGACATACTGATCCAGAGTTACCAGATGATGTTCAATCTGTAAGAGAAGTAGATTATACAGCTACTGGTGCTGTAACAAATATTGTGCCAGATACTGTAACATTTGATGCTGATGTCTTCAGTGTACCAAGAGAAGTAATGGAATTTACATTCGAAGATGATGGAACAGCTAAGAAAGCTACTTATACAACTCCAACAGTTGGAGACCCAGACGGCGAATGGCAAATTACTGACGTAGATGCAGGTCCATAGGAGGAAATAATGAAAAAAGGCAAGAAAAAATATAATGAAAAGCAAAGCAAAAAAATAAGAAATTTAGTAGTAATCTGTGTGTTATGTGGAATCGTTTTAGCGACTTCCACATACGCATGGTTCATTGGTATGCGTACAGTTAATGTTTCAAGCTTTGACATTAACATTGCATCTACTGAAGGTTTATACTTATCAATGGATGGTAAAAACTGGACATATGAGTTAGATGTAGCAAACGCTCCACAATATGCAAATAATGCGAATCAACTTGCTGATGTAGAGTTAATTCCTATGAGTACTATTGGTGAAATGGATACAGCTTCATCAAGAATGAAATTGTATGAAAAAGGAAGTTTAACAGCTACAGCAGGTGGTTATCGTTTACTTGCTAGTCAAGTAGATAATTTCTCTACTCAAGTCGACACTGGAACTGAATATGTTGAAGGTGATGGTTATGTTGCATTCGACTTATTCATTAAAAACCTATCTGGTGAAGAATACTATGTAGATAATAATCCATTAAATGAAGAAGCAATTTATTTAACAACAAATTCAGCTGTTACATTAGGAGCTGGAGGAGTTCAAAATACAGGTATTGAAAACTCTGTACGTGTAGCTTTCGCTCAAATCGGAAGAATTAGTGCCGAAATTGAAGATGATGCTAGAATTACAAGTATTACATGTGCAAATAATGGAACAAATACTGATGCTGATTATATTACTGGTATTTGCCGTACTGCTCAAGTTTGGGAACCAAATGATACTAAACACGTTCAAAACGCAATTAACTGGTATGAAGAAGCATGTTCAACAAGAAAAGCTACTCCAACTGGAGATACTATTGAAGATGATAGTTCTTATAATGTAGGTACAGCATGTGGTACAGTAGAAGATGGTACAGCTTATCCAACTTACGTAATTTCTAAAGAACTTACAGTTGGAAGCAATGTTGACGTATACGATGGTGCTGCTTACAATACTTATACAAAATCAATTGATGATGGAGAATTAGTTGATTTAGATACATTTACTGATACTGAAAAAATGTTAACTGGTACAGCTCGTCCTCAATTCATGACTTTAGCTCCAAATAGTATTACTAAAGTTCGTGTATATGTATACTTAGAAGGACAAGATGTAGATAACTATGATTTTGCTCAATTAGGAGCTCAAATCACTGTTAACTTTGGATTCACTAAAGAAAGATTTACTGAAGATGATGTTAACCATGAAGGTCCATCTACAGATATCACTGAAAGAATTCTATACTATGAAGCAGAAGGAACAGTTGATACAATTTCAGATCCATCAATCACATTTAATGCTGAAACAAATCAATTTACAATTCCTGTAACTGTTAAAGGTGATTTCACATTCAATGATAATGGAACTCCAAAAACAGCTACATTCAAAGAAAATAGTCCAGAGTTAAATAGTGATGATGAATGGACAATTGCATAATTGTAAAATTTTGCTAAGTTATTAAAAAAGAGACGATAAAGAATTGACATCGTTTCTTTTTTTTGCTAAAGTATCAGTAAAGTTAAACGTTAATGGACTGGTGATTTCTTGGAACATTATTTTACAAATAATCAAAATCTGAAAAGCGAGTTAAGGCAAGTAGATTTTGAAAACGAGGGGAGCGTTTTCACTTTTTTTAGTGATTTAGGAGTTTTTTCTAAAAATCACATTGATTATGGAAGCAGACTTTTAGTCGATACAATTTTGAAAGAAAAAAAAGAAGTTTCTTCTATATTAGATGTTGGCTGTGGCTATGGTTTTATCGGAATAGTCCTGGCCAAACATTTTCATTGCTCAGTAGATATGACAGATGTAAATAAAAGAGCGATTCATTTGTGTGAAAAAAATATCGAAAAAAATAAAGTGCAAGGAACAGCTTTTTTAAGCGATGCATATGAAAATGTTACCAAAAAATATGATTTGATTGTAACGAATCCTCCTATAAGAGCCGGGAAAAAGGTCGTTTTAAAAATTCTTTTAGAGGCGAGAAACTTTTTAGAAAAAAATGGCGAATTATGGTTTGTGATTCGAAAAGATCAAGGGGTAAAAAGTATTATGAAAGAAATTCAAGATAGATATAAGCTAGAGGTGATTAATAAAGATAAAGGTTTTTATATTGTACGTGCGAAAACCGTTGACAACTAAAAAAATTGTTGTTAAAATTATAAATTGGTGACGTGTTAGTTTTTTTGACGTTTAAAGAGTTTTCAAAAAATAGAAATTGGATGGGGTGAAATCGTGGCTTACAAACTAAAAAAATGTGGAGATTACAGAACTAGAAGAAGCTTTTCAAAAAGCAAAAATACTATGGAACTAAGTGACCTTTTGGAAGTTCAAAAAAAGAGCTATCAAAAATTCTTAGAAGAAGGAATTCGTGAAGTTTTTGACGAATTATTTCCTGTGGAAAGTTTTACAGGAAATGTAACGATTGATTTTGGGGATTATTCCTTTGATGAACCAAGATATTCAATTAAAGAAGCCAAGGAAAGAATGGTAAACTATGCTGCGCCTTTAAAGGTTCAAGCACGAGTTTTTATTCATGAAACTGGTGAAGTAAAAGAACAAGAAATTTTCTTAGGCGACATGCCTTTAATGACAGATTCTGGAACATTTATTATTAATGGAGCAGAACGTGTTATCGTTTCTCAATTAGTACGTAGTCCAAGCGTTTATTTTAAACGTGAAATTGATAAAAATGGACGTCGTATTTTAACAGGAGAAATGATTCCAAATAAAGGAACATGGTTAGAATTCGAAACGGATGCTCGTGACGTAATATTTGTACGTATTGATAGAACAAGAAAAGTACCTGTTACAACCTTCTTAAGAGCATTAGGTCTTTCTAGTAATGAAGAAATTACAAATGTTTTTGGTGAAAATGAGTATCTTTTAAATACATTTGAAAAAGATAGTACGAAAAATACCGATGAAGCATTAATTGAAATTTATGAAAAATTAAGACCAGGAGAACCAGCTACTTTAGATTCTGCAAAGAACCAATTAATCATGCGTTTCTTTGATCATTTCCGTTACGATTTAGCTAAAGTAGGACGTTATAAATTTAATAAAAAATTAAATGTAACAGACCGTTTAGTTGGATGTACTTTAGCAGAAGATATTAAAGATGCTGATGGTAACGTTGTCGTTGCAAAAGATACTCTTGTAACAAAAGACGTTTTAGAAAAAATGAAACCTGCACTACAAGCTGGGTTTGGCTTACATAAAGTTTTAATTCATGAAGAGTTAGATCAATATGATCAAATTCAAGAAGTAAAAGTTTATGATAAAAATCATCCAGATAAGATTATTCCAATATTAGGTGTGGATCAAAGTGTTGAAGAAAGACGCTTAACGATTCCTGATGTTTATGCATCAGTAAGCTACTATTTGAATTTACATGCAGGTATTGGTAGTACAGATGAAATCGATAACTTAGGAAACCGTCGTGTAAGACAAGTTGGTGAATTAATTGAAAAGCAATTCCAAGTAGGTATGGCTCGTATGGAAAGAGTTATTCGTGAGCGAATGACGACTCAAGAAACAGAGGATATTACACCAAAATCATTAATTAATATCCGTCCAGTAACAGCGGTATTAAAAGAATTCTTTGGTTCTTCACAACTTTCTAAGTTCATGGATCAAATTAACCCAATCGCTGAGTTAACAGATAAAAGACGTTTATCAAGCTTAGGACCTGGTGGACTTTCTCGTGACCGTGCCGGAATGGATGTACGTGACGTTAATGCCAGTCACTATGGACGTATTTGTCCAATCGAATCTCCAGAAGGACAAAACATTGGACTTATCACTTCCTTAGCTGGATATGCAAAAATTAATGAATATGGATTCATTATGACTCCATACCGTCGGGTTATTGATGGGGTTGTTCAAATGGATGACGTTCATTATATGACTGCCGATGAAGAAACAGATTACTATATTTCACAAGCAAATATTGCTTTGGATGATAACAATAAAATCGTAGATGATGAAGTAATCGTTCGTTATAATGGCGACAACGTTATGGTAAGCAAAGACAAAGTAGACTTTGTGGACGTTTCACCAAGCCAAGTAGTTTCCATTACTACAAGCTGTATACCATTCTTAAACTACGATGATGCCAATCGTACCTTAATGGGTTCAAACATGCAACGTCAAGCTGTACCACTTTTAAAAGCTGAAGCGCCTATCGTTGGTACTGGTGTAGAATGGGTAGCCGCAAAATATGCTGGAAGTAGTGTCGTTGCAAAAGCTGACGGTGTAGTTGACTATGCTGATTCTAAAAAAATTGTGGTTTTAAATGCAAAAGGAAAAGATGTCTATTATTTAGCAAATTTTGAGGGAAACAACGCCGGAGCTTGTACAAATCATGTGCCTTTAGTTCATAAAGGAGATAAGATTGTTGCCGGTCAAGTAATCGCTGATGGACCAAGTACCGATCACGGAGAACTTGCCTTAGGTAAGAATATGACCGTTGCATTCATGACTTACAACGGGTATAACTACGAAGATGCAGTTATCTTAAATGAACATTTAGTTAAAGATGACGTGTATACATCTTTACATATTGAAACCTATGAAATTGAATGTCGTGATACCAAATTAGGACCAGAAGAAATTACCAGAGATATTCCAAATGTTGGAGAAGAAGCTCGTAAGAACCTAGATTCTGAAGGTATTGTAAGAATCGGTACCGAAGTAAAAGAAGGCGACATCTTAGTTGGTAAAGTTACACCAAAAGGCGTTCAAGAACTTACCAGTGAAGAAAAATTATTACATGCAATTTTCGGTGAAAAAACGCGAGAAGTAAGAGATACATCTTTACGAGTTGAACACGGAGCTGCCGGGATTATTCATGATGTTAAAGTTTATACAAAAGAAAATAGTGATGAACTTCCAGCAGGTGTATTTAAAATAATTCGTGTATATATTATTCAAAAACGTAAAATTCAAGTTGGTGACAAGATGAGTGGTCGTCATGGTAATAAAGGTGTTATCTCATTAGTTTTACCAGAAGAAGATATGCCATATTTACCAGATGGCACACCAGTTGACGTTATGTTAAATCCATTAGGTGTTCCATCTCGTATGAATATTGGACAAATCCTAGAAGTTCATTTAGGTATGGCTGGAAAAAGATTAGGCGTTCATTATGCAACTCCAGTATTTGACGGGGCAAACCTAGATGATATTCATGAAGAAATGAGAGAAGCTGGTATGAGCGAAGATGGTAAAGTTACTCTTTATAATGGCCGTACTGGTGAACCATTTGACCATAAAATCAATGTCGGAGTTATGTACATGGTAAAACTTCATCACATGGTTGATGATAAATTACATGCAAGAGCAACTGGACCATATTCATTAGTTACTCAACAACCTTTAGGTGGTAAAGCACAATTTGGTGGACAACGTTTTGGAGAAATGGAAGTTTGGGCATTATATGCTTACGGTGCTGCTCATGTTCTTCAAGAAATCTTAACGATTAAATCTGACGATGTTATAGGTCGTGTCAAAGTTTATGAAGCTTTAGTTAAAGGTAAAACCGTAAATCAAGCTGGTGTACCAGAATCATTCAGAGTATTAATAAAAGAATTCCAAGCATTAGGCTTAAATGTTCAAATTATTAATAACAAAGATGAAGTTCTTGATTTAAAAGAAATTGAAGCAGAAGAAGAAAAAGAAGATATTATAAAAATTGATGAAATAGATATGCAACCAGAAGAACCTGAAGAAATCCCAGATGCAGAAGAGCCTTATGAAGAAGAGGAAGATGAATTTGAGGGGGACAGCTTAGATGATTTAGAGTTTCCAGGAGATGCCCTATTAGATGAAGATGAGGAGGGGGAAGATCTATGATTGAAGTAAACAATTTTAAAGGAATAAAAGTTGGACTAGCAAGTCCTGAACAAATTCGTTCTTGGTCTTATGGAGAAGTCAAAAAACCCGAGACAATAAACTATCGTACTTTAAAACCAGAACGTGATGGTTTATTCTGTGAAAAAATCTTCGGCCCAACCAAAGATTATGAATGTTCTTGTGGAAAATATAAAAGATTACGTTATAAAAATGTTGTATGTGACCGTTGTGGAGTAGAAGTTACAAAATCAAAGGTTCGTCGTGAACGGATGGGGCACATTGAACTTGCCTCTCCTTGTTCACACATTTGGTTTTTCAAAGGCGTTCCTTCAAAAATGGGCTTAGTTCTAGATATGAGTCCAAGAGATCTAGAAGAAGTATTATATTTTGTAAGCTATGTAGTTTTAGACCCTGGTAATGCTCCTTTAATGAAAAAACAAACTCTTTCAGATAAAGAATATCGTGCTTACTATGAAAAATATGGAAATAGCTTTAAAGTAGGCATGGGAGCCGAAGCAATTCAAACACTTTTAAAAGAAGTAGATATTGATAAAGAAGTGAAAGAATTAAGAGAAGAGTTAGAAAATGCTACAGGACAAAAAAGAATTCGTTTAGTAAAAAGACTTGATTGTCTAGTTGCTTTCCAAGAAAGTGGCAATCGTCCTGAATGGATGATTTTAGAAGCTCTTCCTGTTATTCCACCAGATCTTCGTCCAATGATTCAACTTGATGGTGGAAGATTTGCTACAAGTGATTTAAATGATTTATATCGAAGAATTATTAACCGAAATAATCGTTTAAAAAAATTATTAGAGTTAGGTGCTCCAACAATTATTGTTCAAAACGAAAAACGTATGCTTCAAGAAGCAGTCGATTCTTTATTAGATAATGGTCGTCGTGGAAGAAGTGTTCAAGGTGCTGGAAATAGACCTTTAAAAAGTTTATCTAGCATGTTAAAAGGTAAACAAGGACGTTTTAGACAAAACTTACTTGGTAAACGTGTTGACTACTCAGGACGAAGCGTTATCGTTGTTGGACCCAACTTAAAAATGTATCAATGTGGTATTCCAAAAGATATGGCTTTGGAGTTATTTAAACCACATGTTATCCATGGTTTAGTAGAACGTGGTCTTGCTCATAACATTAAAGGCGCAAAAAAATTAATTGATACAAAAGATGATTGCGTATGGGATGTAGTAGAAGATGTTATTACCGAACATCCTGTAATGCTTAACCGTGCTCCAACTCTTCACCGTTTAGGTATTCAAGCATTTGAACCAAAATTAGTTGGTGGAAAAGCTATTCGTTTGCATCCACTTGTTTGTACAGGATTTAATGCCGACTTTGATGGTGACCAGATGGCCGTTCACGTACCATTATCTGAAGAAGCTCAAGCCGAAGCTCGTATTCTAATGCTTGGTGCTCAAAACATTTTGAATCCAAAAGATGGAAAACCAATTGTTACACCATCCCAAGACATGGTACTAGGTAACTGCTATTTAACACAAGAAAAAGCTGGAGAAGAACACGAAGGTAAAGTATATAAAGATCCAAATGAAGTATTGATGGCTTATGAAAGAAAAGAAATCACTCTTCATACGAGAATTGCATTACCTGCAAAATCATTCAAACATAAATTATTTACCGAAGAACAAATGGAACAATATTTAGTAACAACTTGTGGTAAGATTATTTTTAACGAAATTTTACCAGATAGTTATCCTTATGTTAATGAAGCAAGTAAAGAAAATATTGAAGGAATTACACCAGCAAAATTCTTCTTACCAATGGGTTCAAACATTCCTGAAGAAATAGCAAAAATGCCTTTAACAAGTCCATTTGTAAAAGGAGATTTAAGTAAAATTATTGCCCAAGTCTTTAAACGTTATCATACAACGGAAACAAGTGTCTTCCTTGATAAATTAAAAGACTTAGGATTTAAGTATTCAACAATCGCGGGTATTACAGTTTCTGCTGCTGATATCGTTCCTTCTAAAACAAAAAATGAAGTAATTGCTGAATCAAAAGAATTAGTAGAAAAAGTAAATAAACAATTCAAACGTGGTATGATTACTGAAGAAGAACGTTACAATACCGTAATTGATATTTGGACAAAAGCAAACGATAAAATTAAAGAAGAATTAAAAGCAATAGCTAAAGATGACTTTGATAATCCATTGTTCATGATGATGAACTCTGGAGCTCGTGGATCCTTATCAAACTTTGCACAATTAGCTGGTATGCGTGGATTAATGGCTAAGCCAGATGGTTCAACGATCGAAATTCCAGTTACATCAAACTTCTCAGAAGGTTTAACTGTATCTGAATTCTTCTTATCAAGTCATGGTTCAAGAAAAGGATCAGCCGACACAGCACTTCGTACAGCTGACTCTGGATATTTAACTCGTCGTTTGGTTGAAGTCGTTCAAGATATCATTGTTAAAGAAGAAGATTGTGGCTCTATTCATGGAGTAGAAGTATCTGACTTAATTAACGATAAAGATGGTAGTGTAATCGAACCACTTGCTGAACGTATTTTAGGTCGTTTCACAGCTCAAAAAGTAATCCATCCAGAAACTAAAGAAGTAATCGTAGATAAAGGTGTTCAAATTACAGAAAATCTTGTGAAAAAGATTACTGAAGCTGGTATTAAAACAGTAGAAATCAGAAGCATTTTAACTTGTAAAACTGAAAATGGTGTTTGTCAAAAATGTTATGGTCGTAACTTAGCAACAGGAAATGTAGTTGAAACAGGTGAAGCAGTTGGTATTATGGCCGCACAATCTATTGGTGAACCAGGTACCCAACTTACCATGCGTACATTCCACTCAGGTGGTGTTGCTGGTGGAGACGATATCACACAAGGTCTTCCTCGTGTTGAAGAATTATTTGAAGCTCGTAATCCAAAAGGAAAAGCAACCATTTCTGAAATCAGTGGTACAGTTGCTTCCATTAAAGAAGAAAATGGCAAATATCGAATTATTGTTGAAAATGACGTAGAAACAAGAGAACATGTAACAAACTACAACATGAAATTACGTGTAAACAAAGGGGATAAAGTTGAAGCAGGAGATAAATTAACGGAAGGAGTTATTTCTCCAAAAGAATTACTTGCTGTAACTGACCCAATTACTGCTCAAGAATACATCTTAAAAGAAATTCAAATGGTTTATAAATTACAAGGTGTTGATATTAACGATAAACACGTTGAAATTATCGTTAAGAGAATGATTAATAAAGTAAGAATTGTTGATGCTGGAGATACAGATTTAGTTGAAGGATTAAGCGTATCCATGCATGAATTTACAGAAGCAAATAAACCTGTTATTCTAGCTGGTAAAGTTCCTGCTAAAGGACGTCCAATTATGCTTGGTATCACAAAGAGTTCTTTACAAACAGATTCATTCTTATCTGCAGCTTCATTCCAAGAAACAACAAGAGTTCTTACAGACGCTGCAATCAAAGGTTCTGTTGACTACTTGCGTGGTTTAAAAGAAAACGTTATTATTGGTAAACTTATTCCAGCTGGTACTGGAGCACGTCAGTATAGCGATATCACACTTGAACTTCAAAAACAATTTATGGATGATGAAGCAAGTGAAGTATTAGAAGAATCTTTAATGGATGAAAGTGGCGATGAAGTAGGCTCTCAACAAGAGGAAATAAACTAAAATATAGAAGAAAATACTGAAGAATAAAAATTCAGTATTTTTTTTATCAAAAAATCTCGGCATTTATGATATAGACTGCAAATTTTTGATTATTTTGACTAAAAAATGCAATCCATTGCAAATTTATTTCTATTATAAAAAAATAAATAAATTGTCTCTTAAACAGAAAGTCGTTAGAAAAAGGTGAAATTTTTGATAGAAAGTCGTTAGAAAAAGGTGCAATCTTTGGCAAAAAGTCATTAGAAAAAGGTGTAATTATATTGACTTTTGAATGAAAAAGCTTTAACTTATATAGTAAGGAGGATAAGTATGCAAAGGGAAATATATCAAGATTTAGTAAATTGGAAAGAAAAAGAATCACACAAACCATTAATGATTTTAGGAGCAAGACAGGTAGGAAAAACTTATATAATTGATAAATTTGCTAGAGAAAATTACAAAAATTATTTTATGATAAACTTATTTGAAAGAACAGATATTTTAGAAATTTATCAATCAGATTTACCTGCCGAAGAAAAATATCAGAAACTAAAAATTCTTTTAGACTTTGATTTAGAATCAGAAAATTCAATTTTATTTATTGATGAAATTCAAGAATCTGAAAAATTAATTTCTGATTTAAAATTTTTTTGTGAAAGACATACAAAAATCAACATTATATGTGCTGGATCACTTTTAGGAGTTAAATTAAAAAGAAGTAAATTTTCATTTCCTGTTGGAAAAGTAGAAATGTTAACATTATATCCTATGAGTTTTCTAGAATTTCTTCATGCTTTTGAAGAAGAATTACTAATTGAAGAAATTAAAAATTCTTTTACAACAGACACTCCTTTATTACAACCTATTCACGAAAAAGCTTTAAATTATTATCGGATGTATTTAATTACAGGAGGAATGCCAGAGTCGGTAAAATCTTTAGTAAATAACAAAAAAGATATATTAAAATATGATGAAACTATTTTAAAAAATATAATGGATTCTTATTTCAAAGATATGGATAAATATGTTACAAGTAATAATGAAGCTTTAAAAATTGAAAGAATTTATCATTCTATTCCTAGTCAATTAGCTAATGAGTCAAATAAATTTCAATTTTCTAAAGTTCAAAGTGGGGCAAAAAGTAGAGACTATCTTTCTAGCTTAGATTGGTTAATTGCAAGTAATATGGTAACATTATCTTCTTTAGTAAGTGTTCCAGAAATACCTTTAAAAGGTTTTGTAAAAGAAGATGTTTTTAAATTATACTTGAATGACGTTGGAATTTTAAACCACTTATTAGAAATTAAAGCTTCAGATATATTATTAGATAATTTATCCTTGTATAAAGGAGTTATTACCGAAAATTATGTAGCAAATCAATTAGAAACAATGGGATATTCCCTTTATTATTGGCAAAGTAATGGTATAGCAGAAGTTGACTTCTTATTATATACAAAAGAAGGAATTATTCCTTTAGAAGTAAAAGCAGCTGATAATGTTCAATCAAAAAGTTTACATGTTTATATGGAAAAGTATAAACCTCAAAAAAGTATTCGAGTTTCTTCACGAAATTTTGGATATGATAAAGAAAAGAAAATTAAATCTGTACCTTTATATGCTATATTTTGTTTAAAAGATTTATAAGAAGATAGTGTGAAAAGTTTTATGGAAAATGAGTAACATTAGATAAAAATATATCAGTAAGAAAATATTGATATAAATCTATCAAAAAAAGATAGAAAAA
>CAJFEV010000026.1 GCA_904374795.1 uncultured Bacilli bacterium
TCTTTTTTCTTGTTCTCCTTATTTTAACATTTTGATTTGCATTTACTTTTGTATTTATTTATCATATCTATTCATTTGCATTTACTTTTAAAATTCACTCGAATGTGTCAAATATGCGTTAATTTTATTAAAATCATTGATAATTAGTTATTAATCTTTAATTTTTTTATGTTTTCCTTATCTTATTCCCTCAATTTTTCGAGTAAGATCCGCAACACTCACAATTTTATTCGTAAATGTTGCAATGCATGTATCACTTTGCCCCACACGTGCCGTTTGATAATTAACCTAATTTTTTCTATTGTACAAAAAAACGGCTAAAAAGTAAGCCGTTTTATAGATGTCTTTCAAATTCTTTGAATTCTGAATTTGTCTCTAAATTGGTCTCGTCTAGTGCTTCTAACAATTTTTTCTGCTCTCTTGTTATTTTTGTTGGAATCATCACTTTAATAATAACATACATATCTCCTTTACGAGAAGAATTAGGAATTTTTAAGCCTTTACCTTTTAATTTATATTTTGTTCCATTTTGCGTTCCTGGTTTTATTTCCATCATCACATTACCATAGATTGTTGGAATTTCTTTTTTTGCTCCTAAAATGGCATCGGTAATGGTTATTGGCAATTCGATTGATAGGTCTTCATTATCTCGAATATAAAAATTGTTTTCTTTCACATGAATTTCAAAGTAAATGTCTCCATTTGGTCCACCGTTTACGCCAGTTTCTCCTTTGCCACTTATACGAAGTTGATGACCAGTATTTACACCTTCCGGAATATGGATAGAAATAGTTTTTTTCTTTCTTTCTTGTCCTGTTCCGTTACAGTTTTTGCAAATCGTTTTAAAGCTTTTTCCTTTACCATGGCATTTTGGGCAAGAACTTCGACTTTGGATCACGCCGAACAAACTTCTTTGTTCTGTAACAACATATCCTGAACCGTGACAGTAACTACAAGTCGTTTCTTCAAAGCCACCTTTTCCTCCACAATTTTCGCAGGTATCATTTAACGTTAGTTCAATATCTTTATCTACTCCAAAAGCTGCCTCTTCAAAAGTTAAATCTAAGCGAACTAAAGTATCTCTTCCTTTTCGCGCACGAGTAGTTGAGTTACTTCTACTTCCACCGCCAAAGAAATCACTAAAACCGCCAAAGCCTCCTACATCACCGAAAACGCTTCGCAAAATGTCGTTTAAATCGATATCTCCTGGATCGAATCCATTAAAACCTGCTCCCGCACTTCCATCAAATGCTGCGGAACCAAATTGATCGTATTGACGTCTTTTGTTTTCATCTGATAAAACAGCATATGCTTCGCCTATTTCCTTAAATTTTGCTTCGTCTCCTGTTTCTTTATTATCTGGATGATATTTTTTAGCGAGTTTTCGAAACGCTGATTTAATTTCAGCTTCGGTTGCGCTTTTATCGACACCTAATACTTCATAATAATCTTTTTTATTCATTTATCTCACCACCTTCGCTAACAATTTTTTTTAATTCTTCTAAACATTCTTTAATAAAGCCAAAAGCTTTTTCAAATGGTGCATCAGTTGTTAAATCTACATCTACAAGTTTTAAGATATCTAACACTTCTTTATTACATCCACTTTTCAAAAATTCAATGTATTTTTCAACAAACCCTTCTTTTTCTTCCATAATATCTTTTACTATACAAATTGCCGTGATTAATCCAGTTGCATATTTGTATACATAAAATGGACTATAAAAATGAGATATGCGCATCCATTCATATCGAATTTCAGGATCAATAATTACTGAATCTTTGAAGTATTCTTGATTTAATTTGTAATACGTATTACTAAATTCTTCTTCAGTTAAAGAAGCTTTATCTTGACATTTTTTACTCATGATTTGTTCAAACTCTGCAAACATTGTTTGACGATAGATCGTTGCTTTTACCTTATCTAGAAATTCACATAAAAAATACATTTTTTCTTTTTTCGTTTGAGCATTTTTTAAAAAATAGAAAGAGAGTAATGTTTCATTTACTGTTGAAGCAATTTCTGCTACAAAAATATCATAACTATAATATTCAAAAGAATTATTTTCTTTAGAATATGCAGAATGAACTGCATGACCTAATTCGTGAGCTAATGTACTTACTGCATCATACGTTCCATTAAAGTTTAGTAAAACATAACTTGGTGAATCGTAACATCCCCAGTGATATGCTCCATTATGTTTATATTCATTTGGATAAAAATCTACTGCATGACTATCAAAAATACTTTGAAATTTTTCTAAATATTCGTCTTTTAATGGTTTTAAAGCTTCTTTTACTATTTTTATGGCTTCATCTTTTGTAAATTTCTTTTGCTCTAATTTAACAATAGGAACGTAAGTATCGTATAGATGATATTCTTTGTTATTTAAAACCTTTGCTTTTATTTTTTGATACTCAATATTTATATCCATATATTTATGCACGTTTTCAATTAAGTTGTCGTACACTTTTGGTGAGATACAAATTCTATCTAAAGCCATAGAAAGCGCGCTTTCATATCCACGAATATCTCTTAAAAATTCTAGTTCTTGGTAATTTCCTTTTAAGAAAGCCGCAAATGTATTTTTATGCTGTTCATAAAATTTATAAAAGGTATGAAATGCTCTTCTACGGTTGTTTTGACTTGGATTTTCTAAAAACATTTGCCAATTATATTGAGTCAAGACTTCTTTTGTCCCGTCATCTAGTAGCACACTTCCAAATTTTGCGTCGGTTGTATCTAAAGCAGTAAAAGCATCATCAGGTGTACCAAACGCATTTAAAGCTTTGGCAATAATTTTTTCTTCTTTTTCAGATAAAATGTGCTTTTTTTCACGATATAATCTTTCAAAAGATAGCTTATAAGGCTTTAAAAAATCATCTTCTTCAATCCAAGGTAAGATATCTTTTAAATCTTTTTGCATGAATTCACTCATGATAAAAGACTCATTATCCGAAAATCCGTTTAATAGTTGTTCTATCTCTAACTTACGAGCAATTGCAGTAGAATTTGATGTATCTTCATCATAGGTTAGTCTTACAAAAATGTATAAAAGATCCGTAATTCTACTTTCTTTTTCAGAGATTTCTAAAAACTTTTTTAATGATTCTTTATTATCTAAAATATGCCCTTTCATATGGACGATTTCCTGGTTTAATTTTTTAGCTTCATCTATTTGTTTTTCATAATCGTCTTGGCTTTTTATCATAGCCGTTAAATCCCAGCAATCGCTTTTATTTTGCTCACTTCTTTTTTTTAGTTTTTCCATACATTCCTCTTTCTAGCTAAACTTAGAGAAAAGCTCTAGGAATCTAGAACTTTTCTTTTTTTATTTTTCTTCATAAGAAGCTTCTTCTACACCATCATCATTTTTCTTCTCGTTAGTTGTTTCTGTACTTGTGGTTTCACTATTTGCTGTTTGATTGTTTTTAGCAGCTTCTTCATAAACTTTAGTTGCAAGTTTCATAGCTACTTCATTTAGACTTTCTGTTTTCTTTTTGATATCATCGATGTCGTTTTTCTCCATAGCTTCTTTTAAGTCTTTGATTTTACTTTCAGCTTCTTCTTTGTCTTTGCTATCTACTTTATCCCCTAAATCTTTAATAGCTTTTTCTGTAGAGAAGATCATTGCATCTGCATCATTTTTTACATTAACTTCTTCTTTACGTTTTTCATCAGCTTCTTTATTTGCTTCAGCTTCTTTCATCATTTTATCAATTTCTTCATCACTTAAGTTTGTACTTGAAGAGATTGTGATAGATTGTTCTTTATTTGTACCTAAATCTTTTGCTGTTACATGAACAATACCATTGGCATCAATATCAAATTTTACTTCAATTTGAGGAATTCCACGTGGTGCTGGTGGGATATTTGTTAATTGGAAGTTTCCTAAAGTTTTATTATCTGCAGCCATTGGTCTTTCACCTTGTAATACGTGAATGTCAACAGCTGGTTGATTATCGGCAGCTGTACTAAATACTTGACTTTTACTTGTTGGAATCGTTGTATTTCTTGGAATTAATACAGTCATTACACCACCTAATGTTTCAAGTCCTAAAGATAATGGCGTTACATCTAGTAGTACTAAATCATCCATTTCTCCAGTTAGTACACCACCTTGAATAGCTGCACCCATGGCAACAACTTCATCAGGGTTAACTCCTTTATGAGGTTCTTTACCAAGTTCTTTCTTAACTAATTCTTGAATATATGGAATACGTGTTGATCCACCAACTAAAATAACTTCATCAATATCACTGTTAGATAGTTTAGCATCTTTTAAAGCTTTATGAACTGGTTCAAGTGTTGAATCGAATAGATCACGGCATAAATCTTCGAATTTTGCTTTTGATAAGGTTACATCTAAGTGAACTGGGCCGTCACTGTTTTGTGAAATAAATGGTAAGTTAATTTGTGTACTTGACATACCAGATAAATCCTTTTTAGCTTTTTCAGCTGCATCTTTAAGTCTTTGCATTGCCATTGGATCTTTAGATAAATCGATACCATTTTCTTTTTTGAATTCACTAACTAAGTAGTCAATAATTCTTTGATCAAAGTCATCTCCACCTAAACGGTTGTTACCTGCGGTTGATTTAACTTCAAATACACCATCACCTAGTTCAAGAATTGAAACATCGAATGTTCCACCACCTAAGTCGTAAACTAAAACGGTTTGACTCTTATCTTGTTTATCAAGACCATAAGCTAAAGCAGCAGCAGTTGGTTCATTAATAATACGTTTTACATCTAAGCCAGCAATTTTACCAGCGTTTTTTGTAGCTTGACGTTGAGCATCATTAAAATATGCTGGAACAGTAATAACAGCTTCAGTTACTTTTCCTCCTAAATAACTTTCAGCATCTGCTTTTAATTTACTTAAAATTTTAGCTGAAATTTCTTCTGGAGTCCATTCCTTTCCATTAGCTTCAACTTTCTTTCCTGAACCCATTAAACGTTTAATAGAAGCGATTGTATTTTTTGGATTTGTCACAGCTTGACGTTTTGCACGATCACCTACTAATACTTCGTCCCCTTTAAAAGCAACAACTGATGGAGTGGTTCTTCCTCCTTCATCATTTGGAATAACTTGAGGAGTTCCTCCCTCTAATACGGATACACAACTATTTGTTGTACCTAAATCTATACCTATAATTTTACTCATAATTTATCATTTCCTTTCTTTCTTTTTATTTTTTTAAACCTTCATCAGGATATTCTATTGCTGTAGTATTTTCTTCTAATCTTTGGAAAATACCTTTATACTCTTCATGAATGGCATCAAATGGCTTTTCTATGCCATAAAGTTCTTTATATTCATTTTCAATTACTTTTTTCATTTCACGTGCAGTTTTTAACCATGATTGCGCTAATTGATAGAAATTTCCATTTGTAGATACAATTCCTACAAGAGGATAGACTTTATTTGCCATAACGTCTTCGTAGCAACGTATGCTTTGTATAATTTGCATTTCATTTTTTGCCCATGCAATATCAGATTCTTTCATTATGCACCTTCCTCCACTTGATTTACTTTAACCATTGCTGGTCTAATTACTTTATCTTTATACATGTATCCTTTTTGTAAAACGTCTAAAACTACATTATTTTCAAAGTCTTTTGAATGATCAATTAAAACCGCATTCATTTTTGTTTCATCAAAAGGTTCATGTAGGCATTCTATTTCTGTAACCCCAACGCTTTTTAAAGACTCGCTCATATTGGCATATATCATTTTAAAGCCGCTTAAGAATTTGCTTACTTCATCTGTTAAATTCGTATCATCCATATTAATTGCATGTTCAAAGTTGTCTAAAATTGTAAGCATGCTAATGATGATTGTCTCTCCATCATATTTTAATAACTTAGAGCGTTCTTCATCTGCTCTTCTACGCATATTTTGCATTTCTGCAGATAAGCGTAATATTTTTTCACTTTGAGAAGAAATTTCTTCTTTTAATTTTTCTATTTCTTTATTTGTGTGATGTTCTTTTTTCTTCTTTTTTTCTTTAAGATTTTCTTGTTCTTTTACAGCAGTTTCTTTTTTTTCTTCTGCTACTTCTACATTTTCTTTATTCATTCTTTACTCTCCTTATTTAACTCTTTATTAATGAATGATAATAACCCAACAACTCGGTCATATTCCATTCTTTTTGGCCCAATAATTGCAATTGTTCCTTCTGAACCATTTTTATGATAAGTTGTTTTAATGACGGTTACGTTTGGATCAAATTCGCTATCTTTACCAATGTAAATGTTTACACCATCTTTACCATCATTTTGATCAATTTTCTCAATTAAACTTGGATCCTCAAACTTACTCATAATTTTTCTTATTTCTTCGACATCATTATATTCAGGTTCTTGTAAAAGTAAATTTTTGCCACTTACATGAACTGTTTCACTTGCCTTATTTGCAAAATCGCTGAAAGTTTTGGAAAAAATTGAATAAATTGTTTCATATTGCTCAATTTTATCAGCAATTATTGGTTTAATTTCGTACTCTAATCGTTCTGATACTTCATTAATAGGAGTTCCGATAAGCATTTTGTTGATGATTTCGCATGTTTTTACAACTTCACCCATTTGAATACCTCTTGGTAAAGTGAATTGTTTGTTTTGAACAATTCCTTTATCCGTACAAACGATTGCGACTAAATGACTGTTTTGAAGAGGGATAACGCTTACTTGTTGCAAAGCATTCTCTTCACTATTTTTGCCTAGTATGATACTTGTATAATTCGTCATTTCGCTAATGATTTCTACGCAAGCTTCAATTGCATCAGACAATGCAAGTTCATGATTTTTAAAAATTGTCTGCAGCTTTCTTGTTTCTTTATCTGTTAGTTCTTTTGGGTGCATCAAGTTTGCTACATAATATTTATAACCGTTTTCTGACGGGATTCGACCAGATGAAATATGATTTTTTTCCAAATAGCCTAATTCTTCTAGATGGGCCATTTCATTTCTTATCGTTGCTGATGAACATTTTAATTTCTGACATAACGACTTGCTTCCAACGGGCTTAGCTGTGGCAATGTAAGACTCAACAATTTCCTTTAAAAGTCTTTCTTGTCGTTCGTTCACGCTTATCACCTTCTTTAGCACTCTCATCATTCAAATGCTATCAGTATTATAATATGCATTTTAGCACTTGTCAATACCATTTGCTAACATTTTAAGAAAAAAATAACGTTTTTATTACGTTATTTAAAATCATTTTGTACACCATTCAGCAATAGAAACGCTTGAACCAAGATAAATATCTTTATTCCCCGCTAAAGTATTACAATTTGCGAGATAAAATTCTTTATTTGCAAGAGTACCACTATCTCGATAAACAAGCGTTCCGCCATCATTTAAAGCTGCCTCATAAGTCATATAGAAAAGAATTTCATTTATTAAAAATTCATTTTCTTTGAAAGCATCTTGTAAAGAATTTACTACTTTATCTTGATTTGTGATCTCATTTTCTTCGAAGAAAGAATACACTTTTCGTCCATCACTTAAAGTAAGAATTTCTATTGGACTTTCCAAAATATTATTGAAAACTAATGAAAAATCTGGTTCTACTTTGATATTTTCTTCTAAAATTTCTAATAATGTGTGATGGTTTTCTTCTGAAAGTTCAAATAATCGATCATCGTCTGTTCGTTCCACCAATAACTGATGAGGATTAAAAATATATTCATCAATTGGTTTGCCATTTTGGTCATAGAATACTAACGTGAATATGTAAAAAAAATTCAAAGGAAATTCAAGTACATTCGGAGTTGTATCCGCTACTTCTATAGTTTTTAAAATTTCAACAATTTGTTTTATATCATTTTCATCTGTAATTATTTTTGAAAAATTTTGTCCTTTATCCTCATCAATGATTGATGGCACCCCTTTTAGAAAAACAAATTCTGTGTTATCTATTTTTTTGTGAATTTCTTCGATGCTTTCCGTTTTCTGAGCTTGTTTTGAAGAGAAATTCCACACCAAGAATATCCCTAAAACAAGTATACAAATTCCCAAAATCTTTTTAAAATTTTTCACATGCAAACTCTCTTTCTATTAATCAATAGTTTACCAAAAAAAATAAAAAAATCAAAGAGAAAATTTCGAACAATAAAAAACGACTCCGTTTGGAATCGCCTTTAATTATTTCCATTAATTTGACTCATTACTTCTGCAGCAAAATCATCATTTCTTTTTTCCATGCCTTCGCCTACTTCATAACGAATAGCTTTAACGATTTCACCACCATTATTTTTTACATAAGTAGCAACAGAAATGCCATTATCTTTAATAAATGCTTGTTCTGTTAAACAAATTTCTTTGAAGAATTTTTGAATTCTACCTTCAACTATTTTCTCAGCAATCTCTGCAGATTTTCCTTCGTTCATTGCAGCTTCTTTTTGAATCTCTCTTTCACGAGCTACAACATTTTCAGGAACATCTTTGATGCTGGTATACTCTGGTTTCATTGCAGCTTGCTGCATTGCTACATCTTTTGCAACCTCTTCATTTGCGCCTTTTAAAACTACTAAACTAGCAATTTTTCCACCCATATGAATATATTTTCCAAAGCATTCGCCTTCTGATAGAGTGATACTTTCGAATCTTCTAAATGAAAGCTTTTCCCCAATTTTTGCAATTTTGGCAATTAGTAAGTCTTTTATTGTTCCTTCTTCGCATGGGAGTTCTAAAGCTTCTTCCATAGTTTTGGCTTCACTATTTAAAATAGTATTTCCAATTGTTTCAACTAAATTTTTAAACTCTTCATTTTTACTTACAAAATCTGTTTCTGAATTTACTTCTAAAATGACAGCTTTTTTATCGTTTGAACAAATACTGGCTAATCCTTCAGCAGCAATTCTACTTTCTTTTTTCGTTGCCTTTAAAATTCCTTTTTCTCTTAAATATTCTTCAGCTTTTCCCATATCTCCATTGGTTTCAACTAAGGCTTTTTTACAATCAAGCATTCCTGCTCCTGTCTTTTCTCTTAGTTCTTTTACCATTGCAGCTGTTACCATAAATTCTTCTTCCTTTCCATTATTTAGATAAAGCTGTTAAAAGCTCATCTTTTTTCATACTAGAATATCCCTTAATTCCATTTTCTTTTGCTAAAGCTTTTAATTCTGCTAATGTCATTTTGCTATAATCTTGTTCTTCAACTTTTTCTTCACTTTCTTTAGCAATCTCTTCTACTTTTTCTTCTTCATGACTTTCTTTTTTTTCTTCTACTTTTTCTACTTTATTTTCTTTTTTAGAATTTTTTTCCTTTGCAGAATCTTTTTCATCTTCAACTGTATAATCAACCATTTCTAAATGATTTACTTCGCATATAGCGTTTGTTAATGCTCCTAAAACAACCTTGATTGAACGAACAGCATCATCATTACCAGGTAAAACATAGTCTACATCATCTGGATCACAATTTGTATCGATTAATCCAAATACCGGAATATTTAACTTACGAGCTTCACGAATTGCATTTTCTTCTTTTTTAGAGTCAACAATGAATAAAGCTTGTGGTAATTTTACCATGCCGCGAATACCTTCTAGCAAGCGGTTTAGTTTGTCATATTCTTTCTTTAATTTGATCACTTCTTTTTTTGGAAGAACTTCAAATACTCCATCTTTTTCCATTTTTTCGATTTCTTCTAGACGATTTACTCTCTTACGAATTGTTCTAAAGTTGGTTAAAGTTCCACCAAGCCAACGCTCTGTAACATAGAAAGAATTGCTTCTTAATGCTTCTTCTTTTGCTACTTCTCCTGCTTGTTTTTTGGTTCCTACATATAGGAATGTACCACCATTTTCAGCAATTTTTTTGATTTCTTCATATGCATTTTCCATGCATTCAACAGTTTTGTCTAGATCAATAATGTAAATATCATCTCTAGCTCCAAAAATATAAGGTTTCATTTTAGGATTCCATCTTTTTGTTTGATGCCCAAAATGAACTCCAGCTTCTAATAAAACGTTCTTAGAAACTACGGCCATAAAAACATCCTCCTTCGTTAATTCTTCTGCCTAGATCTACTCATCTTTTTCACTCGATGCCACGAGCACTCGAAAAAGATAATCCCTAGTGCATGTTTATTTGCTTTTACAAAGCCAATGTTATTGTATCAAAAAACTCTTTCAGGAACAAGTAAAAATATGTTTTTTCGTATATTTATTTATATTATTCCTGTTTTAAATTTTTAAGTTTTAAGCTAAGATTGTCCTCACTTTTCATTTCATCACGGGAAATAAGGTTGGCTAAATTCATATTTTTTGCTAAAACTAATAAATCAAAAAATTCAGGAAAAGATAGGTTTTTCTCGTAAATTGTTCTATCACATCCAAACCAAATATCAAATGGCGTTTTAGCACCATTAGCAAGAAGCTCTTGTACTTTTTCACTTTTAAATACACAATTTTTGCTTTGATCTTCTAGAGGATGATGCAAACCATTGTCTTGATAAAGTTTAGATGATAAATCCGCTACTATTTTATCGCAGAAATAAGCAAATGTATCTTCCTTGCTTTGCTGTTCATCAAAATCCAAAAGCATTTTTATATACTTATTTTTTTCGGAAAGATTTCCTAAACAATCTCTTATTGCTTTATGTTCCATAGCCATCTTTTTTTCTCTAGAAACTCCGTCAAAAGGCGTTATATCTCCAATAAGTATTTCTCCGGTTTCGTGAATAGCTAATGTTTCTAATACTTTGTCTATGTTTATTTCATGTGAAAATTCAGAGTTCATTCCTATAGCGAGCAACATGGTGTCAACAATATGTTCTGAGATTCGTTCAAGGCGTTCACTTTTAATATTCCAATGATTTTTATCCCATCCGCCTCGTTCTTTATGTTTTAATTTTTGGTTTAAATAGTAGAAGCGAAAAACTTGTTCATACTTATCGGCTTCCTCACCATTTTTGGGTTGAAATAGCGAAAGACTTTCTCGAATTAATCTGTTAAAATCATAAGCTTTATCATGACTCTTTATTGTATCCATTAAAAAGCAATCCCAAATTCGATATTTAAAAGCTAATTTGGCTTCTAATGTTTGTGATTCGAAAAATTCTTGTACATCTTGAGATAATTCATTTCCTTTTTCTAAACTTTGACTTAAATCATAATCCAAATTTACTTTTATAAATTCGCTTAAAATTAACATTCTAATCACTTTTCCTAGATTGTCTGTTTCTTTAAATTCTGAATCCATCGCAATAGCTAAAATTATACTTCCAAATAAATTGTCAGCGATACTATAATTGCTTTTTTCATCAAAAATCGTTGTTTTTAATTTATTTCCTAATACATAAAATTGTAAAATTTTTGATAATTTTTGAATATCGTTCATTTAACTCATCCACTTTCTTTACTTATTCATTTAGAGATTCTTTAATCAAAGTATTTTCTTAAAGATTCTTTATATAAGCCTGTATTTGTCAAATTTTTGATTTTTATTTTTTGATAAGAATCTTTTTGAGAAGTTATTTTTAATCCTCATTAATTCTTTCTATTGATGTTCTTTTATTAATCCGTTGCTTCTATTATTTTTAACTATCAGAGTGAAAATTTCTTTTATATAACTTATATCTATGCTGTATATTTTATTCTAATATAACCATCTTAATGTATTCTTGATTTTATCTCTGCCCAAATCTTTTATAAAATTTATTTGTTTATCATTCACAAATTCTATAAGATTCTTTTTCTTTTTATTTGATTGTCTTTTATTTCATAATGCTTTGCCTTCTATATTCTACAGTTTTTGGCAATTGATTGAATTTAATTTTTTTGATTTGATAAAGTCAACTTTCTTACTTGACTATCCTGATCGTTATTAGGTGATTTTGATTTTGCTAAATGAAATTCTTTTAATAATTTATTAAGCACGGTTTGAAAATTTGTGTTGTAAAATCTCCCTGCGCAGCGATTCTCATGTCCCCCACCATTACAATTTGTTGCTATAGTCAATAAATCTATTGAACATTCAGGTATTTTCTTTAACTTTAAAAAATAATTGTTGCCACAACCAATTATAAAACAAGTAACTGGATTTTCGACATTTGGACCTGTTAATTGATCGAACTTCTTGTGTTTTAATTTTTTTGTTATGTCTCCTGCTTCTATTGGCTCTAATAAAGTGTATATTTTTAAACCCGCATCAGTGTCTAACACTTTAATTTTGTTGTATAATTTTTCCTGCTCTGGAGTCATTTTATTCATGTTTCCCAAAATTTCTTTTTTCTCTTGTTCTGTTAATCCCAAACAATTCACCATTTTTTCCGTGTTTAATGTTACACTTCTTTCAAAACTCGCTGTATCACTCGCCATACCATAATATAAGTTGTGGGCCATATCTTTTGGAATTTGAAACCCATTATGAACTAAAAACTCGGTTACAATTTCACAAGTGGAAGAGTGATTAGGAAGTACTAGTTTGTTAGTTCCTAACATTCAATTTCTTCTCTATTTTTATCATGATGATCCATAAGATAACGTTTATTTAAATCTACACTATTAATTAAATCTAATCCATAAATCCTATCTTTTTCGTTGACATCACATATTATGGCATAGCATAAAGGTATCTTTTTTGCTTCTTCTACAGTGTATACCTTTAAGTCACTTTTTATTTCTTGTAAAAGTTCCGTGTTTTCAATAACAGGAATAACTTCAATATCTTCCTTGTTTGTGGAATCGGTTATATAAGATGCTATAGCAAGAGAACTAGCAATAGCATCATAATCAGGGTTTTTATGAGTAAACACACCAATTCGTATTTTTTTCTTAAAACTTAGAATTTGCTTTAAATAATCGCTATCCATATGATTTTTAAAATAAATTTGCTCTTTAATATTTAAACTTTGATAAATTTTTAACACTGCTTCGTTTAAATTATAATAAGTTTTTATTTTGTTTTTTCTCAAATAATTAATATAATCAATAATATTATTTAAAACTTCTTCATTTGTTACATCTACATTTTTAAGTTTAGCATAAATTTCTGGAATCATAGCACAGCTATCTTTATTTAAATTTAATCTTTCCAAAATTGGCTTAATACATGTTTTATGTTCAGAATAATATTTATTCAAAGTTTGAAAAGCATTTAATGGTTTATCTTCTTTGGTATACCTAGCTGATTCCCAATCTAAAACCATTTCTATATAATCTGAAATCTGTCTTTCTACATGTGATTCTAAATGATGAGATGCATTAGTTACATGTTCTTTGTGAGCAGTGATTGCGCTCTTGATCAAATAGTTTAGTGCTTTATCCATATCGTGATATCTTATTCTTTTTAAAATACTTGCATCTATCCCCATTTTTTCTGCTAACATATTAATAGCTTTATTGTGCTTAATTGTGTATTTTATGTATTCTGTATTAAACATTTTCTTTATCCTTTCCGTTATTATTTCTTTCGATCATTTCTTTTACCTTTATTACTTGTTCTTCAACCGTTAGATGCGTACAATCAATCATAAATATTTTATTATGTAACATCTCTTTTTTCTTCATATAATTATAAGTATCTAAATATAACAGATTATACCTAAAAGCTTCTAAATCATATTCCGACAAAATTGGACGTTTTCTGATTCTTTTTTCTAACTCCTCTTTATCATTATTTATTAGTATAATTATATTGTCTTGGTGAGATATTATATAATCTTCTATTCTTTTGGCGCGAATATCCATTTCTATATCAAAAAGCATGTTATTAGATACAGCTTCAATTGATCTATCCTGGCAAAGTATCCCATAATTCAATAATTTTTTAATAGTTTCGGTCTTTCCAACTCCATCAGTTCCCTCAACAATTGTATTGTTTGACTTTATTGAACCTTCATAAATAGCAGAGTTTTCAAAAGCCTTTATATGAGTCACTTCTAAAAAGCCCTTTGGTGGAACATAAGAATCTAATGCTTTTTTAGATGACACTTCAACCATAATCATTTTTATAGGTTTAACAAAATAGTCAACATCAATTTCAAAATCTCCATCTATATAATATTTTCTAATTTTTTCAATACACTTAAAGTTGTTATATTTTAATACTTCATCAAACTCTTTTTTAGAAATTTCTTTAATATTTGTAATTTTGTTCAATTTATGATTTTGAGTATATTTTAAAATTCCATTATCATTATATTCACGATATTTAATACCATTTAAATATGTTTGAGTTAGAATATATTCTTCTATAAATTCTAAATTATCTATGTATTTATCAAAAAACTCCTTTTTGGTTGGTATAAACTTTCTTTCTTCATTATTAATTTTTCCCAATCTTAATTGTACCATAAATCCATTTTCTCCTTCTTATATTAATATAATGCTACTTTTTTAACTTAATCGGTTCTAAATGATAATCAACTAATTCACCTCCATAATAAACAATATTAGCATAACCATAATGCAGTTTCTTCGTGTAGAAAGTAATTGGAATATTTTTGTATATCCACTCATATCTATCAAAAAATTCTTCATCTTTGCACTTGAAGACAGTGTTATTAGACATGTATTCAATTATTTGGTCCGCATCTTTTTTGGTTAGAGCATTTAGAAGAATCCATTTAGAGTATTTATTGTTCACATCATCATTTAACGTATTTACATTCAATGTCTTTAAACTAACTGTTATAATATTAGGATACGTATCAATAAACATTTTAATTTCATCTAAATATTCATCGAAAGTTTTGTTTTTTAACATGACATAATTTAGTCTTATTTTAGCCTTTTTAAAATTTGAAGTATTTATATAATCTCTATCATATCCAAGAACTTTCATATCTTTCTTAGAATCAAAATAGCACCTTGTGATCTCGATCATAAAATCGTCTTTTAATAATTCAAATTTTTCATTTTCATAAAATATATTTCCGCTTGATTGCAACCTTTTTTCGTCAAATAAATTCACTTTATTTGTAGCATCTTTAATTGTTTTTAAGCTCTCATAACTATTTAAAGATGGCTCACCATTCCCTGAAATAATAAAATATCTAAACCGAATATCTTGTGCTTTTAATAAGTTAAGTCTTTCTTCAAGTTTATCTACGAAATCTTCTTTAAGAGGCCATTTTGTTATTTTTGCGGTGCAATATGGACAATTTTTATCGCATTTAAACGAAGAATAAATAAATTCCAATTCTTTATACTTCATCATCGCAGTACCTCTCGTATAAGATTTATAATTTCCTTTTCTTCTTTAAACTTGTAAACCTTAACATTTCTGCCTCTTTTTATTGCATTAGCAATAGCAAACCAATAATCTGATTTAATCGTATACTCTGAATCTTCTTCTTGATATATAATCACAATTTTTTTGTTTTCTGTAATTGCCCAATCTAATTCAACAATCGTGCCAACGGAGAAATCTTCACCAAAAATTGCAATAAAAATATCCGAATCAATTACTGCATCGTACTCTTTTTCTAATACAACATTACAATCTTTTGATGTATAGTCCCCATTTGAAGCTTTTTCACAGTAAAATGGTCCATTATAGATATACTTATCATTTATTTTTATATTATCTTGAGCAAAAACAAGCCGCTGCGCATCACCTAACAAAATAGCTCTAAAATCATTACTTAGTCTCTCACTTAATTGTAAGTTATTATTATTTTTTAAATTAAATTTTCTTGCCAAATAAACTTTTTTCATCTTAACCTCTCATTATTTTTTAACATAATTTGTTTCCAATTTATAAAGCTTGCGATTGCCATAAACGCCCATATGAGATTTAATGCAAATAAGTACAAAGCTGGAGTTGGAAGTAATAAATACGTAATACAATAAAATATATCGTTTATAAACCATATTGCCCAAGTGTCAATCTTTTTTGTAATCATGTAATATGTTGCAATAAACGATGAAACTGTGGTAAAAGCATCAATTAAGGGAAGTGGATCATCTGTTTTCTTCAATAGTAGCATTCCAAGAAATGTAGCAATTATCATAACAACTATGTAAACAATTCTTTCTTTCATTGAGCATTTTGTTATATCATTTAAATCTTTTTTATTCCAAACTATATATCCGACGATTCCAACAAATATATAGCAGATATTATTTAATGCATCACCGTATAATTGCACACTTAAAGAAAACATGAACATTAAAACCATTTGAACAATATAGGCTATCCAATTACTTCTTTTATTGATCATCACTAAATATCCTTGTAATAGCCCAAATAATGTTGCACTTATTTCTAAAAAGCTCATTTAGTCCCTCCATAATAATATCTCTTCTTGTTTCCTTTGATTCTTTAACTTTATTTTTGATTAACCGTGAAGTTTATAATTGTTTCAGGAATGTTGATGTTCAAGCAAACTTCTAAAGAAATAAAGAATGCTTTATGTCACATATTTTATATATTATAAACCACACAAATTATAGTTCAAGTATAAATTTTATAATGTTAATTAAAAAGTCGATATTCGAATTGATATAAAATTTAAATTCGGATATTCGAATTGATAAATAGTAATAGACTCATATATTACTTACCACTTA
>CAJFEV010000027.1 GCA_904374795.1 uncultured Bacilli bacterium
CCGTCTTTACCGATGTTTGTTATAATAACAAAAAAACATAAAGAAATCAAAAATTGAATCTTGAAATCTTTATGATTAACATTATACGTGTTATAATAAAAGTACCTGAAAGATTGATATTTGAGATATTTTTATTGTAAAACTTAAATACAATTAAGCTTGTTCGTTTTTATGACGGCGTTGATGGATTGAAGACGGGTTTTACTGCAACAGCTGGTTATTGTTTAACTGCAACCGCGAAGAAAAATAATATGCGTCTTATTTCAGTTGTTATGGGAGCTGAGACAAGCGATAAAAGAAGTAGTGATACCACGAGTCTTTTAAATTATGGCTTTAATACGTATAAAAATCATGTTGTTTTGACAACAGAGGATTCCCTAGGTGTGAAAAGAGTCGAAAATGGAGTAGTAGAGCAAGTAGATATTGTTTTAAATAAAGATTACGTTAAACTTTTAAAACAAACTGATGCCAAGCCCAATTATTCCTTTAATGTGTCGGTGGATCCGTTGGTGGCTCCATTAGAAAAAGGAACTGTGGTTGGTACGGTAGAAGTTGTCGATGAAAATGGTAATGTAGTCGACTTGTTAGAAGCAACTGTAAAAGAAAGTGTAGCGAAGACAAATTGGTGGCAAGCATTTTTAAAAAACTTAAAGCACTTAACTGCTGGTCAAATTTTAATAAAATAAATGTCAAATAAGCAAGAAAAGATTGTCTTTCCTTGTTTTTCTTTTATAATAAAATTAGGTGAGTACTCGTGCAGAAGAAAAAGAAGTTGAAATTAAAAAAATCTGTAATTTTTAAATCTTTAGCCATTATTATCTCTATAATGAGTATATATATTTTTATCATGTTTTTAAAATTAAATGTTCTGCCTTTTTTGTATTTATTACTCCTATTCCTTTTCTTACTTGCTATTGATATTGGGTTATATTTGCTTTTGTCTAAGAAAAAGCCAATTTTTCGAATTATTGGAACTATATGTACAATTTTTTTCTTTGTTCTTTATTTTGTAGGAATTGAATTTCAAACTGTTACCCTAGATTTTTTGCATCAATTTGCTTTTTTAAATATTCAAACAGAACATTATCAAGTTATTGTGAAAAATACAAGTAAAATGTCTTCTTTAAATGATTTAGAAAATCAAAGTATTGCATACGTTAAGGATCGTGAAGGAGCATCTAAAGCTTATAAGCAAATTGAAAAAGAAAAAATGAGAAAAGAAGAAGTTGACGGAATAGGTGATTTAGTTAGGTATTTCTTAAATGATGAGATTGATGTGATTTTGCTAGAGTCTTCGGAAGAAGAACTTTATAATGAGATGAGTAGGGATTTTAAAGAAAATCATAAAGTATTAGATACAGTTTCCGTTGAAGTTCAAAAAGAGGATTTTAGTAAAGATGTTTCGATTACAAAAGAGCCTTTCAGTGTCTATATAACAGGTGTAGATACGTATGACGCCATTTCTAGTGTGGCAAGAAGTGATGTGAATATGGTTGTTACGGTAAATCCAGTTACACATAAGATTTTGTTAACTTCAATTCCTAGAGATTACTATGTGCCTATCGCTGGAAGTACTTCAGAATTAAACGATAAACTTACGCATGCTGGATTAGAAGGTGTTGACGTAAGCATTAAAACGATTGAAAATTTACTTGATATGGAAATTAATTACTATATAAAATTTAATTTTACTTCCTTAATTCAAATTGTGGATGCGTTAGGCGGAATAGATGTGGACTCCCCATTTGCTTTTACAGCTGACTATGAAGAAGATACACATATTTATTACGAATTTCAAAAAGGAATGAATCATTTAAATGGAAAACAAGCTTTGGCATATGTACGAGAACGTTATGGTCTTCGTGAAGGAGATGTAGCGCGAGCAAAACATCAACAACAAGTTGTAGAAGCCGTTGTAAATAAACTTACAACAACTACTATTTTAACTAAATATGGAGAACTTCTTGGAAGTATGGAAGGAAACTTTACAACAAATTTTGATTTTGATAGTATAACCGGATTTGTAAAAATGCAGTTAAATGATATGCCATCATGGAGTGTGGAAACACAAGTATTAACTGGAGCTGATGCTTCAAGGAAAACGGCTTCAATGCCTGATTTGTATTCTTCAGTTATGATTCCTGATGAAGAACAGTTAGAAAACGCAAAAGGAAAAATAGATGAGATTACGCTTACATAAAAATGCCATTTAAGATGGCGTTTTTTTTCACTTTTTTTGTCGAAGTTGTTTAAAAATAGCTAAAAATTTTCTATATTAAAATAGGCAAGGTGAGGCTATGCTAATTTTACAAATCGAGGAAAGAAAAGAAAGTCTTTATGCAAAGCTAGAAGGAAAATTAACCCATAAAGAAACCTATCAAGTTGAACACTATTTGATTCCTTATATTGTCAAAAATAATGTGAAGAATTTTGTTTGTGACTGTAAGAAATTGAAGAAAATCGATATTGATGGAAAATATGCTTTATTAAAAACAAAGGTTGTTTTAAAAAAGCAAAAGGGTGAATTTCTTTTATGCGATGTTAAAGAAAGTATTAAAAAAGAACTGATTGGATACCGTATGCGCATACAGTAAAAAGAATTGGAGGGTATTGGTTGACAACAGAGGAATTGATTAAAGACAATATGGCTTTAATCAAACATATTGCTCAAAACTTTTACCAGGTTTCTTTTGAAGATTTATTACAAGCTGGTGCCATGGGAATTTTAAAAGCTTATAAAAATTATCGGAAAAATGGAACAACAAAATTTTCAACTTATGCTTACGATTATATTTTTGGAGAAATGTATGATTTTGTGATGAGAGATCGTGAGATAAAGGTAAGTAAAGAAATTTTAAAATTAGCTAAAGAAATTGAACTCACTAAAAATGCCCTAAGTTTAAAAATGAACCGAATGCCAACGTACGAGGAAATCGGCAAATTTTTACATCTTAGTCCTATCCAAGTAAGAGAAGCTCTTTTAGTTACGACAAAGTCGATTAGTTTAGATGAAGAAAGGGATGAAACAAGAGATTTATATGAAACCATTCCTTTTGAAGAGAAACTTTCTTGGGATGATAAAATCACTTTGGAAGATAGTATTCATACGCTTCCACAAAGTGGACAAAAAATTATCAAGTATCGTTATTTTGAAGATTTGTCACAAAGTGAAACGGCCAAACGCCTTGGGATGACTCAAGTAATGGTATCGAGATATGAAAAGAAAAGTTTAGAGCAATTAAAAAAATTCTATGAAGTTGCCTGAAAGCTGGATGTTTAAGCTTTCTTTTTTTGTATTGAAAGATGAAATTTTAATTGAATGAATTCTTCTTTTTTGCTATAGTAATTTTAGAAGAAGGTGAAGTTATATGAGAATGTATATTGGAGTAGTAAGTATTGTTTATTTGTGGTTGTTTTAGGAATAATTTCTTTTACTTTTTTTGTTAAAAAAGATGATGATGAAATTACTCAAACCATTTTTTTAAGAAAAGTTTCTTCAAATTTAGAATATCCTATAGTAAATAATGAGGAGGAACTTTTGAGAATTTTGGAAAATCAGAATTATCAAAATGAAACTTGTGATTGTATACAAGATTATGAAATAAAAGTCGAGAGTAAAACTTATATAATTTATGATCTAGAAGAGGGAATGCGTGTTCGTTTAGATGAAAGCGAAGCTGTATTAAGTTCAGAAGATTCCGATAAACTTTCTCAAATTATACAAGAGACTATGCGTTAACAATTTTTATTTCGAATTAAAACTTTTCCTTTTCCTTTGTAGTTTTCTAGTTCTTTATCAAGAAAATTTGAAATAAAGTATTCATTTATATTCATTTCAAAAATATCATCTAATGTTTTGTCGTATCCAATACATGGTACGATATATAAATCCCAACCTTTGTTTAAATATTCTTGAAAATTTCGAATTCCGTATAATGAAGATGTGGTAATTTTCTTTTCGCAACTTTCGATTTTATGAAATCCTGAAAATCTAATTAGGAGTTCTTCTTTAGATTGAAGGGTTGATGCTTCTATTTTTTTGGCAAGTTCATCTTTTCTTTTTGAAGTATTTATTTTTTCAAAAGAACGATATAAACTTAATTTTGCATCGTAAAATCCAATTATTAATTTTATAATGTTTGGCTGATAACTTCTTTCAATAATTGGAGGGTTAGACTGAGATACTTTTAAATGTGTATTTGTATCAATATTTCGTATAGCATGTATGCTTTCTATTGATGTTTGAATTTCAGGAGTATATATAGTTGGTAATTTATAGACTGAATTTGCATACGCTTGATATTCGGTTTCGCTAACAAAATTACGTGCAAGGATATCTTTTGTTTTTTCAGCATAATTTTCTTTACAAGAAATATTTTCTTCATTTTTTAATTTTTTGAAAATATCCCAAAATGAATAAGTTAAATTTCCTTCTTTATGCTTTATTCCAGTATTGTATAGATATCCGTTAGGAGTAATAAACCATGCATTAGGCATGCAATGTTCGACGATTTTGCTTTTTGGAGGAAAAATTAGATATTCAAGTTGTTCTATTTCAGAAATTGTAAGAGATAAATTTATACTTATTTCTTTTAAAAATTCTTGAAATTTTGGAAATATAGTTATAAAAAATTGAGCAAAATTATAGTAATCTGTTAATAAAAATTTTATGTCATTTAAATTAGGATTAGAAAGGATTTTTAAAATATTTTCAAAAGTTTGTTCTTCTTCGCAACGTTCAAGAAAAATAAATTCTTCCGCGGTAATCTCTGATTTTATTTGTCTTTGATAAGCGTAACTTTTGATAAGTTCATTTAAAATTCTTAATTGTTCAAAAAGTTTGTGGTACTTTTTTAATAAATCGTTAGAAATCTTTCTATCAAAAATATATTTTGAAGTGGTTTCAGGAGAATTAACTCGTTCTAGATAAATCTTGAAATTTTTAGGATTTTCTAATTCAGAATAGTATTTATACATAAGTATCACCTGTTTTAAAAGTATTTTACAGGATAGAATTTTAAAAGTAAAGTTTGATTTACATTCGGGGTAAAATAAAAAAATAGTAGATGATGAAACATACCATTAACTACTATTCACCTGTGAAAATTTTTTTAAAAGAATTAGAATAATGTTATACTTAATTTATATCGGGAGGTTTAAAAATGTATCAAAAAGATGTTTTAAGAGAATATATAAAAAAATCAGAATTGAGACTTTTTAGTGACAAAATCAAGGTAAGACTATCAAAAGACTTAGCACTTAAATATGATCAAGGACATTATCAAAATTATTTAAAGAATATTCAAAAATGTTTTGATATGATTAATACCTTAAATATTCAATATAAAGGGAATGCAAAGCCTATACTTTATGTATATATAGTTCCGGATGAAAACTATGCTAAATTATTAAAAATTCCAAATTATTATAATACAGGAAACGGTGGTGGAAAACCTGTAACTTGTTATGATTTAGATGGGTTTAATGCTGCTTATGGCATTAGTCAGAATATGGCAGAAGATAAGGTATTTGAAACTTTTAATATTTCGAAACTCGAAAATGAGTTACATGAACTTTCGCATATTATTCATAGTGAGTTTTTTTCAACTAATCCAACAATTTGTGAGGGATTTGCTGAAACATTACCTTTATATGCTTTAGATTTAGAAGAAAAGTTTGAAAGTCATCGAAATGCAATAACAGGGTTGAATGAAAAACAAATTTATAGTGTACAGGAATTATTGAATTCTGAAAAAGATGGAACGTTTGGTAAAAACTTAATATTTCCAAATTACTCTTGTTCATTTAATTTGTCTTATATTTCTGCATATTTATTTGTTAGGAGTTGTGTAGAAGAATTTCGTAAAAAGTATAATCTATCTAAAGAAAAGTCAATCCAATATTTTTTAGAATTTATAAAACAGAGCACTTATAGAGATGAATGGCTTATTTTTGATATTGCTAACGCACTTAATTTTCCTCAAAAGGAACTACTAAATGGAAAACAAATGCAATTGAAACTTTTAAAATCTTTAAATAAAAAAACAAAACTTCTATGATTAACCAGTTTTGTTTTTAAATGTTTTATAAAATCAGATAAATTTGTACGTAATTTGTACGTATAAGTATTTTATATAAAAAAATCCCGTAAATACGGGAATTATTTTTTTGTGGTGTCCCCTGTAGGAATCGAACCTACAACTAAACCTTAGGAGGGTCTTGTAATATCCATTTTACTAAGAGGACATGCACTTATTTTAGCAAAAAAATTGTAAAATGAAAAGTATGGATTGACGTTTTTCTTCTATATGCTTATAATTAATATGAAAGAAATTTCATGTTAGAAAGGATTACTTATGTTAGAGATAAAAGATATAAGTTTTGAAAGAGAGCATAAAAAAATATTAGATCATATAAGTTTAGTGCTTGATGAGACAAAATTTTATGTAATTACGGGGCCTAATGGTTCTGGTAAAAGTACATTAGCTAAAATTATTATGGGAATTGTGAAGCCTGATTCTGGGCAAATTCTTTTAAATGGTGAGGATATTACTCATTTATCTGTTGATGAAAGAGCTAAAAAAGGAGTGGGTTTTGCCTTTCAATCACCTGTTCGGTTTAAAGGATTAACTGTATACGATTTATTAAAGATTGCTGTGAATAAAGAAATTTCAAAAAAAGAAGCTTGTTCGATTTTAGCCAAAGTTGGTTTATGTGCTAAAGAATATGTAGATAGAGAAGTTGATTCATCTTTATCTGGTGGTGAGTTAAAGCGAATTGAAATTGCAACTGTGATGGCAAGAAATCCTAAAGTCGCGATTTTTGATGAACCTGAAGCCGGAATTGATTTATGGAGCTTTCAAAATTTAACAGAAGTTTTTAAAGATTTAGAAAAATTAAGTAAAGGAATTACGTTAGTGATTTCTCATCAAGAGCGAATTTTACAAATTGCAGATGAAATTATTTTATTAGAAAAAGGAAAAATTAAAAATATTGGAAAAAAGGAAGAAATGTTAAGTCTTTTATTTGAAGAGCAAAATTGTTGTCGGAAGGAAGGTGGATGTTGTGAACGAGATAGATAAGAATTTGTTAAAAGAAATTAGCGAGGAAACTTCAAAAGCACCTGATGCTTATAATATTCGGAAAAATGGGAAGAGTATTGATAGAAAAACCAATCCATTTATTGATATTGTTCCAAAAGAAGACAATAAAGGGATTGATGTGTACGTTAAAGAAAATACTCTTTTAGGTATTGTTCATATTCCGGTTATTTTAACAGAAAGTGGACTCAAAGATGTCGTTTACAATGATTTTCATATTGGAAAAAATTCTAATGTAATTATTCTTGCTGGATGTGGGGTTCATAATGACGAGCATGATGATACAGAACATGATGGCATTCATAGATTTTATTTAGAAGAAAATGCCAAGGTAAAATATGTAGAAAAACACTATGGAGAAGGTAGTGGCAGTGGTAAGAAAATCTTAAATCCTGTGACGGAAATATTTATGAAAAAAGGCTCAAGTATGACGATGGATACAACTCAAATAAAAGGAGTGGACGATACACTAAGAGAAACAAAAGCCATGTTGGAAGAAAATACCACCTTAGTTATTAATGAAAAAATTTTAACGAATGAAACTCAAAATGCTAAGACAGTTTTTGAAGTAGAATTAAATGGGAAAAATGCGAGCACTCATGTTACTTCAAGAAGTGTAGCTACTGAAAATTCTTATCAAGAGTTTGTTTCTAATATTGTAGGAAATGCCGAGTGTTACGCTCATGTAGAATGTGATGCGATTATAAAAGATAAAGGTCTTGTTAAAGCTATTCCAGAAATTTATGCAAAAAATCCAGATGCGAATTTAATTCATGAAGCAGCCATCGGAAAAATTGCTGGCGAACAACTCATGAAATTAATGAGTTTAGGTTTATCATTAAAAGAAGCAGAAGATGTAATTATTCAAGGATTTTTAAAATGAACAGAAAAGAAGATATTTTATTGAATTTTTTAGAACAATTTCCAATTTTAAAAGGAAATGCACAAAAACCTTGTATTATTTTTTTTGATGGATATACTGGCATGGGAAAAACTACAGTTGCTAAGTGTATTCAAAAACATTATCCAGCTGTAATTCTTAATAACGACGAAGTGAGAAACTTTTTACACGATTATCAAGATAAAACATCTCTTAAAGATTTTTTGCAAAAATATCGATTAGAAAAATTATTACAAAATCATAATCATTGTATTTATGATAGTTGTTTTTGTCATAATTATGAAGAGAAACTTTCTTATGCCAAAAAATTAGGTTATTCATTTTATATTGTACGATTAGAATGCTCTGAAAAAGTTATTAAAGAAAGATTAGAAAAAAGAAAAGTAACCAAAGATAATTTTTCTATTTCTACTTTCAATGATTATTTGTGGATGAAGAATCATGTTAAAAGAGTTCCACTTTCATTAATTGATTTTACAATTTATACGGATCAAGAATTGGAACCACAAATAGTACAATTTGTAAAAGAAGTTTTAGAAAAGGAGAATTTTAATGAGTAAACTTGTACTTGTAAGACATGGACAGAGTGTTTGGAATTTAGAAAATAAATTTACGGGTTGGACGGATGTTTCTTTATCTTCAAAAGGAATAGAAGAGGCTAAAAATGCTGGAAAGCTTTTAAAACAAAAACACTATGTTTTTGATATTGCTTTTACTTCTGTTTTATGTCGAGCAAATAAAACTTTGGAATATATTTTAGAAGAAATGGGTTTATCTATTCCTGTTGTTAAAACATATAAGCTAAATGAAAGACATTATGGAGCTTTACAAGGGTTAAATAAAAAAGATACAGCTATAAAATATGGAGAAGAGCAAGTACATATTTGGCGACGAAGCTATAATGTACGACCTCCTTTACTTTCTTTCGATGATCCTAGAGCTCCAAAAAATGATCCTTTATATAAAGATATCGATGAAAAAGATTTACCTTTAGGAGAAAGTTTAGAAGATACAGTTCATAGAGTGATTCCTTTTTATGAGAAAAATATTGTTCCTTATTTAAAAGATAAGAAAAATGTTTTACTTGTTGCCCATGGTAATAGTATAAGAGCTTTAGTGAAATTTTTAGAAAATTTGAATGAAGTAGAAATTGTTGATGTTGAAATTCCAACAGGTAAGCCTTTATGTTATGAATTGGACGAGAATTTACAAATTTTAAACAAATATTATGTAGGTGGAGAAAATGACTGAAGTACGGGAACCTGTAAAAAAAACAAGTATTGAAAAAAAAGAAAAAATTATTGAAAAGGGCTTTGAACTTTTGTGTGAAAAAGGATTTCATAATGTGAGTTCTGTTGATATTGCTCGGTATGCAGGAGTATCTACCGGTTGTATTTATCAATATTTTCCGGATAAGAAAGCTATTTTTGTAGAAGGGGCAAAAATTTATTTAAAAAATATTTGCTTTCCATTATTAGAAGTCTTCGAAGAATATAAAGAAAAGGAAATTCCGGTAGAAAAATTTGTATCTTTAGTTTTAAATCGATCTATTGAAAAGCAAAATTTATCTCGTAATGCTCATCAAGAATTAATGAGTATGTGTTGTTTAGATGAAGAGATTCAAAATATTTTTAATCAGAATGAGTTAGAAGTAACGAAAGAAATTGAGAGTGTTTTACAAAAAAAGAATTTTTCTTTAAAAAATAGTAAAGAGAGAATGCATCTATTTATTCATATTGTGGATGATTACAGTCATGAGGTGATTTATCATAAACACCTAGAGTATGATTATCATATAATGTATGAGGAAACCCAAAAAATTCTGATTTATTTGCTTAAAGGGGACATAAAATGAAAAGAGAAAAAAGTACTGAAAAAAATATATTGATTGCATTTCTTCTTAATTTATCTTTTTCTTTACTTGAAATTCTTGGAGGTCTATTTACCAATAGCGTAGCCATTTTATCTGATGCGATTCATGATTTTGGAGATGCATTTAGTATTGGTGTTTCTTATTTTTTGGAAAGAAAAAGTAAAAAGAAACCTGATGAAGCTTATACGTATGGGTATTTACGATACTCCGTACTAGGCGCATTTATTACGACCATAATTTTAACGATTGGTTCGATTGTTGTATTAACTGGAGCAATTTTTCGAATTCTTCATCCAGAGTCTCTTCATTATGAAGGAATGATTTTATTATCTATCTTTGGTATTGCTATTAATTTTCTTGCAGCATACAAAACAAGAGAAGGAGACTCTTTAAATCAAAAAGCAGTTAATCTTCATATGTTAGAGGATGTCTTAAATTGGGTAGTTGTTTTTGTAGGTTCAATTATTATGAAATTTACCGACATTACATATATTGATTCTATTATGAGTATAGGAGTTGCTCTTTTCTTATTAAAACAAGCTTTAGGAAATTTAAAAAATATTTTAGATTTGTTTTTGGCTAAAGTTCCCAATACGATTCATATGGATGAAGTAAAAAAAGAAATTTTAGAAATACCTCAAGTAAAAGATGTTCATCATATTCATATATGGAGTATGGATGGAGTGCATAATTATGCTACAATGCATGTAGTTATTTCTGGAAAAAATGATGTTCAATTAAAAAAAAGAATTAAAGAAAAATTAAAAGAAATGGGAATTACCCATTCGACTTTAGAAATGGAAGGTTCTTTAGAAGAATGTATTGATAGTGAATGTGTGGTAAATGCAGCATATACTTCACATCATCACCATCACATGTAGAAGGGAGATTATTATGAAAATTATATTACAAGTAAAAGGAATGGTATGCGAGGGTTGTGAAAACCGGGTATGCAATTCTTTAAAACAAATAAAAGGGGTAAAAGAGGTTCATGCTTCTTATCAAGATGAAAAAGTGGAAGTTTTAGTTAAGAAAAAAGATTTAGTGGAAGAGATTAGAAAAAGAATTACTACTTTAGGATTTCAAGTAGTTGGTGAATCTTATGAATAAGATTACGTTACAAGTAAGTGGAATGACTTGTAGTGCTTGTTCTTTAGGATTAGAAAGTTTTTTGAAGAAACAAGAACATATAAAAGAGGTTACGGTCAATTTAATTTTACAGACGGCAACAATTACTTATGAAAATCCTTTAACCAAGAAAGATTTAGTGCGTTTTGTTGAAGAGGCTGGTTTTTCTTGTGAAAAAAGAAAAAATAAAACTTTATCTTGGAAAGTCTTTCTCATCTTTTTGGTATTAGGATTGCTTTTAATGTATATCTCTATGGGTTCAATGTTTCATTTACCTGTTCCAAAATTTTTAAACAAAGAAATTTCACCCATAAATTATGTTTGGTTTTTATTATTAGGTACGATTCCTTTTCTTTTTTATGGAATGGATATTTTAAAAAGTGGCATAAAAAATTTTCTTCATAGAACGAGTAATATGGATACTTTAATTACTTTTGGGGTATTTGTAAATTTTCTTTATAGTTTTTATGAATTTGTTTTAGTGTTAAATGGAAATTTTGGAGAAGTTCATTCTTTGTATTTTGAATCATCAGCCTTTATTTTACTTTTTGTAAAATTAGGAAGATTGATCGATCGAGAAAATAAAAATAAAGCAGTAGATACAATTCAAAATTTAGTTACAATTACACCTAAAAACGGAACAATTGTTAAAGAAGATAAAGAGGTACAAGTTCCGATTCATGAAATAAATGTCCATGATAAGGTTTTGGTTAAACCTGGTGAAGTATTTCCAGTAGATGGCATGATTTTGGAAGGAAAAACGCATGTGGATGAATCTTTACTTACAGGGGAGTCTTTACCTGTTTTAAAAAAAGAAAATTCCGAAGTTTATGCTGGAAGTATTAATTATGAGGGTGCAGTTACTTATGAGGCTTTAAAAGTTGGTAAGGATTCGATGATCAGTCATATAACAAAGCTTGTCATGTCATCTTTAGAGAAAAAAACTGCCATTGAAAAAATGGCTGACAAGATCAGCCGTTATTTTGTGCCTTTTATTATTAGTGTTGCCTTCCTTGTTTTTCTTCTTCATTTCTTTCTTCATGATTTTGCTACAGCCATAAAATATTTTGTAACTGTTTTAGTTGTAGCTTGTCCTTGTGCTCTTGGGCTTGCAACACCACTTGCGATGGTTGTTTCAGTAGGTACTTTATCAAAAAAGGGCATTTTAGTAAAAAACAGTGATGCAATTGAAAATTTAAGTAAAATAGAAAATATTCTTTTAGATAAAACTGGGACATTAACAACAGGAAAAATTTCGGTGGTTCATGAACATTATGAAGATGAAAATATTCCGATTTATTTAAGTAGTTTAGAAAAAAATTCTACCCATCCACTGGCTATAGCTATAACCAAACAGTATAAAAATTTCGTTAAAGTAAAGAATTTTAAAAATCATCCGGGTTTAGGTATTGAAGGGAAGATTGATAATCAAATTTATTATGCTGGATCTTCTTCATTTTTACAAAAGTTTTCTTTAAAAAATCCGTATCAAAAGGAAGAGAAGGAATATACTCAAAAAGGATATATGATTGTGTATTTTTTTACCAAACAAGAAGTTTTAGGATTATTTGCTTTGCGAGATGAAATAAAAAAAGATATGGTAGGTATCATTAAAGAACTTCAAAAAGATTATCAAGTTTCTATGGTAACTGGAGACAATGAAGTTTCTGCTCATGTAATTGCCTTTGAGTTAGGCATTCAAAATGTTTATGCAGGTACTTCTCCGGAAGATAAAGAAAAAATTGCGTTGGATGCATCTCCTTCTTTGATGATGGGGGATGGCATTAATGATGCTCCAGCTTTAAAAGCAGCGACAGTTGGTGTAAGTGTCTATGGTGGGTCAGATGTCAGTGCCGATTCTTCTGATATCGTCTTTCTAAAAGAAGATCTTTCTTTAATTCCTTATTTATTTAAAGTCGGAAAGAAAACCATGAAAATTATTCGTGAAAATCTTTTTTGGGCTTTCTTTTATAATATTGTTATGATTCCTTTAGCCAGTGGATTTTTGCCAATTACCTTAAATCCAATGATTGCTAGTTTGGCTATGACTTTTAGTAGTATTACCGTTGCTTTAAATAGTTTACGGTTAAAGAAAATATCTGATTAGGCAGAGTGTTGTTATTACACTTTGCTTTTTTTGTTTTGTGTGGTATTCTTGATTTGATAGGAGTTTATATGAGAAAGTTTGTTTTATTTTGCGGGTGCATTATGATTTTTTGTGTATGTTTTGCTATAACTCGAGAGAAACATGTACGTGTTCAAGAATTTTTTTGTGATGAAGAACCCATAGTGTTGAATTTAGAGGAACGAAATGTGTATTTTTATTGTATTGATGATCAATTTACTGTAAATGTATCTGGAAGTAAAATTCCCATAAAAGAATTTTTATTATCAAATGATGATGCTTTTTCTTTATTAGAAGAAAATTTACAAAGAGAAGAAGGGCCTTCAGACGGTGGGACACAAATATATAAAAGTATAAAAGGTTCCGAATTTAGTTCTAAAGGCTTTACTTATATTCGTTGTAATCGATTAGATGGAAGCAATACAGATATTTATATTGGTCCTATAGAACTCACTTATCAGAATAATTTTTGTGAATGATTTTTTGGAGGAATTATGAATATTAAAAAACTAGATTGTGTAGAAAATATTAATTTAAACAAATATATTTTATTTAGAGAACATGTGAAGAATCATATGAAATATCCTGATTGGCTTGGAGATTTTTCAAAAGAAGAGTTACTTATAATGCTTCAAAATGGTTGCAAAATTTGGGTTTATTATTTTCATTTGAAGGCCGTATGTTCTATGATGCTGATTTTAGCAACTGAAAAAAGTTTGTTGAAGTTTGGTTTGAATTTAAATGAAAAAGAAGTTGTTGATTATGGTCCTATGTTTGTAAATCCTATATATGTTGAGAATGGTTTACAATATCAAATGTTAAAGGAACTTGATAACTATTGTACAAAATTGGGATATAAATATGCTGTATGTACTGTACATCCTGATAATATTTACTCTATAAATAATTTGCTTAAAGATCATTTTGAATTTAAAAATCAAAAAGAATTTAAGCGTGGTGTTAGAAATGTTTATGTAAAAAAATTCATTTAAAAGTGTTTGAAAAGTTCTAACTTACTATGCTTGTTGCTTTTGCTAGATATATTTGCTAATATGAATGTAAGCGTGTTTTTTCCTCTCGTGTTCTAATTGACATGGGGGGGGGGATATATGTGATAAGATTATAGAGAGGAAAGGAGTTTTTATGATTCAAGTTAAAAATGTTACGAAGAAATTTACAAAATGGAATGAAAAAAAACAAAAAGAAGAATTTTATTCGGATGAAAATATTTCGTTTGAGGCACATGATGGAGAGATTGTAGGTATTCTTGGACCAAATGGAGCTGGTAAAACGACTCTTTTGCGTATGATTGCGGGTATTTTAGAACCTACAGAAGGTTGTGTTTTGTTTGATGGTAAAAGTTATCAGACAGACGAAATCAATATTAAAATGGAGCTAGCTTATTTGTCTGGTAATACGAAACTGTATGATACCCTTACTACTTATGAATTATTAGATATGTGTTGTAGAATTTATAAAATGCCTAAAGATGAGATTGATAAAAAAATTAAAGAAATTAGTCAAAAATTGCAATTAGATTCGTTTCTTTATCAAAAAATAGGAGATCTTTCAACTGGTCAAACTCAGCGAGTAAATATTGCGAGATGTTTTATTCATAATCCAAAATATTATGTTTTTGATGAAGCAACAACCGGATTAGATATTATTTCAAGTCAAATTATTTTGGATTTTATAAAAAAAGAAAAACAAAAAGGAAAAACTATTCTTTATTCAACTCATTATATGGAAGAAGCAGAAAATATTTGTGATCGGGTGATTATGATTCATAAAGGTCATATTTTGCTTATTGGAACGCCAAATGAAGTTAAAGAGAAGACGAGAACAACGAATTTGCGAGATGCCTTTTTTACTTTAATAGGAGGTAGTGAAGATGAGAAGTAATTTATGGATTATTTTAAAAAAAGAATTACGAGAATTATTTCGGGATAAAAAATCTTTAGCTATGATGTTGGTTATTCCTATATTTATTCCATTTTTGATTTTGATGATGTCTTTTCTATTTGAATCGCAATCAAAAATGGATATTACCGAGTATAATAAAGTTGGGTTTGCTTATGAGCTTTCAGATATAGAAAAAGAGCTATTAAAGAACATGGAATTTGAAATTTCTTCTGGTAGTGAAAGTGAGATGCAAGATGCATATGATAAAGATGAGATTTATCTTTATGTAACCAAAAATGATTCGGAGTATACGATTCATTCAAATAGTAGCGAAGCAAGTATGTATGCGACTACTTTCATAGAACAATATTTTGAAACCTATAAAAATGTTTTGCAACAAAATTATTTAACTAATGAAGGCGTGGATGCCAATAAAGTTTTAAATATTATTACGGTGACAGAAGATGTTGCTGAAGAAGATTTTTATTTTGCTAATTATATTAAAAATTATGCCTTCTTATTTATTATCATGGCAATTACGGTTTCTGCAACGTATCCAGCAACAGATACCACAGCAGGTGAAAAAGAAAGAGGTACATTGGAAACTTTGCTTACTTTTCCGATTAAAAGTAAAGACATTATTTTAGGTAAATTTTTCAGCGTTTCTTTATCTTCTTTAATTACAGGAATTTTAAGTTTTTTACTAACTTTTATTACGTTATTTATTTCTAAAGATTTATTTAGTATTTACGAAAATGCAAATTTACTTTATTCATGGCAAGTGATTATTATTGGGTTAATCATTATTTTAATTTATTCTTTCTTTATCAGCGGCCTTTGTATCGCGATTGCAAGTAAATCCAAAACGTTTAAAGAAGCTCAAAGTGCTTTAACACCATTAACATTTATTTCTTTGTTTCCTGGAATGATAGCATTTATGATCAATATGCAAACAAATAACCTTCTTGCATTTGTTCCATTTTTAAATATGACCATGATATTTACAGATATTAATAATGGTATTTACAATGTGTTGCAAATTTTTATTATGTTTGTATCTAGTATTGTTTATATTGCTATTATTATGTACATTATTATTAAGCAATATAAATCAGAAAAAGTTTTGTTTTAGATTCTTTTTAGAATCTTTTTTTCTTGAAAAAATTTTGTTATAATGAAGATAATAAAGGAGAATAAAAATATGAAAAGAATTTTATGTATAGGTATTCTCCTCACTGGATTAATTGTTCTGGGGGGTACTAAATAGCAAAGAAATCTCAGAACAAGTAAAAAAGGAAGAAAATATCGAATTAGCAATCTATATAAATGAAGAAGAAACAAATGCCATACCTTCAAAAGAAGGAAATATATATGATGAAATAAGAAGTAGTTGTACAAATGGAGCTTATATTCTTTGGGATTATGAAAGTTGGAGTCCAGTAGTAAAAAATCTGAGTGAATATAAAACAAGATGTGAACT
>CAJFEV010000028.1 GCA_904374795.1 uncultured Bacilli bacterium
TTCTCATACACATCACCAAGTGATGTATTCTATAGTATTTTTGAGACATAATCAAATACTAACACTTAAGACATTATCATATGCTAATCATATTTTTTTGTCTTTTTTTCTTAAAGTTCTTTACATTTTTTTGTTTCCAATTTATAATAAAATCTATTGTGTAAGGAGTGGTAACATGGCAAAAACTTTACCAGTTATGCTATTAAAAAACTTAGTTTTATTGCCTAATCAAGAAGTGAAATTAGAACTAAGTAACCCTCTTTCTTTAAATATTCTTGAACTTAGTGAGAAAAATTTTCAAAAACAATTTATCTTGGTTTCACCAAAAGATTTTTTAGAAGAAATTCCAGATGTTGAGGATTTACCTTCAACCGCGGTTATTGCTCAGGTTTCCAAAAAAATTATTTTACCAAATAAGCATGTTCGTGTGACAATTGTAGGTGGAAAAAGAGTAAAAATCAGTAAATATTTTAATCCGGAAAAAGAAAAGGATATTTTGCAATGTAGTTATTTTATTCCTGAAATTTTTGATTCTAGAACCCCAGAGGAAATTGCTTTAAAAAAAGAGTTGATTCGTTTAATAAAACGTTATGTTAAAACTTCTTTAACTGTTGATAATTCAATTTTAAAAGAAGTTACAGAAGAAAAAAGTTTAAGTGATTTAACCGATATGGGGGTAATTTTCTTGCCTATGACTTTTGAAAAAAAGTTGTTTTATATGGAAGAAATTGATCCAGTTAAAAGAGCAAATGCTTTACTAGATGATTTGGTAGTTGAATTAAAAGTTGTAAAATTAGATCAAAAAATTAATCAAGCTTTACAACAGGAATTGGATAAGAGTCAAAAAGAATATGTTTTGCGTGAAAAGCTTCAAGAAATTCGAAAAGAATTAGGCGAGGATACAAGAAAGAATAAAGAAGCGGATGTTTATCGGGAAAAATTAGAAAATTTGGAAATTTCTCAAAAAACAAGAAAGAAGATTCTAGCTGAAATTCAAAAATATGAATTTATGACGGATATGAGCCCGGATTTAGCTTTTGTAAGAAATTATTTAGAAACCTTCTTTTCTCTTCCTTGGAATGATGAGACGATTGAAGCTTTAGATTTAAAATATATTACAAATGTGTTAAATAAATCTCATTATGGTTTAAAAGAAGTAAAGGAAAGAATTTTAGAATATGCGGCAATGAAAAGCCGTAATCCAATGCTTACTAGTCCGATTATTTGTTTGGTTGGACCTCCTGGTGTTGGAAAAAGTACAATTGCTTCTTCCATTGCCAAGGCTCTTCATCGACAGTTTTATAAAATTAGTGTCGGCGGATTAAATGACTCTGCGGAGCTTGTCGGACATAGAAGAACTTATATTGGATCCTCTCCTGGAAAAATTATCACGGCAATTCAAAAATGTGGAAGTAAAAATCCCGTTTTATTAATTGATGAAGTGGATAAAATGATTAAAGATTATCATGGGGATCCAGCAAGTGTTTTATTAGATGTGTTAGATCCTAATTTGAATCAATTTTTTACGGATTCTTATTTAGAAGAACCTTTTGATTTAAGTCATGTTTTGTTTATTTTGACAGCTAACTATAAAGAAGATATTCCAATTGAACTTCGTGATCGTTTAGAAATGATTGAACTTTCTAGTTATACAACTTTAGAAAAATTAAAATTAGCTAAAGAATATTTATTACCAGCTATCTATTTAGAGTATCACGTAACAAAAGAAGAAGTAACATTTACCGATGAAGCTTTAAGTCAAATTATTTTAGATTATACTAATGAAGCAGGGGTTCGTGATTTACGAAGAAAATTAGAGACTATTTTACGAAAAGTTATTATGGATAGTGTTAAGAAAAAGAAAAATTTGGAAATCGTAATTGATGCAAAAGACTTAAAAAAATATTTGGATGAACAACTTTCTTTACGTGATTTAAAGCCAAAGCTTTTCAGTAAAGGATTAGTTAATGGACTTGCTGTAACTGGTGTTGGTGGAGTTGTGATGCCTATTGAAGCCACTTTATATGATGGTAAAGGCCATGTTATTGTGACAGGATTACTTGGGGATGTTATGAAAGAATCATTGAGTGTCGTTATGAGTTTTTTAAAGACGAATGCCAAAAATTTTGAAATTAACGAAAATGTTTTTCAAAAAAAAGATATTCATATTCATATGTTGGAAGGAGCTATTCCTAAAAATGGTCCAAGTGCGGGTGTAGCAATTACAACAAGTCTAATTAGTCTTTATACCAATAAAAAAGTTCCTTTAGATATTGCCATGACAGGAGAAATGACTTTGCGTGGTGAGGTTATGCCTGTTGGAGGGATTAAAGAAAAAGTCATTAGTGCTTATAATCAAGGAATAAAAACTGTTTTTTTACCAAAAGCAAATGAATTAGATGTTAAAAAAGTTCCAAAGGAAATACGGGATAAAATGTCGATTGTTTTTGTTAAAGAATATCAAGATATTTATGAAAAAATTTTTTTGGATAAATAAAGAGGATGTTTGGTTTAGACATTCTCTTTACTTTTGTTTCTTTATATGATATTTTTATGGTAGAAAATGGCGGTAGGAGTGAGAGTTATGAAAAAATGGAAAGCGTGGATTATTGGTATTGTAGTCTTGCTTGTAGTTGGGAGTATTTCTTTTGGAACCTATTTGTTTATTCAGAAAAGTATGGCTGATTTAGATGCCAAAAAGAAAGATGAAGAACCTCCGGTTTTTGAGGTAAAAGATGTAACAATAAATAAAGGAGAGCTTTATAAGGCGGAAGATTTTGTGACTTCTTGTACTGATAATCTTTCTGAAGAGTGTAAGATTGAGTTTAAAGAAAAGAAAATGGCTGATTTTAAAGATCCTGGAGAATATGAAATTGTCTTGCGGGCTTTGGATGAAAAAGATAATGAAACTTTAAAAGTGGCGCGGCTGGTGATTGTTGGTGAAAATGAATCTCCTTCTGTGAATGAAAATCCTGTAGTCGAACCGTCAGAAAGTTTGCCTGAAACATCTTCTTTTGAAACGAATGTTAAAAAAGTAAGTGTTACAAGTAAGGATTTGATAGAAACAAAGAATTTTTATGGAACGACTTGTCAATGTGTAACAACTGTTTATTATGATGTGTATAGTGATGGTAGTTTAGTTGAGACGCGACGTGATAATCCGGAGGAAACTTGTGATTATAGTGGGTATAATGCTTCATTAAAAGATCTTGCAGAAGAAGCAAGTAGCCAAATGCAGACTTATGCAGACACAATTGCTAATGTTTACTTAGAAGCGGTTGAAAGAAGAGTTGGTAGAGGCTTAGAAGCAATGAATTTGGATTTAAGTTTATCTCTTGCAGCTGAGTTACGTGCATTAGAAGTCGGTTATTCTGGAAAATATTCTAGTGAACGCCCGAATACTTCAACATTTGTTTTGGATGAATTAGGAATCTCTTATCAAGGCGGTATGGAATATTTAGCTAGGGGTACTTTTGAACCAGAGGCTGTGATTAATAAAGTTTTACAAACTAGTGGAGCAAATGAAACCTTTTACAATTCTATGTATACAAGAATTGGCATTGGAATGGCGATGGTTCATAATCAGACATTTTGGGTTATTTATGTTATCCAATAAAATATTTGACAAATAGAAGGGATTTTCTTATAATAAAAAAGAATTCAAAAACATTAAGACACGTTTACTATAAGGTGTTTTTAAGAGAGTCTAGGGTAGGTGAAACTAGATAAATAGGTATAGTAAATATCACTTAAACTATTGTTTTTGCGGGAATCACTAACGATATCTAGTGAAATAAGCGAAATGTAAGGATGGTACCGTCTAACTTAGACTCCTTTGGTATTATCCTTTTTTATTTTGAAAGGAATGAGAAAATGAAGAATTTTAAAGCTTTAGACAAAAGATCATCTTATGAAGTGGAACAAGATATTTTAAAAAGCTGGGGTGGTGTCCAAGGAATTTATGAAAAAACCGTTGAAGCTCATAAAAATGATCCAACATTTGTTTTTTATGATGGACCTGCTACAGCTAATGGACATCCTGGATTACATCACATGATGGCTAAATTTTTAAAGGATACATTTTGTAAATATCATACTATGAAAGGTTATAAGGTTTTACGAAAAATCGGTTGGGATACTCATGGCTTACCTGTAGAACTTCAAGTAGAAAAAGAATTAGGATTTCATAATAAAAGTGATATTGAAAATTATGGAATAGAGGCTTTTAATCAAAAATGTCGGGAAAGTGTTTGGAAAAATGAGGAAAGCTTTGCTCGTTTAACTAATACCATGGGGCAATTTATTGATTTAAAAAATCCTTATATAACCTATAACAATGATTATATTGAAACCGAATGGTGGATTTTAAAAAAGTTTTTTGATGAAGGTTATTTTTATGAGGGTAGTAAAATTTTGCCTTATTGTCCTCGTTGTGGGACTGGATTAGCTTCACATGAAGTAGCACAAGGATATAGAGAAGTATCAGTTGATACCGTTATTGTTCCAATGAAGTTAAAAGAGATGGATGCATATTTCTTAGTTTGGACAACAACGCCTTGGACTTTAATTTCTAATGTTGCGGTCTGTGTCAATCCTAATGAAGAGTATGTATTATGTGAATCAAAAGGGGAAAAATTTATTTTGGCTAAAGCTTTAGCTAACACGGTTTTGGGTGACGAATATACTGTTTTAGAAACCTACAAAGGTAAAGATTTAGAATATAAAGAATATGAGCAATTAATTCCAGAATTAAAAGTTTCAGGAAAAGCTTTCTTTGTTTGTTGTGATGATTATGTTACGATGGATAGTGGTACAGGTATCGTTCATCTTGCACCTGCTTTTGGTGAAGATGATGCGAAAGTTGGGAAAAAATATAATTTGCCTTATGTAAATCCAGTTGGTGACGATGGTAAGTATTTAGAAGGACCTTGGAAAGGAATGCTCGTTTTTGATGCTGATAGTGAGGTTATAAAATATTTAAAAGAAAATAATAAACTTTTTAAAAAGCAAAGAATAACACATAATTACCCACATTGTTGGCGTTGTAATACCCCATTAATTTATTATTCCAAACCAAGTTTTTATATTGAAACTACGAAATTTAAAGATCAAATTATTGAAGCGAATAGAGAAGTAAATTGGTATCCTGCTTATGTTGGAGAGAAACGTTTTGGCAATTGGTTAGAGGATTTAAAGGATTGGGCAATCAGTCGTAATCGATATTGGGGAACACCATTACCTTTATGGAGATGTAGTTGTGGTTATGATCATATGATTGGTTCTCGTGAAGAATTAAAACAAATGGCAACAAGTGATATTGATATTAAAACTGTGGAATTGCATAGACCTTTTGTGGATGAAATTAAATTAACTTGTCCAAAATGTGGCAAAGAAATGACTCGGGTTTCAGATGTTATTGATTGTTGGTTTGATTCTGGATCTATGCCATTTGCTCAATATCATTATCCATTTGAAAATCAAGAACTTTTTGAGTCTCAATTTCCAGCTGATTTTATCTGCGAAGGAATTGATCAAACAAGAGGATGGTTCTATACTTTATTAGTTATTTCTACTTTTGTAAAAGGATGTGCTCCTTACAAAAATGTTTTAGTAAATGATTTAGTTTTAGATGCCGAAGGCAAAAAGATGAGTAAGAGTAAAGGAAATATTGTTGAACCGTTTACAACTATGGAAAAATATGGAGCAGATACTGTTCGTTTCTATCTTCCGTATGTTTCTCCTGTTTGGACTCCTTTAAAGTTTAGTGAAGATGGTTTAAAAGAAGTTTATTCAAAATTTTTAAATCCATTAAAGAACACTTATAGTTTCTTTCAAATGTATGCCAATGCTGACCATATTGATACAGATAATTGTGAAGTTCCTTATGAAGAACGAGAAGAAATTGATCGTTGGCTTCTTTCTAAATATAATGGTTTGGTTAAGAATGTCATTGATGCTTTTGAAGAATATGACTTAAATAAAGTTACAAGATATATTGCAAACTTTGTTTCTGAAGATTTATCTAATTGGTACATTAGACGAAATCGAAAAAGATTTTGGGATAGTGAGATGACACTTTCTAAAAAAAGTGTATATCGTACAACTTATGAAATTTTGGTAGGACTTTCTAAACTTATTGCTCCAATCACCCCATTTATTTCCGAGGAAATGTATCAAGATTTAACCGGTGAAGAAAGTGTTCATTTAGCAGCATATCCAAAAGTAGATGAGGCACTTATTGATTTACCTTTAGAAGAAAAAATGGATTTAGTAAGAGAAATTATTCGTTTAGGAAGAAATGGCCGTGAAGAAGCTAAAATAAAGGTTCGTGAACCACTTCTTGAAGTATATTTAGATGGAAAAATAAAAGAAAAAATTGAAGATTTAGTACCGTTAATTAGAGAAGAATTAAATGTTAAAGAGGTTAAATTTATTACAGATTTAACGGAATATATGAATTTTACGGTAAAACCAAATTTCAAAGAAGTAGGAAAAATTTTTGGACCAAAGATTAAATTGTTCCAAGAAATATTAGGAAATTTGCCTGAATCAGATATTGTTGCTTTAGAAAATGGTGAGGAAATTTCTATTACTATGGATTTAGAAGAAGTAAATGTAACACCTACAATGGTAGATATTCGCGTAGATGCTAAAGAAGGATTTAATGTTTCTATGGAAGGAAATCTCTTTGTTATTTTAAATACAGAAAGAACAGAAGAACTTATTTTAGAAGGTATGGCAAGAGAATTTGTTAGTAAAGTTCAAAATATGCGTAAGGCAAAAGATTTAGAAATTACTGATCGAATTACGTTATACTATCATGGAACGGAAAACTTTAAAAAAGCTTTAGAAATGTTTAAAGAATATATTCAAGAAGAAACTTTGGCTACTGAAATTTTAGAAAAAGAAAATGTAGAAGAAACTTTTGATATTAACGGAGAAGAAGTAGCTATTGATTTAGAAAAAAAAGAAAATAAAAACGCTTAATAAATTTAAAAATTAAGCGCTTTTTTCTTGCTACAAATCAAATTCCTTTATTTTTTTAATTATATCCATATCTGCATAAATTTGATTTTCAACATTATAAATAGCATTTAAAATAAGAATGGGATATCGTAACTCGTTTTTTATGTTAAGGATTTCTTGATATGAAAACCACTTAGAATTTAAAATTTCTTGCGTATGGTAATTTTCCTTTTCATTTTTAGATTGAGCAGTAAATAGCAAAACGAGTGCATGATTATCTTTTCCAATAAAAGAAATATTGATAAGTTCAACATCCATTCCTGTTTCTTCTTTTATTTCTCTTTTCGTTCCTTCTAATAAAGTTTCATCTGGATCTAAGTGTCCACTAGGTAAGTTCCATTTTCCATGAAAATTTCTTTTGGATTCTTGCACCAATAAATATTTGTGATTTTTTTTAATTCATATATCAAATGGTATTATAATTAAAAATAAAATAAAGTAAATATGTAAAAAATTATCGACAATTTTATATAGGACGAGTAAAATAAATGTAGGAGTTGAGAAGAGTGAAAAAGAAAGATGTTATCATTATTGTATGTGTTGTACTTTTACTTATATGTGTGGGAATAGGTAGTGCAATATTTTTATTAAATAAAAATAAAGATCATAATGAAACAATAAATGAAATAAATAATCCTATTATAAAAGAAAATGTAGAAGTTGAAGTAAATTCCTCAGTTTTAGAAATTTCTGACTTTTTTTCTACTAATTCAGATTTTGAAAACACATCTATATCTTATTATTTGGATGATGAAGAAGTAAATTTTTCTGATTTTTATAATGAACTGGGAGAATTTAAAGTTATAATTGTCGCTGATGATACAGAATACCAAACAATTTTACGGATAGTAGATACTACGGCTCCAGAAGTAGAAGTACAAGATGTTTCTATTATCCAAAATGCTAGTTACGAGATTTCAAACTTTGTGGTAAGTTGCAAAGATAATTCACAAGAAGAATGCATATTGGAATATAAAGATAGTGCGATGGCAAACTATCAAGAGGTAGGAGAATATATAATAACTATCGTTGCAAAAGATGCTACTGGAAATGAAGTTCAAAAAGATGCTAAATTAACGATAACAGAGGAAAACTCTACTCAAAATTCATCTACACATAATAACACTTCTTCTAGCCAAAGCTCTTCAAATAATTCAAATTCTACTTCATCGCCAAATTCAAATACGACAACAAATAATAATACAAATACTAACCCCTATAAAAGTTATTATACAAAAACGCGTACAGAAAAAGAGGATTTTAAATATGGTATAAAGCTTGTTAAAGAAATAACGGATTATTACCGAGTAAAACAAGATAATAGTGAAGAAGTATATGATTCTAAAGTGACGAGTACTTATTATGATTTTTCAGGATATAACGCAGCAGCAAGTAATTTAGAGGCTGAAGCACGCGCAAATTCATCAACTTATAGTTCAATGGTTAATGAGGTTGTATCTTTAGTAAACAATTTACGAACAAGTCTTGGTAAGTCTACACTTTCTTTAGATTCTACGTTAACAACAATGGCTATGATTCGGGCTATGGAACTTAGTTATGGCAATACATTTAGCCATACTAGACCTAATGGAAGTCTTTGCTTTACCCTTGGAGGTGAATTCGGTTATACTTTTTACGCAGAAAATATTGCTGCAGGGCAGACTAGTGCATCTAATGTTTTACTTCATGGAAAAATTCTTCGGGACATTATCAAAATATGACTAATGGTGAGTATTCAAGAATTGGTATCGGTGTTAATTATTTTAATGGTAGTTATTATTGGGTTCAGATTTTTAGCTATTAGGAAAGAAGGAAAGATTTAATGACCAAATTTAGAAAGGCTTTATGTACCATTCTTTTTTTTAGTTTAATCGTTCCTTGCTGGGTACATGCTTTAGAAATTCAATCTAAAAATGCGATTTTATATAATGTAAATGAAGATACTGTTCTTTTTTCTAAAGAACCTGACGAAAAAGTTCCTATTGCAAGCTTAACAAAAATTATGACAGCGATTATGGCAATCGAAAATATTTCAAATATGGATGAGGTAGTAAGTATTCCTTCTGTTGCGTTAGAAGGATTAGCTGAGAAAAATGCTATGGTAGTTGGGTTTAAAGCAAACGAAAGAGTTACATACTTAGATTTATTGTATGGGATTTTACTTCCTAGTGGAGCAGATGCCACAAATGTAGTCGCTTATTATCTTGCTGGAAGTGAAGAAAATTATGTAAATCTTATGAATGAAAAAGCAAAAGAATTGGGACTAGTAAATACCCATTTTTCTGACACTTCTGGTTTAGATGATGTTCATAATTATTCTACAGTTTCTGATATAGCTAAACTTTTACAATATGCTCTTCATAATGAAACTTTTAAAAAAATTTTTACCAGTCAAGAATATACGACAAGTAATGGCTTGAAACTAAAAAGTACACTTACGTATTATACGGAACAATATCATTTGCAAAACGAATACATTTATGGCAGTAAAACTGGATTTACGACGATTGCTGGATTTTGTTTAGCAAGTATTGCTCATCATGATGGAGTAGAGTATTTACTGGTAACAACAGGTGCTCCTACTACAAATCGTTATCCTTATCATTTTGTTGATGCTTTTGCCATTTATGAATATTTTATGGAAAATTATGGATATGTTACGCTTTATAATAAAAATGACGTCTTATATTCTATAAAAACCAAATATAGTAAGGAAGACCTTTATGAGATAAAAGCAGAAGATTCTTTTTCTAAATATTTAGCAAAAGATACAGATATAGAAAGTATTCGTTTTGAATATTCAGGATTAGAGGAAATTACACCATTTACATCACAAAAACATATTGGTACTTTATCTATTTATTTAGGAGATGAGCTACTTAATTCTATGGATGTTGTTTATCAAGGTGGTTTAACTCTTTCGATTTTTTCTCTTTTAAAAGAATATGATTATTTTATATTAATTCTTCTTTTATTTTTTCTTGTCTTTTTTCTCTTTTTTAAAAGAAATAAATTGAAACATAAAAAAAAGAAGGTATAATAGTAAGTAAGAAATGGAGGAATATTTATGAGTTATTGGGTAATGTGGTTAGTGGTAGTTGTTTTACTTGCCATTATAGAAGCATCAACCGTAAATTTGGTTTCAATTTGGTTTGTGATAAGTGGATTAGTTGCTATGATTGTATCTTTATTTACAGAAACTTTTTATATTCAATTTGGGGTTTTTGTTTTATTAGGAATTCTTTTGCTCGTCATAACCAAACCAGCTTTAAATAAAATGTTAAAAGAAAAGGAAACAAAATTGAATTTAGAACGTATAATTGGAATGGAAGGAATTGTTACTGAAGAAATCGAAAAGAATAAAATTGGCGAAGTAAAAGTTGATGGAAAACTTTGGAGTGCTATTTCGGATAAAAAAATTCCAGTTGATAGTGTAATCAAAGCTGTTTCTATCGAAGGGGTAAAGTTGGTAGTAGAAAAAGTTAAGGAAGAAAAGCCAAAGAAAAAAAATAATACAACTTCGAAGAAAAAATCAACCGGAAAGAAAACAACTTCCAAAAAATAAGAAAGAAAGTGAGTAGTTTATGGAGATTTTTATTATTTTACTTGTTATCGTTATTGTTATTATTTTACCGAGTATAAAAATTGTGCCTCAATCAAAAGCCTATGTGATTGAGAGATTAGGTTCATATTTAACGACTTGGCATAATGGTTTACATTTTAAAATTCCTTTTATTGACCGAGTTGCTAATGTCGTTGTTTTAAAGGAAATGGTTCGTGATTTTGCGCCTCAACCTGTAATTACAAAAGATAATGTAACTATGCAAATTGATACTGTTGTATATTTTCAAATAACCGATCCAAAGCTTTATACTTATGGAGTAGAATATCCTATTAGTGCAATTGAATCGTTAACAGCAACAACATTACGGAATATTATTGGGGAATTAGAATTAGATCAAACTTTGACATCAAGAGATATTATCAATACAAAAATGCGTGCCATTTTAGATGAAGCAACAGATGCATGGGGCATTAAAGTAAATCGAGTTGAAGTAAAAAATATTTTGCCGCCTCGAGATATTCAAGATGCTATGGAAAAACAAATGCGTGCTGAACGAGAAAGAAGAGAGAAAATTTTACAAGCAGAAGGAGAGAAGAAATCTTCTGTATTAATTGCTGAAGGAGAAAAAGAAAGCGCTATTTTACGTGCTGAAGCTGAAAAAGAAGCTGAGATAAAAAGAGCAGAAGGTGAAGCCGAAGCCTTACTTAAAATCAAAACAGCTGAAGCAGAAGGAATTCGTTTACTAAGAGAAGCTCATGCTGATGAAGCGGTTCTACAATTAAAATCTTATGAAACGTTAAGTAAAATGGCAGATGGAATAGCTACAAAAATTATTTTACCGGCTGAGTTATCTAATGTCGCAACTTTTGGAACCGTGTTACAAGAAACTTTAAAAAATGAACCAAAAGTAAAACCACCAAAACCTCCAAAAGAGATGAAAGGTCCAAGAGAGTAATCTCTCTTTTCTTTTATAAATAAAGAAGATTTATAATTAGGAGATATGTTTTATGAAAGTGTACCATGAATTTCCACCAGTATTTGATGAAAACTCTGAAATTTTACTTTTAGGTTCTATTCCAAGTGTTAAATCAAGAGAAGAAGGATTTTATTATATGCATCCAAAAAATCGTTTTTGGAAAGTTTTAGAGAGTGTTTTTCAAGAAGAAATTTTAGATAAAAAAGAATTTTGTTTAAAACATCATATTGCTTTATGGGACACTTGTGCCTCTTGTGAAATTCGTGCTTCAAGCGATGCATCAATTAAAAAGATTGTTCCTAATGATTTATCAATGATTTTAAAAAAAGCTAAAATCAAACAAATTTTTACAACTGGAAAAAAAGCCCATGAAATTTATCAAAAATACTTGTATCCAATTTATAAAAAAGAAGATATTTGCTTGTCTAGTACTTCGCCTGCAAATGCTAAAAAATCACTTGAAGATTTAATTCAAGAATATAAAGTTCTTTTAAACTATATAAAAAAATAATTGAAAAATTTCTTCTTTTGTATAAAAAATGTTATAAAATATTAAAGAAATGTAAAAACGAAAAGACTTTTAATTTTCCGTGTTTTTCTCGCTATTTTTAACACGCCTTTTTGTGAATTAAAGTATTCATTAATAGATGAAAAAAACAAAAGAAAACTTAAATCAAACCTTTTTAACTTTGTATGCCTTAAAAGATGCTTTAATTAAGTAAGATGAGACGATAAAACTTATTGCAGAAAAAGAATCTTGCGTAATAGTTGATCATGGGGTAGCTCAATTTTACATGATAATCCAAATGTGATAAAAATATTCTTGTATGCTCCGTTAGATTATCGAATTCATACAATTGAGAAACTTTATAAAGATTCTTATAAAGAAGCAAAAAAGCATGTTTTAGATTCAGATAAACTTCGTGCAACGTATTATGAGCTTGTAGCTAATCAAAAATGGGGCGCAAAAGAAAATTATGATCTTTGTTTAAATTGTTCAATTGGTAATGAAAAAATTATGAAAACCATTTGTGAATATGTAAAGATGCATAAATAGTTTTGAGTCGAATTTACTTGAAGTTAAACATTTCTTATGATATAATCTATTTGCTTTTGAAAAAAAAGTGATGTATTATCCGCTTACTTATAGGTAATGATGATATGTAATAGTGTATAGAAAGGATGTTTATTGTGGCGAATTTAGTTGATAAGATTAATGAAAAACATATTCGTAAAGATATTCCTGAAATTCGTGTTGGCGACACAGTTCGTGTAGATGTTTGGGTAAAAGAAGGTAAAAAGGAACGTATTCAAGCTTTTGAAGGCTTAGTTGTAGCTAAAAGAGGTGGCTCTGTTTCTGAAACTATTTCTGTACGTAAAAAATCTGGAGGAATTGGTGTTACTCGTATTTTCCCTGTAAATGCTCCAACAATTGATAAGATTACAGTTGTGAGAAAAGGTATGGTACGTCGTGCAAAACTTAATTTCATTAAAGGAATGCGTAAAGAATATAAAGTTAAAGAAAGAAACGATTCAGCAAAAGCTGCTTAATCAAAGACAAGGTGGAAACACTTTGTTTTTTTATGCCTAAATTCACATAAATTTCTAGAATGGAATTTGTTATAAAATCATGTTAAAATAAATGTGGTGAGAAAAAATGAAATTTATAAAAGAAATATTTCCATATGTTGTGATTTTACTTGTTGTTATTTTAATTCGTAGTTTTCTAGTCACGCCTATAAAAGTAAATGGCCAAAGTATGTATGATACTTTAACTGGAGATGAAATTATGCTTTTATTTAAAGTGGGAGAGATAAATCGTTATGATATGGTGGTGGCAGATTTAATTGTTGATGGCAAAAAGGATGATACATTAATTAAAAGAGTGTATGGACTTCCTGGCGAAACGATTAAATGTGAAAATGGCATTATTTATATTAATGACCGAAAGATTGATGATCCTTATGCTACAAATGAAACAAGTGATTTTGAAGCAGTGACTTTGGGGGATGATGAATATTTTTTACTAGGTGATAATCGAAGTATTTCATTAGATAGCCGTATTATTGGACCTGTTCATAGAAAAGATATTGAAGGACATACCAATTTTATTATTTGGCCATTTAGTAAATTTGGTGTTGTAAAAAGCAAAGTTGAATAAAGAATTGTAAGGAGGAAAAGGAATGTTAAGTCCAAAATTAGAAACAGAAAGATTAATTTTAAGAAGATTAGAAGAAAGTGATCTTGATGCTATGTATGAAATTATAAGTGATAATTAATTGGCAGATTATATTCAATTTCCACATTTAAGTAAAGATATGAAGAATTGAAATATATTCGTTTTTGGATAAAAGAAGCCGATATTAGTGCTGAAGAAAAATGGATTATTGAACTAAAAGAAAATCATGAACCTATTGGAAATATTTCGGTAAATGACGTGAGTAAAAGAAATAATTTTTGTAGTATAGGATATGTTATACGCTATAGATATTGGGGAAAAGGATATGCAACAGAAACTTTAAGTAAAAAACTTTTGCAAAGTTAGAAAGTAGGAATAGTATGATAATTGAATATGAAGAAAAATATGCTGAAGAAGTTAAAGATTTGTTAGTAGAACTACAAGAACATATAGTGAATATAGATAAAGAAAAATATAACATAATTACTCCACAATATTGCGAGCTTTATTTTATAAAAACTTTAGATGAAGTAAAAAAATATGAAGGCAAGATTTTTTTATATAAAGAAAATAATCATATTGTTGGTTTAATAATTGGAATTATGAATCTTAATGAAGAGGATTGCTATGACTTTAAAGCACCTAAAAGAGGAAGAATTTCCGAACTTGTGGTATCTAAAAATTGCCGTTCTAAAGGAATTGGTAAAAAATTATTAAATGCTATGGAAGGATATTTAAAAGCTTTTGGATGTCAAGATGTTTTAATAGAAGTTTTTGGTTATAATGAACGAGCTATAAAATTTTATGAGAAAATGGGGTATCATACAAGAATGATTGAAGTAACAAAAAAGCTAGTCGGAGTTAAATAGAGTATGAATAAGGAACTTTTAGAATATATGGAACGTGAAATTCTTCCAAGATATGAGAGATTTTATTCTCATGGTTTGTTACATATTAATCAAGTTCGGGCAAAATGCAAGCTATTAGCTGATTATTATCATTTGAATCAAGATATGTGCAATGTGATTGCTACATACCATGATTTAGGATTAAAAGTAGATAGAAATAATCATGAGATTGAGTCTGGAAAAATTTTTATGGCAGATCATGAGTTAAAAAGGTATTTTACTCGGGTTCAACTTGAAATTATGAAAGAAGCGATTGAGGATCATCGTGGTTCGCGTAAGGAACGTCCAAGAAATTTTTATGGTGAAGTGTTATCTGATTCTGATAGAGATTTTGATATAGAAGTGTTAGTTAAAAGACAATGGGCTACTTCTTTAAAAAATAATGTTTCTCTAAAAAGTTTTGAGGAGCATTTTGAATTTTGTTATAAGTATTTATCAAAAAGAATAAATGAAAATGGACATTTTAATTTATGGACAAACAACCCCATATTAATAGAACGAAGAACCGAATTTGAAAGACAATTTTTAAATAAACCATTTACAAGAAATTTATATAGAAAAGAATATGAAAAAATTGCTAATGATGGTACATTAGAAAAAATACTGAATTATTATGAAGACTATTAGATGGAGGAAGAAAAATGAAAATTACTTTTTTAGGAACAGCTGCAATAGGATATCCATTGGCTTTTTGTAATTGTGAAAATTGTCAGCAAGCAAGAATTTATAGAGGAAAAAGTATTCGAAAGCGAGCATCTATTTTAATTAATGAGAATTTGCTTATTGATTTAGGACCTGATACTCAGACATCTATGATGATGTATAATAAAGATATGGGAAAGGTTACATATTTATTACAAACTCATATTCATGCAGACCATTTTGATCCATCTTTACTATGTACGAGGTTGCCTCATCAAATAGAAAAAAAGTTAAGAATGCTTGATATCTATGCCCATCCGGATTGCTTACAATATATGAATAAACAGCTACTTTGGTTAGAACAAATTGATTTAATGTCACAGTCACAAGAAGGGGCAAATAAGTTACATGTTGGTATTCATAGTATTCGTGCGGGAGATGTTGTTACATTTGCAAATTATAAAATAAAAGCTATTGAAACAAATCATGATACGAAGCATGGGTCTTTGTTATATGTTATCAGTCAAGATGATAAGAATGTGTTTTATGCTACTGATACTCCTGAACTTACTGAAAATGCTTTAAAACAGTTGCAGAATATTAAGATGCGTGTAATTATTATGGATCATACTTTTGGAGATGTGGGGTATTCTTATTCTCATTTAAATGAAGAATTGTTTTTAAAACAAATTGAAAAATTAAAAAAGATAAATTGTATTGATGAAAATACAGAAATATTTGCTACACATATATCTCATGAAGGAATGAAATTTCATGAATATATAGAAGCAAAAGCTAATTCTTATGGATATCATATTGCCTTTGATGGTATGGAATTAGAAATATAAAAATCATTTTGTGAATGAATTAGTGAAAAGATATGTTTTCTAAATTTTTTAGAGATATACTAACAAGATTGTAATTTAAGAGTAGATACAAAATCTGCTCTTTTATGTTATAATGAAATAGATTTAAAACGAGGAAGTGATTGAAATGAATAACGAAAAAATACCAATAAACACTAATATTAACTGGTTGA
>CAJFEV010000029.1 GCA_904374795.1 uncultured Bacilli bacterium
CATATTTGTCAAATATAGTAGAAAAATGATTGTCAAATAAGAAAAAATCTGTTAGAATTATACATGATTTAACGAAGAAAGGAGACAATTATGGCTAATATTAAGAGTTCAAAAAAGGCAATCAAAACAATTGCTAAAAGAACAGAAAACAATCATGAACTAAAAGCTCGTGTAAAAAATTGTATTCGTAACTGTGATAAAGCAATTGAAGCTGGAGATAAAGAAACTGCTCAAAAACTCCTTGCTGATGTACAAAAATATATAGACCGTGCTTTAAGTAAAGGTCTTGTAAAAAGAAATACTGCTGATCGTCAAAAATCTAGATTAGCAAATAAAGTAAAAGAAATGGCTTAGTTGTCATTTCTTTTTTATATTTTCAGAATTCTGTCCATCATTTTCTTTCTTTTATGGCTCACAGAAAAATTATCTTCGTTTTTCAAAGCTTTTTGATAATAATACTCGAGCAATTCCAAATCGCTTTGCTGATTTTGAATATAATCTCTCAAATGAAAAGTAAATAAAAAATAAGAATCTAATGTATCTAAATTCAAAGAACTATTAAAATAACGAAGTTCTAAAGTAGTACCATTCAAACAAATACAATTTCCCTTTCTTCTAAGCGTTTCTAAAGTTCCGCTTTTTAAACATCCAGTAATTTTAAATGAAGATAAAGGCTTGATATCAAGAAAAATAGAGTCTCGAATTTTTTTATGTTCTCCTTTAGCAACATCATAGATTTCCGGTTGAAAAGCATATAAAAATTTTAACAGTTTCTCTATATCTTTCCAATCTCTCAAAAAAGAGCGATCTAAATGAATATGAAAACCCGTATATGCAGAATTTTCTTTATGAAATGCTCCCTCTTTTTTTAGGACTTCTAAAAGGAATCTTAATTCTTCTAAACATTTTTTATAATCGGTTAAAATTGGAGAAACTAATTTCCCATCAAAATAAGAGTTATGAATTTTTTTCGTTATATCCGGTTCATCTTTTACATGATAAAAAGTATAAGGAACTCTAACATATTTTTCATAAAATAAAAGACCATATTTTTCAGCTAAATAATTTAAATTTGCGCCAAAAAATTCTAATTCATAACCAAATTGTTTTTCCATCAAATCCTCCCCCTCTTTTTACATAATGTCTAATTATAGCATATTCAAGAAAAAAAGCAAATTCCAATTGAAGTAAACACTTAGATTTGATAAAATGAAAGTGTGATGAATAATGAAATCTTTGATAAAGCAACTTTTTATTCCTATTTTATGTTTGTTCATTCTGTTATTTGTATTTGTAAATGCAGATAATTGGAGCGATTTACTAACCGCTTACACAATTAACGACCCTAAAGTATATATTTCGAAGGCAAATGCTTATGGCAAAAATGAAGACTTTCTATTTGTTCAAAACACGAACAATTTCTTGCCTTTTAGTAAAGGAGATATCAAAAATATTTATTATACAATAGTCAATAATGGCTGGAAAGAATTCACTTTTTATTGTCCAAGCGAATATGTCCATTGCTTAGAAGATGTAAAAGAAATTAGTAACGATCAAGATCTGCTGACACATTTAAACAATTACGTTCATCCATATAACGGGTTTTCAAATGTTAAAACCGTCATTAGTGAAACAGGAGATATTACTGTATCTATTAATTACTTTTATTCCGAAGAACAGATAAAGCAAATCAATAAACAAGTAGATAAGATATATAACGAAATCATTACAGACAATATGGATGCCTATACAAAGATTCTAACGATCCATGATTACATTATAAATAATACAAAATATGATGTAGAAAGAAATAATCAAGGAGAAAGCAAATATCATTCCTATATAGCCTATGGCCCTTTAATAGAAGGATATGCCACATGTAACGGATATACAGATGCCATGGCTTTATTCCTAGAAAAAATGAATATTCCAAATTTTAAAGTAGCAATGACTCCCGAAGAAAATAGCAATACGGAAGGTCATGTTTGGAATGCTGTCTATTTAAACGACCATTGGGTTCATTTAGATTTGACTTGGGATGATCCAGTAAGTAGTGATGGCACAGATTATTTACAACATAAATACTTTTTAATCACAACAGAGCAACTAGAAGAAGCAGACACATCTGGTGAAGTTATAGTAACCGAACATCAATTCAAAAAAAATATTTATCCTGAACTAAAAAATTAGAAAGTTTAATTCTTTCTAATTTTTTTCTGTTTGAATATATTTTTCTACCTCTTCTACAGTTTCATAAAAATTGTCATAATTCACTGGAAACCATTGAACCGGTAATTGATGATTAAAAAATGTATACTGTCTTTTAGCATAATGACGAGAATTTTTTTGAATTTCAGAAATTGCTTCATCCAAAGTACATAAGCCATCAAAATATTTATACAATTCTTTATATCCAATACCTGTTTCTAATGCTTTACTATGAATATTCATATCATAAAACTTTCGAACTTCTTCCACAAGTCCATTCTGAATCATTTTCTTTACTCTTCTGTCAATAATTTCATAAAGATTTTGTCGGTCTGTAGTAAGCCCGATATAAAGAGCTTGATATAAAGGCTTTGGCTCAACAATCTCCACATTTTCTCGTTGTAAAAAGCGAATTAATCGTTTTCGATTATTCACATGAATCTGACAATCTCTATCCTTTTCTAAACATTTATTCAAAAGTTCCTCATTAGATAAATGATCATAATTTTCCTGACATTTTTCTTCCAAAGAAAAGCGATAATCAAATAAAGCTGCTTTTAAATAAAGTCCCGTTCCACCAACAAAAATGATATTTCTATCTTTATATTTTTCTAACAACGTCCTAGCATCTTTCTGATAATCAAATACTGTATAATTAATTTTTGGATCAACAAAATCAAAAAGATAATGTTCTACTCCTTCTTTTTCCTCTTCAGTCACTTTAGCAGTTCCAATATTCATTCCTTTATAAACTTGCATCGCGTCACAATTTATAATAATTGCATCATATTTTTTAGCTAATTCTACACTCATCTTAGTTTTCCCAACTCCTGTTGGACCAACAATACATAAAATCATAAAACCACTCGTTTCTTTCTTTTATTATATCGTATAAGAAAAAATTAAACAAACAAATTTCATGAATTATCTGCTACGGGAGTTAAGATAATACGGAAAGAACCATTAATGCTTATATCTCCCGATTGATGATAAACATAAAAGATGTTAGAACCCGCTCCATCCCAAAAGCTTCCTCCTCGCGATAACAATGGGCTTGAAGTTGAAAAGAAGACGCTATCGCTTCAATACCAAGAAGATATAGTTCTAGTAACATTAATTTCAGTATAACTATATTTTCCGAAAGGGCCCATTTCTCCTGTTGCATCTCCTAGTATTCTACTATAATAACCTGTATCATTTATTGAAAACACATATAAATCATAATATTTCAATTCAGGAACACGTTGTCCAAAAACGTATTCGTCTAAGGAGTAGCCTTCAAAACCTGAATAGCCAACCAATATATTTCCATTATTTAAAAAAGCCATAACATAGCTCCAAGCACCACCGCTCAGATCAAATATTCCAGTTATATTTCCTGTTGTACTTGAAAGAACACTATTTGGATAAGCTGTATTACATGTTCCATCATTACAAGCATATGTACATTCCTCTAGAGTGCCTGAATACCCACAAGTTGGTTCTTTATCTGCTTGATACCCTGCTATGTAAGCTGAATTGTTATTAGACCTTACATTCATTGAACTGCCATATTGACTTTGAGACAGATAGGCTACCGCACCCCACTCGGTATTCTTCATCATATGACTATCCAAATTTCGTTGGTAATCATAACTTGTATAAAAAGCATTCGCCACTTGAATACTTCGCCATAATACAATATTTGGTTTAATTTGAATGACGTTACTATTTTTCACATTGTAATCTTCAATTAATGTCGTTCCTGTATCAAATTTGCCTACCCAAAATCCTGTTGAGGGAATGCTTAAAAATGCGGGATGAGTCATATAATCTCCTATTTGACAATTACCTGTAGCACCACTTTCCATTGGAGTTGTACATTCTCCACTCACATTATCACTTGTATTATAGTCTCCAAAGATAACAGGTATTTCATGAACTTTGGATGTATCAATTTCCGTTAAACTATCATATTGTCCTAAATCCCATAATTGATATCGATATTTTGGGATCCATACAAAATAACTTTCTATTGCATCTTCAGGTATAATTTCATTATTTTCATAACTTTTATTGGTAAAATCTACATAGCGAAGTAGTCCTTCATTATTGGCTACTTTTCCTTCACTTACTATAGGAATTTCTTCTTCACTTATTGCTCGATTATAGATTTGAAGTTGCTTTACCTTTATATTTCCATATGCAGTATTTGCAGTAGTATTCGGATTAGCCCCGATTAAAAAAGGCATTGTTGAAACTGCTATTTCACCTGTTAATACTTAAACTTTCTGTCAACACTCCATTTACAAAAAGCTTTAAAGAACTATTATCATAAATGCCTATAACTTGATATTCTTGATTAGTTTTTACTTCATCTGCATATACATATCGATAACTATCATCAATATACGCACTAAAAGCTATTCTTTGACTTCTATCAATAAGTATTCCTGTCCCCGCAGCTTGAAAATTTGCTAAAATTATATGATTTTGATTAACAACAGGCATTTCATTTACTTGAAAAATTGCACTAAAAGTTACTCCATTTGTAAATTCATATTTTCTAATCCTAAATCAATATAATCATCTACTCCATCAAAGGATACATATCCATCTTCTTTTGTCGCGCCATTTACTTTACCTTGTGTATTTAATGAGTCATATTGATCTTCTAGTATGACTGCGTTAGCCCATTCTTTATTTGCATAACTATACCATTCACTTTCTAGGTTGGCTTTCTTTACTGTGCCATCATTATCTATCGTTATAGGTACTAATTCATCTTTTAATACTGGATCTGTTCCATTTAATATTCCTTCAGTATATGTCGTTGTAAAGTGTAGTTCACATCTTGTTTTATATTCACTTATGTTATTTACTACTGGACTCCAAGATATACTATCCCAATTGATATAGGCTTCATTTGTACAACTTGATTTTTCTCTATCATAATAATATCCACTTTCTTTTGATGGAATGGTATTTGTTTCTTCTTCATTTATATAGATTGCTAATTCTACATTGTCTTGTTTTTCGATTTGTTTTAAACTCTTTTCTTTTTGAAATAGACTTACGAAAAATATACTTAGGCTTAATAAAATGAAAATCGCAATTATATATTTTTTCATAATCTCACCTACTCCTATTATGGCTTACTTTCTATTTTTATATCCATGACTTATTATGTCATATATATTGTATCATTTTTTCTTTGAAACGTAAAAAAAATTATCCTAGTTTCCTAGAATAATTTTATCACAATACCCCCCCCCCCATGTCAACATAAAATTAGCATCAATTTAGTTCATCACACGCTTAAACATTCTTTCTAAATCGTAATTACTAAATTTAATAATCGTAGGTCTACCATGAGGACAATTATATGGGTTATCACATGCGCAAAGCTCTTTTAAAAGTTCCTCCTGAGCTTCATGAGAAATGTGCATATTTGCTTTAATACTCATTTTACACGCTAAAGTTATAGCAATCGATTCATTAAATTTCACAGGATCTACTTTAGAAATCCCACTTACAATTAAATCAATAATTCTTCTTATGCTTTCTTCTTCGTATCCTTCCCTTAACCACGTAGGATGAGCCTTTATCACGAAAGTATTCACACCAAATTCTTCGATATCAAAGCCTAATTCCTTTAAATGCTCCTCTTCAGCTTTAACTTTTAAAAATTCACTGCCCGATAATTCTATCGTAATTGGAAACAAAAGATTTGTTGTATGAACTTCTTTTGATTTTAAAGCTGCCATATTTCGTTCATAATTCACTCTTTCCTGAGCTGCATGCTGATCAATAATATAAATTCCACTTTCGTTCTCAGCGATAATATATGTTCCATGAGCAAGTCCTACTGGATACAAAACAAGTTCTTTCATTTCGGGATTTTCAACAATAATTTCTTCCTTAGGTTCCTCCTTTAAATTAAATTCTGTCTGCACCATTGTAGGAGTATACGCTTCTTCTTGTTCTTTAACAATATTTTCAATTACTTCTTTTGGACCGCTTTGAATTTCTGGAGTTCTTAAAAGAGCATCAGGAACTAATAATGCTTTATATAAAGCATCTTTAATTGTTTTTACAATTAAGTCATACAAAATATCCATTTTTGATAACTTAATATCTTGCTTTGTTGGATGAATATTGACATCAATCAAGGTTGGATCAGTATTAATTTTTAAAACAACAATTGGGAACTTGATATCCGGTTTATATGTATAATATGCATCATTTATAGCTTTATTAATATCAAAATTTTTAATAATACGATCATTCACCATCACAATCATGTGATTACGATTACTTTTTAAAATTTCCGGTTTACAAATATATCCATATAAATCAAAATCATCGTTGCTTGCTTTTATTTCGATCATTTTTGAAGAAACTTGAAGACCGTAAATCTCATGAATAGTTTTTAGTAAATCTCCACTACCACTTGTTTTTACTACTAAATGATTATCGTGGTGTAAGGTGAAGGCTATTTCAGGATGAGATAAAGCAAGTCTTTCCACAAAAGAAACACAACTAGCAAGTTCAGCTTGTTCACTTCGTAAGTATTTTAAACGCGCCGGAGTATTATAAAACAAATTGGTAATTTTAATTGAAGTTCCTTTACGAGCATCAGATTTCTCAACTAAAATCTTTTTTCCTCCTTCAATAACTAAATGAGTACCTACATTTCCATCACTTGTTTTTAATTCACACCTAGAAACAGAAGCAATGGAAGGAAGAGCTTCACCACGAAATCCTAAAGTATCAATAAAAAATAAATCATCATCTTTATAAATCTTACTAGTCGCATGTCTTTGGAAAGCTAAAACAGCATCTTCTTCATTCATTCCAGAGCCATCATCTGAAACCTCGATTTTTTTCTTGCCACCTTCTTCCAAGTGAATCAAAATATTCTTAGCTCCAGCATCAATACTATTTTCACATAATTCTTTAACTACACTACTACATTTTTCAACGACTTCTCCAGCTGCAATTTTATTAGCTAAAGTTTCGTCCATCACTCTAATTTTGCCCATAAAAATTTCCTCCTAAAAAAGATGGCTCAATCGCAATATTTTCTTTTTGCAATCCTGCAATTTGTACAATTGAAGCTTTTTTTACATAAAAGAAACCAACGCCTTTTAAATAAATATTCGTTTTTTCTGAAACAGAAAAAGAAAGATATTCTTGAGTTTTTTCTCGATAAATCTTTTGTAATAATAAATTTTCACTTCCAAACCACGTAATACTATTTAAATCATCAAGTTTAAGAAAAATCTGATTTTCTAAAGACAAAACTGTTCCTTTTTTTAAATAAAAATTTTTAGGCTTGATCTCTTTTTTTATTAAAGTCTTTTGTAACATTTGAAAATCTTTAAAACAATAATTGTATGTAAAACCTACTGAATCTTGAATTTTCTTTTTATTAGGTAAAATAATTTCAATAAAATCTAAAGTTGTATTAGGCATTTCACTAACCGTTATAGGTTTTGAATTTTCAATCAGTTCTTCTAGCAATAAATTTAGCAAACTACTTTTTCCAGCATTAGTGAGTCCTAAAAAATAAAAATTTGAAAAACTATCTTTATCTATATATTCATATATTTTTCTAGCATTATTTTTCTTTTTTTGAACAAACAAAATTTCCTCTTGAATATGAAAATGCTTTTTTAAATAATTCTCTATGACTTTTAAAGAAATACTTCTTGGTAAAACATCAATTTTACTAATAACTAAAACTTTAGGAATTTGAATTTTTAAAAAAAGTTCAATATTTTCTCGATAAATGTTTAAAACATCAACAAAGAAAAAAACTTTGCCTGTACCATGATTTACTTTTTTTAAAATCTCTTCATTATTCACTTCAAAAGGAATTTCTAAATTTTCATGATAATTTTTCAAGCGAAAACAACGCATACAATAATCCATATCCAAAGATTTTGTATAGCCAAGCTTAGAAGAGTCGGTTATTTGCAAATAAATTCCACAACCTAAACATCTCTTATTCATAATATACCCCACGTTCTAATAAAGCTTTCCTTTTTAAAGATGCATAAATCCTCCGTTCAAAAAAGCGGTTAATTTTAGTACCAAACTTATCCTTTTTACTAATAGGATTAACTAAAATACTAGTAAATCCTAAGCGATTCGCTCCATAAATATCTGTTAAAAGTTGATCACCTATACAAGCAACCTCTGTATCTTTAAAATGATAGATATCTAAAATCTTTTTATATTTTTTTGAAAAAGGTTTCCTACTATGAAAAGAACTATCCACATTACATTTTTCTTTAAAAGGTTCTACTCTTTTCTTAGAAGAATTTGACAAAATAATCGGTTTTAATCCAAGTTCTTCAATGTACAAAAAAAAGTCTAAAAGCTTCTTATCTGGAACATCCTTATCGATAGGCGCTAGTGTATTATCTAAATCAAACAAAAGACAACGAATTCCTCTATTTTTCAATTTAATATAATCTATATCGTAAATACTTTTTTGATAGATATCTGGTCTAAACACTTCCATGAACTACAACCTCTTTTCTTTATAAGTATATCATGTTCTTTCTTCAAATAAAAGAAAACCTAATAGAAAAATCTAATTAATAAATCAACTTCTTAAAACATAAAATGAACTAAGGAAGTGATTTATGTTTTTATTATCTTTACTTGAACAAATGATGTTTTTCACAGGAAGTTACTCTAATAATGTGTTCCCTGAACCCCTATCAGAAGAAGAAGAAAAAAATTGTGTAGAAAAAATGCAACAGGGAGACGAAGTTTCACGAAATAAACTCATTGAACACAACCTACGGCTTGTAGCGCATATTGTCAAAAAATTCGAAACTAATGGAGAGAATCCTGATGATTTAATTAGTATCGGAACGATCGGATTAATCAAAGGAGTAGATTCGTATAACAAAGATAAAAATATTAAATTAACTACTTATATAGCTAAATGTATTCAAAATGAAATTTTAATGTACTTTCGTAGCATTAAAGGTGAAGCTGTTAAAAACATCAGTTTAAATGATTCAATTGGCCATGATAAAGATGGGAATGAAATTAGTTTAATGGAAGTAATTAAAGATAATACCGAGGATTTTGCAAATTCCATTCAATTAAAAGACGATATGTTACTAGTAAACGATTATTTAAAATTACTAACAAGAAGAGAAAAAGAAATAATCGCGAAAAGATACGGATTAATGAACCGCAAAGAACAAACGCAAAAAGATATTGCAAACGAAATGCACATATCACGAAGCTATGTTTCAAGAATAGAAAAAAGAGCTCTGACAAAAATATTAAAAGAATTCATAAAAAATAAAAATGCTGCTTAATTAATCAAATAAATTCAAAAAAATGACAATGTGCTTTTTAAAGCTTTTGTCATTTTTTATATTTACATTTTCCATTAAAAAACTTTATTTTCGAATTTAGTTCTTTTTCGAGAAACAGAAGACTTATTGTTTGACTTTGGATAATCAATATAATATAGCTCCTTAGCTTCATCACTCATTCTTTCTTTTTCTCTTTCATAGACGTTAGAAACTGCTATGGCAGCCAACTTAGCTTTAGCAGAATTTAAAAGAATTCTCTTAGATTCTAAATAATATAAACTGGCATTTGCCATTCTTCCTAATGCAACTATATCTGGATGAGCAAAAAAATTATTCTCGAAATGCAAGCAACCTGCTTGAGTCATTTCAAAATATGCCATGGTCTCTTGATTTCTTTCAAACCAATCTGCAAGTTGGGGATTCAAGTTAATGATTTCTTCCAAAGAATTATCAAAATTAATGTCTAATTTCATATATTCATTTCTCCATTCGTTAAACTATATTTTACATGTATTTTATCATTTGTCAACTTTTATTCGTTTCAAACTGAAAGCTTTGACTCTTCCCGGAAAAATTGCTCGTCTATTAGCAAATACCTGATAAGAATGAACATCTTCCAAATCATAATCCAAAGAATCATCACCAACCAAAACATCCGTATGTAAATAAGACTCAGGAAGTAAAATATTACGAATTAAACAATTTCTAATAAAAACTTTTCCTTCTGGGCTTTGATAACCATGCTTTACCCTACTTCCTAAAACAGTACCACAATAAACAGGTTTATTGCCTTCAAAAGTAAAATTTTTAAATCCAAGATTTTCAATATATAAATTAGCATAAGGATGAAGTTCTCCAATAAAACCGCAAGAATTATTAGAAAAGAAAACTTTAACATTATTCATAGAGAATCCGTTTCCCAGTATATACATATTCCCCGAAAAATTTGCCAAATTTATAGGTCTCATAGCAAAATTTTGTAAATCATTTTTTACAGAAACCACAAGATCACCATCAGAAAATTTTTCTAAAATATACCAATCTTCTGGTTTCTTTATTTCTAAAAAATGATCGTAAAAAACGAATTGTGCATTAAAAAAAGCATTAGACAAAAAGCAATCGTTTTTAGAGAGATAAACCTTAAAACCAGCAGCATCAATCTTTTCACTCGTTTTTAAAACACACTTTTTTAAAAATAAATCGTTAGCCAAAACCAAAGAACAATTTTGCTCCATTTTATCCATTTCATTAAGTAATTGTTGTTCATTAAATATAGCGATAATTTTTTTTGGAAGTTCTTGATAATTAAATTTTAAAACTCCGCGATAATTCATAATTATACAAGTTTTATCATCATTATAAAAAAACTCTCGAACTGAACAACCAGCCGGATAACAAACATTAAGAAAATATGCAAAATTTGAATTTGGAAAATTAATTTCTAATGTTCCCTTAAATCTTTGTAAATCTACAGCTTCAATTTTGCCTTTCCTTTCTTGACATAAAATCTTTACATAAATATATTCATTTCCCTTTATATTCTGTAATTTCTTATGAAACTCACTCCATTTAGTAATTTCAATTAATCTCATATATACTCTCCCCCATTAAAGAAAAAAAGTTGTACGAACACAACTTTAATAATCTTCATCAATTTGTTCAATAGCATCCAGTTCTGTTTCAACAATTGCTTTAAATCGTCTTTTAAATGCTGAAATTCTCTGACGAAGTGTTTCTCCATCTTGTTCTAATTTTTCGGCTCTAAGTAATGCTTCATTAACAATTCTTGAAGCATTTCTTCTAGCTTCATCCACAATAGCTTTAGATTCATCTCGAGCCATTCTCTTAATTTGATTAGAAGCATCTTCAGCTACCAATAAAGCTTTATTTAAAGTATTTTCCATATTTTGATATTGAATAAGTTTTTGCTTTAAAGCAGTAATTTCGGTATCACGTTGTTTTAAATTATTTAACATTGATTCGTATTCCTTAGCTACTTCAGCCACAAAAGCATTTACTTCTGCTTTGTTATAGCCATAAATACTTGTACTAAACTTCTTCACGATCCACCTTCTTTAAATAAAAAACTCTTTTTTACCAATCTAATTCTTCTTCATTATTTTTTGATTGTTTTTCATTATCATCACTAATCTTACCTTGAACGTTAACATTCTTTGGAGTACATAAATAAATACCTACACCAATCTTTTGCATCGTTCCTCCAATAGAATAAATACAACCTGATAAAAAGTCGATAATTCTTTTGGCTTGCGCAGAAGTGACTCTCTTTAAATTAACTACCACACTATTTCTGTTTTTCAAATGATCAGCAATTTGTTGTGATTCAGAATATGCACGTGGTTCTAACAAAATCATTTTATTTCCTGTTTTGTCAGCTTCTTTTAAAGCTTCATCCTCACTTACATTATAAAACTCATCTTCACTCATAGAAGTTTCATCGTCTTCATCTGAAAATAATTTTTTTAATTTTCCAAGCGCCATGTTAAAAAACTCTCCTTTCGACTCTCTTACCATTTTATTGTATCAAAAAGAGTCTTTTTTTTCAATCTCTTTAAGAAATAAAATCAAAAAATCTTTGACTACTTTTAAAAATCTATTTTTTCTTTCAAAAATTTCTTGAATTCATCAATGCTCATAACCGTTTGTTGCATAGTATCTCTATCCCTAACAGTAACTGTGTTATTTTTTAAAGTTTCATCATCAATTGTAATAGCAAAAGGTGTTCCAATCGCATCACTTCGACGATATCGCTTACCAATACTTCCAGATTCATCATAACTACACATAAAATCCTTAGCTAACTCTCCATAAATTTCCATCGCTTTTTTTGCATGAATTTTTTTAATTAAAGGAAAAATTGAAACTTTATATGGAGCTAAGAATGGATGAATTTTTAAAACCAACCTTTCCTCATCTTCTACAAGTTCTTTAGAATAAGCATCAGTTAAAAGCGCTAAAACTAAACGATCTAATCCAACTGATGGTTCAATAACATAAGGAATATATTTTTCATTGGTTTCAGGATCCAAATACCGTAAATCTGCTTTAGAATGATTTATATGTACACTCAAGTCATAATCGGTTCGATCAGCTATCCCCCATAACTCACCCCAACCCATTGGATAATTATATTCAATATCCGTTGTGGCTTTACTATAAAAAGAAAGTTCTTCCTTTGCATGATCACGAAACCGCAAATTATCCTTTTGAAGACCTAAATCTTTTAAAAAAGACATACAAGAATTTTTCCAATAGCCATGCCATTCCAAATCCGTACCTGGTTTACAAAAAAATTCTAATTCCATTTGTTCAAATTCTCTTGTTCTAAAAATAAAGTTCCCTGGCGTAATTTCATTACGAAAAGACTTACCAGTTTGTCCAATTCCAAAAGGAATTTTAGCCCGCATTGTCCTTTGAACATTTAAAAAATTCACAAAAATTCCTTGCGCAGTTTCTCCCCGTAAATAAACCTTACTTTTACTGTCTTCAGTAACTCCTTGATGTGTTTCAAACAAAAGATTAAATTGCCGAATAGGCGTAAAATCATGAGCCCCACACACCGGACAAGCAATACCGTTTTCCGCAATAAAATTTTCTAATTTTTCATTAGACCAACCGTCACCCGTTTCTACACCATTTGTAAATTCTTCAATTAATTTATCAGCACGATGACGACTCTTACAACGTTTACAATCGATTAACGGATCAGAAAAACTCGTAACATGTCCGCTTGCCACCCATACTTCCGGATTCATTAAAATAGCAGAATCTAATCCATAATTATAAGGATTTTCTTGAATAAATTTTTTCCACCAAGCACGTCGAACATTATTTTTTAACTCAACTCCTAAACTACCATAATCCCATGTATTAGAAAGTCCTCCATAAATTTCACTTCCTTGAAAAATATAACCATATTGTTTACAATAATTCACTATCTCTTCCATTGAAACATTTTTCATAATTACCTCTTTCTATTAAACAAAAAAACTTCTAGAAAACAAAGGGACGAGTATAACACCCGTGGTTCCACCCTTCTTATTCTAGAAGAATCGCTTTTAATTTATATAGCTCCAGTTTTCCACACCTTCATCGCTTGTATGTTACTATTATATGAAAAAGAAAGAAAAAAAGCAATAAATATTTTAAATAAATACACGAGATTATTTATAAAATAATAACATTTTTTTGATAATTTTTAACTTGTTATCACCACAAATGGATCATTCGAGGTCCCTATTCCTCCAGATATTTCTACATCACCTTTTAGATTGATGACGCCACGAACACCACGGCTACCTGTCACAAAACCACCACCAACATTACCAGTTGAAGGAAGAATAAAAATGTTTGCTGATATATCACCAACAGTAAAATAACTTGGTGACATAGTCGAATATGAAGATGATGAATAAGTATATGAAGAATTATTTAAATAATTATTGGCATAACCTGATAAAGCAAGCTCATCAACCGTAATAAGTCCAATGGGATAAGTTAAAGTTTTATTCCCTTTATCACCCGAAGCTGTTGTAAATAAATCATTATCTTCATTTGGACAAACTAAACTAGGCATTGAAAAGTTGACAAATCTTTGATATCCAGCATAATAAGTAGCTTTTTCACTTGTACTGACTCCGTCCCCATTATTATCAGTAGTAGATAAACTTCGGTCATTACAAAATCCTGAATCTGCTATATAATCTGCATAGCCTTTATTTAGTATATTTTGCTCATACCAACTATCCAAATACTGTTTAATTGTTGAATCGTTTTCATTAGTATTCGTTTCTTCATAGGTACTATTAAAAGTACTACCATACATATAACCTACATATCCTGGATTATTTCTTTGAGTATTAAATGGTGAAGTGGTTCTATTTGTATATCCTAAGCTACTATCGGTTAATTTCATATTTAAATTGTTTCCTTCGGCATCTGGTGTTTCTCCGGCATAAAGAAGTCTTATGGAACCGTCTCCATTTAGTCTTATGATTCTCCAATAATATTCTCCAAAGTAAACATAATTATTGCTTACACTCCCTCGGTAATAATAACTTGTTCCATATTCATCTTCCATAGTATATAATCCTTTATCGGATTTATCACTTTCTCGTTCTATTTGAGTATATGCATATCCGCTTAAGCGATAAATCATCGTCTTAATTTCTGTGCCACCAGTCCCAGTAGTTGTTCCTTCCGCTCTCGTAGCTCCCGTTAGTTTATAAATAGTTAAACAATTTGATACGCTTCTTGAAGGATTTATTACATCATTATTACCGACATTTGCTGAAAAACCCGAACCACAGAAATAATAATCATTACTATAATCTAGTGTAGTTGGATCCATATATTCATAACCTGTTAAATCATACCTTCCTGTTTCTGAATTAAAAGTATATCCTGTTCCTATGGTTGGTAGAATATTAGTTTCTGTTAAATTGACTGTATAAGGTTCTCCATTTCCTACTAAATCCGGATGGGGCATGGTTGATGTTACTGTTGTTTGATTCACTTCATGATTTTCTTGCCAAGTGATAATAGGGGCGGTTTTTGTAAAATCTGGTGTTTGTTTGGATGCAATCATTGCTTTTGCTGATTCTAAGCTACTTGATTGATATTCGTTTACAAGTATGGCATCTGCTAAAGTAGTGAATCCTTGTTCAATTGGACTATAATTACTTACACTTGCTATAACAACAATTTTGCTTTCAAATACCTGGTTCATTGTTTCATCTAACAATGGTGTGTCTTCATCCATCCATAACCTTAAATTGTAGGTTACTTCATCTCCTTGTGATAAACTCCCTTTTTGAAGTATTCTTCCTTCTTTATATCCTTCTATGATTGTTTCTTCATAATTGTTTAGAGTTTGGATGTTATTATAATCTAATACAGCTGCCACATATTCACTTTTTAATGTTGTTATATTAAGCATTCCTAATATAACTTCATAGCTTATGAATGTATCACAAGTATTTCTTATGGTAAATGTATATGGTGTTGTCCCCATTCCTTCTTCATCGCTTATGGGATATGCATTTTCCATTTTTATTGCACTTGATTCATCAATAAGTTCAATACTTATACAACTACTTGCCACTTTATTTTCACTACTTTGTCTTAAGACTAATCTCCAATACGCATAACTAAAACCTAGGATGCTTACCATTCCTATTATTAAAAAAAGAATTAATCTTCTATTTCTAGAAGATACCCCCCCCCCTAGATAATCTCTCGTTTTCTTTCATTTTTTTGTTTCCTTTCCAAAATCTTTTTTAGTATGTCTTTTTTAATTTAAAATATTTATTTTTTCTACTCTTAACAAACAAATTATAACACAGAAAAACTTTTGCTTTCAATAACAAAAAAAATAAGCTTTACAATTTAGCCTATTCTATTTATACGTTCAAGCCGTTTTCACCACGAACGGATCATTAGACGTTCCTACCTTTAAGATTGATAACTCCACGGATGCCAAGGCCGAGAGTAACATAGCTGTAGCTAGCATAGCCTAACGAGTCCACATAGAACTCATAAGCTGCAACGTTCGAAACGTAGAAAACACTAGGCGACACTGTCCAATAAGTGGAAGACGAATATGTATAAGATAATTTGTTCATATATCCATCAGCTAATCCTCCAAGCATAATTTCATCTACTGTGATTAATCCTATTGGATAAGTTAATTCTTTATTCCCTTTTTCTGATGTACTTGTTGTAAACAAATCATTTGTTGGATTTGGACAAGTAAGTATTGGGCTATGTGTTTCATAGTATCTTTGATGCCCAGCATAGTACGTATGATTACCTGTTACCTGTACTCCATCGCCATTATTATTTTTTGTAGATAAACTTCGGTCATTACAAAATCCAGTGTCAGCTATGTATTCACTTAATCCTTTATCTTCGATGTTTTGTTTATACCAGCTATCTAAATATTTTTTGATATCTGAGTCATTTTCATTGGCATTAGTTTCTTCATATGTACTATTTAATGTACTACCGTACATATAACCTACATATCCCGGATTATTTTTTTGAGCATTGAATGGTGATGATGTTTGATTCGTATATCCTAAGTTACTATCTGTTAATTTCATATTTAAATTGTTTCCTTCAGCATCAGGGGTTTCTCCTGCATAAAGAAGTCTTATGGATCCATCTCCATTAAGTCGTATGATTCTCCAATAATATCCTCCAAATAAGACATAGTTATTGGTTACACTTCCTCGGTAATAGTAACTTGTTCCATAATCATCTTGCATGGTATATAACCCTTTATCCGATTTGTCGCTTTCTCGTTCTGTTTGATTGTAAGCATATCCACTTAATTTATAAATTCTTGTTTTGATTTCCGTTCCACCATTTCCTGTGGTTGTTCCCTCGGTAATTTCTGATACTCCTGTTAATCGATATATGGTTGTACAATTGGATACTCCTCGTGAAATAGTGATTAAGTCATCATTGCTTGCATTGGTACCAAATCCTGAACTGCATATATAATATTCATTTTCACCATAATCTAATGTTGTTGGATCTCTATAATCATAATTTGTTATATTATATCTTCCTGTTTCTGAATTAAACGTATATCCTGTTCCTATGGTTGGTAAGATATTTTCTTCTGTTAGATTTGATGTATAGGATTCTCCATTTCCTACTAAATCTGGATGAGGCATTGTTGCTGTATAAGTCGTTTGATTACTTGCATGACTTTCTTGCCAATCGATTATTGGTGCTGTTTTGGTGAAATCGGGCGTTTGTTTTGCGGCTATCATTTTCTTGGCAGCTTCGAGACTACTTGATTGATACTCATTTACAAGCATGGCATCTGCTAATGTGGTAAATCCTTGTTCGACTGGACTATAACTTCCGATTGTCGCTGTGACTACAATTTTAGCTTCAAAGGTT
>CAJFEV010000030.1 GCA_904374795.1 uncultured Bacilli bacterium
TAAGTGGTAAGTAATATATGAGTCTATTACTATTTATCAATTCGAATATCCGAATTTAAATTTTATATCAATTCGAATATCGACTTTTTAATTAACATTTTTTTATAAGTATTTGCAAAATAATTATGTATTTACTATAATGATAGTGAATTTAATATTTATATTATTATTTAAATAAAAAAGGCATCTGAAACAACTTAGTTGTATTCAGGTGCCTATCACAAAAACTAGGGATAGCATCTGATTTAACTTCAGATGTATCCTGTTATTATTATAACCAAAATTCCTTGATATATACATAATAAAATCAATTTTTTTTAATTGTTCAATGATTAAAGTATATTTTCAGCTTTCATTAAATAACGAGTTTCTGTTTCTTCTGAAACTTCAAACCCTAATCTTTTATACAAGCGAATAGCCTTATAATTCTTTTTATAAACCCATAAATAAACAACAGCATATTGTTTTAAAATATCACATATTATAGAAGTTCCAATCCCTTGATTTCGATACGCACTTTCCAAATAAATTTCATCTAATAAATGTCCGTCTTTATAAGGTCTAACTAAAACACAACCAACATTATTTTCATTCACAACTATAAGATTATATAATTGAATATTTTCTTTTACATTTTTATGTACATAATTTTTAATTTCAGAAAGTTCTTCTACAGACAAATCACTTGCATATTCAAGAATAGTTTGAATCTTCCATTTTTCTAATAATGGAAGATTTTTCTTTTGAGCTTCTTTAAGAATATATTTAAAATTTTCCATTATATAATCACTTACGACCTTGCGTCCCCGGATTTAATTCATATTCTAAAGCTTTACGTTCTACTTCTTTAGCTAATCCATTATGATTAAAACTCATATCATATAGTGTTTGTCTAATTAAATAATTACTAATAAAATTCTCAAAAGTTTTTTCATTCATTTCCTTAGCAGCTTCTAAATACAAAGCCATACTACTATACTGTGAGTGATTATATATACGATAAGTACTACACTGAGGAACAAAAGAAGAATTAACAAATTCAGGTAAATCTGAAATTTGACCATCTAATAATTGAGCAATATACTCTTTATAACTATCCAAACTATATCCTTTACTCATTAATACTAAGGCAATCGCATGCATTCCATTAAATAGTGTCTCTTTAGAAATTTGTTCGATATATTTCTGAACTACAGAAGAACGAATTGTTCCAAAATCATACAAAAATTGACTATTATCTTTATTTTGAAACAAATATACAGGCTTATATGTATGTAACTCTTTTCCATTTTTTATAATTATTGGTATTTGTTCATTCTTTTCATTATTAGAAATTGTATAAACAGAAGAGGCCGTTATATACATTCCATTATGAGCAAGATTACTAGAATTATTATCAAAGTCGCTTAATATAGTTTTACGATCAGAACTTAACTTTTTCATTTGATCCAATTCTGATTTAATCTGATAATCAAAGCAAATATTCTCCGCATTAATTCCTTTCAAAATATATTGTTTTTTTAGTGTTTCAAATAATTTCTTCTTAAAATCAGGCTCAGTTTGATAAAACATTTTTGCCAAAAGTCTCGTTTTTATATTAGATTCATTAAAAGTCATCAAATCTGGATAAAATTCAGCAATTTTTTTAATTCCTTCTGGTGTCTTAATTTCTTCCATAGCGTATTTTTTCACAAAAAATTCAACTTGATCTTGAAGTACTTGTACAAAAATTTTACATAAATCTGATGTATAAGAACTCTGATGATTTCTATATTCAGTAGCATATCCTAACCATGAATTAATTTTTCCCATTAATTCAGAAGGCCCATAACAATCAACAACCATATCATAATGCTCAACCCCTAATTGCTGCAATAACAATAAAGTTTTTTCTAAATAATCATTATTTGTATAAATCACAATATTATCTCTTCTACTTACATAATTTAAATCACGATTACATTTAAAATAAAATGGAATAGACGCCTCTTTAAATTTGTTATATAAAAAGCTTAAAAAAGCATAAACATTATGAGCCCTCATACCAATATAAAAACGATGCGCAATATCTCCATGATGAAATTTTTCTGTTCCCAACAAATGCCATGATTGAAATGTATACCATCCAGAACTTTTAACAATGCTTTTTTTATCTTCTTCATTTAAAGTAGCAGTAATTTGATGAAAATACAAATTTTTATCTGTCTCATTTTCTTTATCAAGAGAATCAGAAACAATATTCAATTTCCTATATAATAATGTATCAACATCTGAAAATGAATTCATTTCTTGTTTAGATATACTAAAATATAAATTCATCATTTTTTCTAATAAAGAATCATTTAAAACAATTTTCGTAGTTTCATATAAATTATCCGTAGTAATCATTTAAATCACCTTTTCACCTTAAATCACAATCACTTTACCATCCAAATTACAAATATAAACCCATGGCAACATATTTTTTATTTCTTTTAATACCTTATTATCTTTTTCATAATCTCTTCCAACTAAAATTCCAGCAATAAAATTAGTAGGTATTCCAAATAAAATAGCACTTTCCCTATCCGTAAAAAAATCATTTTTATTTTTTCTATCATGAAGAAATTTAAAATAATATCCATCATGAATAAATGGTTTTACATTCTCATCTGAAATAAAATCTGTAAGAATATCTTTTTCAAACAAGTTTTTCACACAAGAATTAGCAACATTAAATATTATACCAATTTGTACTTCATTTTGAATTAAACTGGGCATAAATCTCGCTTCTTTTGTTTGCTCCATATTCCAACGAAAAATATTGTTCTTTTTAATATTCTCAAAAACGTTAGTCATTTTAGAATATGGTATAACTTCAGTTTTAAAAATATGACGTGAAGAATCTTCATAACCAATCGTACCACCACTATAAAAATCAATATAGTCTTTTAACAAAAAATCTTTTTTTAAATTCCAAACGCCTACAGAAAAAGGATATTTAGAATTTCTACCACCGACAAAAGCTCCAGCAATAAGTCCATTGCCTACAATTTCTTTTAAACCATCTATATTCTTATAAGTTCCATGAAGTAATGCGCCTTTAGATAAATATACATTATCACCTATTTGATAGTTATGCGGTTCTAAAGAGTACTCACACAAATCAAAATAAGTCTCAATTTGTTCAATCAAAATTATTCTGGACTTTTTATTTTTTATTTTTTTCTTAACAATTTTTAAATAATCATTTTTATTCATAAAAAATCTTTCAAAAAAGAAAATATATTTCTATACTTTCTATTTATTTGGATCAACCAAAATTTTAACGGCAGGATCTACTCCACTTGTCAATCTTTCATAAGCATGTTGTACCTCTTCTAATGAAACAACATCATCTACAAACTTCATAACTTCAATTTGTTTATTTGCAATTAAATCGATACAAGTTTGAAATTCTTCTTTTGTATATGCAATAGCTCCTTTCATAGTAAGCTCGCTCATTACACCAACAACAGTCGGAATATTTATTGCACCAAGAGCTACACCAACTAAAACAATCATTCCACCAGGTTTACAAGTCATTAAAGCACTAGAAACTGCTTTATCATTTCCACAACATTCAATAACCACGTCAAATCCATTACCATTAGTATCTTCCATAACTCGCTTCATAAAATCTTCGCTAGTCGCATCATAATACTTATCAGCAACGCCCAAACTAACAGACTTTTCTGCTCTTTTCATGTTTGTTTCACTTACAACAACCAGACTAGCTCCTTCTTTTTTAGCTAACATTGCGGAAACTAAGCCAATAATTCCGCCACCAATAACCAAAACTTTGTTACCAACTTTAATATCGGCTAAATGAATTGCATGAAGACCAACTGCTGTAGGTTCTACCATTGCCATTTCTTCATCAGATACGTTATCTGGAACTTTTAAAACCATATCCGATCTAATAGCCATTTTAGGAGCTAATGCACCAGGATTTGTCAAAGATAATCCCGTCGCATAAGTCCAAGTTTCCCTACAATATTGAGGATTTCCAGTCAAACAAGCCTCACAATGACCACATGGTGAAATAGGAAGTGCCGTTACTCGGTCTCCTACTTTTAAATCTTCTCTACTACCAGGATTAGTTACTACACCACAAAACTCATGTCCCATAACAAGACCTTTAGGTTCTCCCATATCCCAATAATGAATATCAGAACCACATATTCCAGCCTTCTTAACATCTATTACGACACATCCATCTTTACTAACTGGTTCTGGAATATCACCAATTTCAAATTCCTTTTTTCCTTTTAACATAACACATTTCATATTACCACTTCCTTATTATAATAGTATCAAAAATTCAAAAGAGAAATAAAAAAAATTTAATAAATTTACTCATTATTGACAAGAATTTCAACTATTATTTTTTATATTTTTTAGTTCTTCCTGCATTCTAGCTAAAGCATCTAACAAATAATCAACTTCGGCTCTTTGAGTTTGATTACTCCGTTCTCCATCAACAAAAGGGCCATTACCAGATTTAGATTTCTTACTATTTGTATTTATATTAAAATTTTCAATTCGAGCTTCAATAAGTTGTTGCTGAGCTGCATGAGTCAAAACATATTGACCGACCAAAACAAGCCAATTTCCAACACTATTTTGCTCATTAGCGTTTAAATCACCCACACAAGCTGCTCCAACAGCAATAGCCAATAACGAAAAAGATTGGGGATCAATATTAGGTGGAAAATTAGAATCTAACATAAGCATTCCTCTTATTCATTTTATTTTTTGTCATAAAAAAAAAGAAACAAATTATTTTCTTTTTTGAAAAATAGGTGCAAAAATCATAAATATAAACAATAGTAGTAATATCCCAAAGAAAAATGCAAACCAAAATTGACTCTTTATAAACAATAAATAAATTAAATAAACAGTTCCAATTAGTAAAAATAAAGAAAGAAAAATATATAAAATAATAAAAAATATATTTATTCCAAATGTTGTTTTTTCAATAAATGCCTTTTTAAAAAGAAAGTCAAAAAAATCAAATAAGAAAAAGCATACAAAATCTAAAATTTCATCCATAAAAAGCACTTCCATAAAGGATTTTAACATACATTTTAAAAAACGCAAGCCAAAAAATTACCTGCGTTTATTATAGATTAATCTAAAGTAATTAATTCATACTCACGAGAACCAACACCAAGTTCGGCAGCCGCTTCTACAGTATGAACACCATGTAAAGATTCAATTCTTTCAATTAATTTATCTTTTCCAGTATCTTCACTATTATAAACTAAATCCAAGCAAGCTTGATCTATAGCAACTGGATCCAAACTAGCTAAAATGCCAATATCTTTCATACATGGAGCTGAAGCATGACCATCACAGTCACAGTCTACAGAAATGTTTTTCATAACATTAATATAAACAGCATTTCCTTTAAAGTAATTTACAACACTTTCTGCAGCATCTGCCATTGCTTCTAAGAAATGATCTTGAAGAGGTAAATTGTCAAATAATTTTGTTTGTTCATCGGTTACACCAGCAGTATGAATTAATGTTTTACCAGCACTTGAAGCACAACCAATCGAGAGTTGTTTTAAAGCTCCACCATATCCTCCCATAGCATGTCCTTTAAAATGAGATAAAACTAATAAAGAATCATAATTAGCTAAATTTTTCCCAACATAATTTTTCTTTAAAATTTTACCATTTGAAATATCTAATTCCATATCAGGTCCTTCAGCGTCCATTAAATCAAACGGAAAATATTTCTCCCACTCATGTTCTTTAATTAACTCACGGTGTTTTTCAGTTGAATTTCTAGCACCTTCATAAGCTGTATTACATTCAACAACAGTTCCGTTTACATGATGTATCATATCTTTAACAAATTCTGGTCTTAAATAATTTTGATTTCCTTGTTCTCCAGAATGCATTTTTACAGCAACTTTTCCTTCTAATTTTTTCCCTACAGCTTCATAAGCCTTAATCATATTTTCAGGAGTTATATCCTTAATAAAATATACTTTAGATTTTTCCATTTTTTATCATCCTTTCTAATTACAAACTTATTTTTAATTTTTCAATAATAATTATACAATAATTCATATTCTATTTCAAAAATGTTCATTTTAACTTTCATAGTCTTCATAATTATCTTCAAATTTATATCCATTTTACCTAGCGCTAGATCTTATTACAAACTAGATAAAGTGTATTTTTTTAAAAATTTTTTTATAAATGAACCGCCAAATACTCATAATTAAAACAATTTTTAGAATAAATAGTTAAATAAACTCCTTATTTTATCATTCAAAAAAAACTTTATCATGATTAAAAAAGTATTTTAGGTTTCAGCTCTAAACCAGTATAACTATCATAAATAATCAACATCTCTTTCATAAGCACATCTTATTCTTCATCATAAACCTTTTGAACAATTGGAAACGCTTTCCATGCAAGAGTCCATCCACAATAAACAGGTCAAAAACATGAAAAAAATTAAAATAGTTCCTAAGCCAGTATAATTATAGGGATTAAGGTCGTATTTCGAAGAAAAAAACGGTATGATTTTGTAAGTTTATCTTGCCAAAATATCTAAAATACATCTTTAATGTGCTAAAATGATTGATTTAAACTCTTATTCCAAGTACTATTGATAATAGGAGTGATAACGAATGATAGCAAAAAGAACAGTAAGAAAAACTATAAAAAATGAAGGAATTTCTATAGATGATATTTCAAAAGAAAGTATTGATAATCTTAAAGACCAAATCATTCAAAACATTGATGATCCTCGTCAAAAGGAAAAAAAATATATAAAATATGGGATATTGTGATTACTGTATTTTTAGCTGTAATAGCTAATTGTAATGATTGGGATGATATTGTTGTTTTTGCCAAGAGCAATTATCAATTCTTGAGAAAATACTTGAAAATGACAGGTGGCATTCCATGTGCTAAAACCTATGAAAGAATCATTTCTTGTATAGATTCCTCTCAATTAGAATCCATCTGTCTATTTTTCTTAACCGATATTATTGGCATCAAGAAGAAAAAAATGAGGGATATTATTAATATAGATGGTAAGGTAGATAAAGGTAGTTCCTATCTAAAATTGGATGAAAATGGAAAAATCGAGGTTGTAAAAGCTTTAAATGTTTTAAACGCATATTCTAATCAATATGGCATATGTCTAGCTAGTGAAAAAATAGAAGATAAAACAAATGAAATTACTGCATTTCCTACCATTATAGATCGACTTAATATTCGGAACAAAATCATAACAGCAGATGCTTTGAATACTCAAAAAGAAAATTGTACAATAGTAAAAAAGAAACGTGGAGACTATTGCTTTGCCGTGAAAGAAAATCAACCAAATCTATATCAAGATATCGTAGATTACTTTGATGAAGACACTTTAAAAGAACTATCAAAACATTCTGAAAATTATAGAAAAGTCATTGAAACAAGAGGAAGTGAAACCATTATTTATGAATGCTATCAAACTACTGATGTAGACTGGTATTTTGAAAAAAAATTATGGGCTGGATTAAAATCTATTGGAATAATCAAAAAGACTTTCGATAATCCGTACAATAAAAATAAACAGATAGAATATAGATATTACATAAGTAGTTTACCATTAGATGTGTATCTATTTTATAATTGCATAAGATGTCATTGGTCCGTAGAAAACAAGTTACATTGGCACTTAGATTTTACTTTTAAACAAGATAACAATACCACAATTGATAAAGAAGCTTTACTAGGATTACAGATTATTAAGAAAATGGCATTAGGTTTATTAAATCCTATTAAAGAACAACGAAAAATGAGTATGAACAAATTAAGATTACAGATTTCTTTTAATGTAGAAAGTGAAATGGCCCAAATCTTTAAATTTTACGCAAGATAATACCTCAAAACAAGTGCGTTTTTTTCATAATAAAATGCCGACAATTCCTTTTAATTAAGGTATTTGTCAGCATTTATAATTTCTTTCATGTCTTTAACCTGATCAAACTGTTTTTTATCTATTTTTTATTTTTTCATCACCTCACAAAAAAAACGAAGTCCTTTCACAGAAACTTCGTATTTAACCATATTTTATCACAGTACTAGTTGAAGTCAAGTTTAATTTTTGGTAAAAATGAGTTGTTTTTAAGATCAAATTGTGTTATTTGATGAATAACATTTTTCAGATGCATCTGTCACAATCACTCCATCAAACTCCAATCCTTTTGATAATTCACTTGTTAATAAACTTATGCCACCGATGTACTCACTTTCTTCATTGCTTATAAGAGAAACATTAATATTATGGGCATCTAAAATTTCTTTTAACATTTTGCATTCTTCACTACTTTTGCAAATAATTCCAACAGATTGATATGATTTTTTCTTGAAATCATCAATTGTGTCCAATATGAAATCAACATAATTCCCAGGTTCAGTTTTGGCATAAGTAACTGGAATTCCATTTCTGATAACAGGTAATGCTTGTGCTAGCCTGATTTGCTTTAAGATAGCATTGGCATTTTCAGTAATTTCAATGGTAGTTCGATAACTTTTACTCAATAATAACAAATCACAATTTGAAGAAAATATTTTTTTATTTACATCTTCCCAACTGTCTATACCTCTAGTAGGATAAGTAGATTGTGCTAAATCACCAAATATAGAAAAAGTTGCTTGTTTAAAAACATTAGAAAGCATAAAGTAATGGAACATACCTAAATCTTGAGCTTCATCAATTATCACATGAGCAATTTTTCTGAATTCTGCTCGTTCATTCCATTTAAAATCATATCCAAATACATAACCGCTGGAATTTCTTCAAAGCAAGATTTTTTTTCTTTAATTTGTTCCAAAGATTGTTTTTTAAAAATTAGGAGTTCTTTTGAATCTAATCCGGGAACTTTAGTTAAAGATGAAATAAAATTTTTATATAAATTAATAGAGCTAATTGTTAATGGTTTAAAATAATTTTTAATTACAGTCGAACAACCTTTTTGTAATTCTTTTTTTATTGTATCTAATCTACCAGATAATTTTTTAAATTCTCCACTTTCTTTTGAAAACTTTTTTATTTCTTCGGCACATTGTTTTTTTATTTCATCAAATATTTTTTCATGATTATCTTTAATTCTTTTCGACAATGTTTTTTTTAAATTTTGAATAAAAACATTTAGTGGTGCGCCCTTTAAATTTTTAAAATATTCTTGTATTTTTTCGGAAGATATAACTTCATATTGATCAACATAAATACCTTGGCTGATAACAGAGGTAATATAATCTGTAATATACAAGTCTAGTAAATTTTTATATTCTAAAGTTGTCTTATATTTTAATGCTTTTTGAGAAGATATATTTAAAGAAGGTAAATCTGTTTTTATATTTACACTATGATCTAAAAATTCAGCAGCAAAATCTTCATAAGTATATTGATTAATATTTTCTGTATCCAAATCAGGCAATAATGCAGAAATGTAGTTTAAAAAATATTTATTGGGTCCAATAATCATAAAGTTATCAGCATTATATTTATCTTCATTATATATTAAATATGCTGCTCAATGCAAAGCGACAGTTGTTTTGCCACTACCAGCAACACCTTGAACAATAATATTTTTCTTCATGCTTCTGCGAATAATCGCATTTTGTTCAGCCTGAATTGATGCTACTATATTTTTTAGCCTAGAATCAGCATTTGTTGAAAGATACGGAATTAATAGTTCATCATCAGTTACTAAATCTGTATCTCTTACACTAATTAATTCGCCGTCTTTTATCATGATTTGACTTTTCAAATTTAAAGTTCCACTAATTTTTCCTTGAGGAGCATCATAACTCACTTTACCCAAACTTTGATCATAATATAAAGTACAAATTGGAGAACGCCAGTCTGTGACTAGAGCGTCTACCATATTGTCATCAGTTAAAGTAGTTTTTCCAATATATATTTTTTCTGCTTCATTTTCACCTGTTCTTTGAAAATCAATTCTTCCAAAGTATGGATTTTTTTCCAAATTATTTAATTTTTTTAATGCTTTTAAAATCATGCTTTGCAAATGCTCAACTAAATCTTCGTCTCCCCATTTTACATCAGAATATCTTCCCTTATATTGTTGAGGTACGTCCTCAAATTCTTTATTCTGATATATTTTTTCAGCTTCAATTCGACGCTGAACTTTCTGCAAATATTTTTTTTCAATATTAAATCTTTCATTATTACTCATAGTAAAATCCCCCCTTAAACACCTTAAAACTCAATATAATCTTTATTATATGCCTTTCTAATCATATCTTTTGATAAAATATCAATATTATCTAAATCATCAATGGCTACTTTTCTGATTTCATAGTAATTTTCTTTACAGCATCTTTCCAATTCTTCTCCGCCTAATTTAGGAACACCATTAATTATCTTACAGCTAAAAAAATGTGCAACAGAATCTTCTCCTTCATCTGAACCTAAATATCCTAAAATTTCTATATCAACAGAAAATTCTTCTTTTAGCTCTCTTTTTACATTATCCTCTAAAGTTTCTCCTTCATTAATACCTCCACCAGGAATCACATAATATTCCTTAACAGAACCATCTTCTTTAATTCTTCGACGAAACATAGCAATCACTTCATCTTTATCAATTATGATGCCTCTTGCACTTACTCTTTTACTCATCTTTATCCTCCTTTAATTGTTCACTTATATATTCTAATATATTTTGTCCAAAAGATAAACTTTCTTTTTTCATTCTTTTTTCTACAATTTTTTACACAAATTAAGTATGTTAAATAAGCACTAGATAAAAACATATTAAAAAAAAGAATGTATTAGTAAAATAATAACATTCTATTTAACAAAACATAATATCATAAATACGTTTTTAACATTAACAAAAAGCCACTAACAATTATTATTACTGTCAATATTATTTGTGCTAAAAAACAAAAATCAAATAACTCTAACGATATATTTTGAGAATTCTTGATCCATATAATTAATAATATAGACATAATTAAAACAATAAGTAATATAAAAAATAGTAATACTAATAACTCTATAAACACTATTTTTTTACTTTGTGTTTTATTATAACCTAATGAATACTGTAATCTCATACGACCTTTTTCTTCACTAATTATATTTTTAATTATCACACAAAATACTAAAATCAAAACAATTGTAGCCACTAAACTTACCATTCGTAAAATATTCGTCATTTCTATTAAACCAGACATATCATACTTATCATTTTGGTATTCCACCCTGTTTAAATAAACATAAAAATCTGAATTTTGTTCTTTTTCATTTAACTTCTGCACAATATTCTGAGCATCATAATAACTATTCATAATAACTTTATAAGCATAAACATTACTGTGCTCTTTAATTTCATTAAATTTTTCTCTAGAAATATGGATTTCTGGAAATCGTGAATTCACAATTTCTTTTATAACAAAATTATACTCTGTACCATTATGCTTAATATCTAGTGGTTCATTATAAAGTTCGGACAAAGGAATATCATAACTTACTTGTATATTTAAAGATAAACGAATTTCATTTTCTTTCAAATCATCGCTTGGTAATACAAAAATCCGATTTCCCTTTCGTATTACAGCCAGTTCTTCCCAAGTTAATCTTGATAATTCTTCTGATGGAATGTTTGAAATGACAGAACCAGTAGTCATGTCCTGAATAATTTGTCCTTGTCTAGCTAAAGTCTTACACTCATAATTAGGAGTAAAAATAAGCGCCTCTTCAATACTTTCAACACTCTTATATTGAGATATAATATTATGGTAATCATTTTGTCCAATAACATATAATACCGTATTTTCTCGAAAAACATTATTTAAAAGATTCGTATAATAATTCGTAAAAGAATTTAATAAATAAATTCCGATAAATAAAAAACATAGAACAAATAAATAGACTTTTGTAGTAGTCTTCCTAAAAAAACTTCTTATCCATATCATTTTTGATCACTTTTCCTTAATAAATCAATTATATTTTGCTTACAATATTTGTAAATATTATAAAACATAGTTATCAACGGAATAATTACTATAATAATAAAAGTCACTATTACAGGAAATAAACTAACTCGTATATTTACTCCAATATATTGAACAAAAGACAAAATAGTAAACTTAAGTAGTAAAAAGATAATTCCAAAAATCAAAAATGAGAAAAGATAAATAAAAAAATTGATCAAAGAAGTTTCTCCAAAGTATTTTTTCAAAACATCCTGTTGATTATAGCCTAAAGTTTTTAACATACCAATTTTCCAACTATCATTAATTACTAATTTTTTTATATATGAACTTGAAATAATAATCGTTAAAAAGACAAGAATAGTTACAACAATTATACTAGAAACTTCAATAGTTTGTAGCATATCAGAATCAAAATAGTTTTTAACAGAAACGTTTCTAAATCCTAAGTCTTTTATTTTACCCATTACTTCTTCGATATTATCTAAATTGTCTACAACTAAATCAAAATATGGATATGAATTCTCGCCTATATTATCCGATCCAACTTCAGAAACCATTTGCTTAATATCATTTGACATAATATAACATTGATTATTAAAATTCATTACTGAAGTATTATCATAAATTCCAATTACTTTAAATTTTTTAGTAAATTTCTTACCTTCTTCAAAAGTATTTGTATCAAAATCAAATATAGATTCAGTATAATACACTTCAAATTCATTATTTAATAAAGAATCCCCATTAATTACGTATTTATTATCAAGCTGTAATTCATAAGCACTAGAATCCGGATAAAAAATGTTAGGACAAATAGCTACATTAGAATCATCACTTTTAAAACCTCTTCCCATAATTACATTTGGTTGAATATCTGGTGAACCATATAATAATTCTATCGTACCTTCTACATTTTCATTTTTAAAACTACTTTCAACACTCATCGTGCCATACATAAAACTATATACATCCACTACATGATCTAAAGGAATAAGCTCACTTAATCCTAAATCTTCTTTATCTTGTTTGGGAGATACACTAAGCGTACGAAAACCGATATTCTTAGTTACAGTCTCATTTACATACATATCAAAATTATTTTTAAAAGCTAAAATAGAAAAAGCAATTAAAGAACAAAATAACAAAACAACAACATAAAAAAACTTTCTTTTATCTCGAAAAATACCTACAAATGTATTTTTGAAAAACTCTACAAAATTCATTTTTTTACCTCACGTAATTTATGATCATCTAGTTCATAAACAACATCAGCATATTTTTTTGCCAAATCACTATGACTGACAACAATAACACATTTCCCATCTTTTGAAAGCTTTTTTAATTGTTCAAAAACCATTTTTTCATTTGTAGAGTCCAAATTCCCTGTAGGTTCATCGGCTAGGATAATATCAGGATCATTTGCTAGAGCCCTTGCTATAGCAACTCTCTGCTGTTCTCCTCCAGAAAGCTCTCTAGGAAAATGATGAATACGATCCTTAAGTCCCACTTTATCTAAAAGTTCCATTGCCCTAGATTTTCTGCTTTCTTTTGAAATGTCCTTATTAATATACATAGGAACAATCACATTTTCAATAGCTTTCAAATACGATTCTAAATAAAAATCTTGAAAAATAAAGCCAATATGTTGCATACGAATTTTTGCCAAATCTTTATCATTCAAAGTAGAAATATTTTGACCATATATAGTATAATTTCCATCAAACTTCGAATCAATTAATCCTAAAATATTTATTAAAGTAGATTTTCCATTTCCACTATGACCAATAATTAAATAAAAAGTGCCGCTTAAAAACTCTACCGATATATCATCTAACACTAAAATATTACGATGTCGACTAATATAATTCTTAGTAACATTTTTTAAAGTAATCAAACTTTTCTTTTTTTTCATACTTCCAATTCCTTATTTCTTTTTCTCAAACTCTTCTAAAAAAATAATAACACATTTGAAAAAAAATAACAATTTTTACAAATTAAAATAAGTTAAAATATTTTAATTGTTAATTAAAAATTAATACAATCTCTTAAATAACAAAAAAAGGAAACAAAACTAAAGATTTTCAAGCTATAAATATAGAATCACTATCTTTAAAACAAAACCAAAATCTTCTTTAAAATTCCAATAATTATCGACAAATTTTAAAAAAAATTTTTTATTTATACTAAAAATCTAAAAAATTTAAATTAAAATGGTTTGCTTGTGTTATAATTTTCTATGAAAGAAGGTGTTGTTTTGGATAGTAAAAATATAGAAATTTCAAAGTTAAAAGAGACTTGTGATGATATAAGTGATAATTTTGAATTTCTTCGATATTTAATGACTCAAAATTTAAGATATCAATTAGCTTTAGAAGATTATGAATTAGATACGGGCAATAAACTAGAATTATTGATGACAATATGGAGTAAGTTAGATGTATTTAGAAAAAATAGAGAAAATTGGTCTTTAGAAAAACAAATTCAAGAAGCTAAAATTATTCAAGAAGATTTTCAACAAGTTGTGAATGAAATAGGTAAAGAACATTTTACTTTCTATGAAGATGGTGATATTAATTATATATGGAAAAAAGTAAAGAAGGAGGATATCAATGAGTAAAGGTGGAAGTGGAAGAGATTGGGGTTATGCGAGTTATGACATGGATAATCCTGATAGCGATAATTTAATTTATACTAGTTATGAAAAGAGTGGAAGTGTAAATCAATATCCAGAGAACGATGATGGAGGTCATGGACATTATCATTGGGATGACAAAAATGATCATGATTTAGGAAGAGATTCAAATTCTGGAAGATCAGAAAGTAACAGTCATGAAAATCCATCTACTGGTGAAGTTCAAAATAATGGTGGATGCTATTTAACAACTGCATGTATGCAACATTTTGCACAACAATTTAATGATAAATGTTATGAATTGCAATTATTAAGATGGTTTAGAAATAATTTTGTTTCAGAAGAAGATATTACACATTATTACGAAACAGCACCAATCATTGTTGATGCAATTAATCAACTTCCTAACAATAATGTTATTTATTCACAAATTTATTTTGACATTATAGAATATTGTGTTAAGGCAATTGAACAAGGACAATATGACATAGCATACAAAAGATATAAAGATTCAATTTTAGCACTTGAAGAAAAATACGCTAGATCTGTGTTAGAACAACGACTTGTAAGAGCTTTACAATATAAATTGTCATAAAATCATGAATATATTTATTATGTGTTTTTTAGGACTAATTACTTTTGTATTAGTTCTTTTTTTATTATATAAATTATGTTAATAAAATAATCGTCCCTCTCACACCACCAGTACGTACCGTTCGGTATACGGCGGTTCAATTTATACTTGAGTATGTACTTTTAAGTAATGGTCTAGTGGAAACACTAGTCCTTTTTGTTGTATTCTTTTATTAGAAATTGCTTTATGAAGTGGGATACATTTACTTGTACACCAATAACTCTTCCTAGAGTATGAACAAGATTTTGCTGTATCTTTGTTAAGACCGAGTTTCATTAAGCATTTGGTTCTATGTCTTGGGGTTTTCCATTGTTTCCAAATTATACACCTTATTCTTCTGTTTAGATGACTAGTTATATTTTTGATATTTTCTTTCATATCAGCAATTCTAAAGTAGTTTATCCATCCTCTTATAACTGGATTTAATTTTGCTATTCGTTCGTCTAAGGATATATTCCAACTTCTTTTTGTAAGTTGTTTCAATCTTCTCTTGAATTTTTGAATAGATTTTAAATGTGGCTTGGGTTTAATTATACCCGTTTTAGTGATGTAAAACCCAAATCCTAAATACTTTATTTGATTTGGTCTTGCAATTTTACTCTTTTCCACATTCACTTTTAAACCTAATTTCTTTTCTATAAATTTTGTTATACTTTCCATAACTCTATTCGCAGCTTTTTCACTTTTTACTACAATTATGCAATCATCAGCATATCGAGTATACCTCAATCCTCGTTTTTCAAGCTCCTTATCTAATTCATTCAACATGATATTAGATAATAAAGGAGATAGATTTCCTCCTTGAGGTGTTCCTACTTTTGTTGGAATAATCACTCCACTTTCCATTACTCCACTTACTAGATATTTTCTTATTAATGATACTAATTCTCCATCGTGTATTGTCTTCATGATGATGGATATTAATTTATCATGACATACTGTATCAAAGAACTTTTGTAAGTCTATGTCCACTATCCATGTATATCCATCATTAAAATATTCTAATAGTTTAACAATGGCTGCCTCACATGACCGATTAGGCCTAAATCCATAGCTTGTTTCACTAAATTGTTCTTCATATATTGGGGTTAATACTTGTACTATCGCTTGTTGTATCAATCTATCTACTACTGTAGGTATTCCAAGTCCTCTTTTATCTCCATTTTCTTTTGGTATATATACTCTTCTCACCGGACTAGGTTGATATTTTCTATTCCTTATTTGTTCTTTGATTTCTTCTTTATGCAGGTACATATATTGGCCAAGTTCATCAACTGTGACTCCATCAATTCCACTTGCTCCTTTATTCTTATATACTTGCTTATAAGCTTTGTATAAGTTTTTATCGTCTAAGACTTTCTCTAGTAATTCCATACTTGTTCTTTCCTTTCTAATTTCAACATTAATCATTAATCTTTTGAGGGGTTTTCAGAGAGTACGTCTCTTACTCTACCTTTTATTTATTCTGACTTTATGATTAACATAATCTTAGTGTACTTAAACACTATAAATTGTTCAGTCCTTCCTAACATTTCTATTAGTACTATGACCTCGGCTGACTTCTCATGATAAACCTTTTTCGACCGACCTCAACCATTGGTATATTAAACCGCTTGTATTTATTCGTCCATGAGACCTCCCGTGGTAAGACATATATCTTTCCTCGTTTAGCCACTTGATTTACTACATAGTTTTACGTGTATCTTTTTAGACTTTAGTTTGTTTTGCAACCTCACCTTTGCTTGCTATAGCAAGCCTATATAGCCTTTGTATCAAGTTTCTTTTCGTTGGCCCACGATTTTGTTCCATGCTTCCTTCGGCCCCAACCTCACGGTTAATGCTTTGCACTTCTCTAATACTTCGTCGATACCTACGCGTATAGAGGACTTTCACCTCCTAGATATATGCCATGCACGGCACACAAAAA
>CAJFEV010000031.1 GCA_904374795.1 uncultured Bacilli bacterium
TAAAGGTTTTTGATTAGTCTGAAACTAAATGCAAATCCTATTCTGATACTAAATGCAAAAAGCATACCTTCTTTTGCATTTACTTTTGGAATTCAGAAATTTAGAAAAATTGTAAATTTTTGCTTGCAAAAATGTATTCTTTATAGTAGAATTGACTTTGTATGACGGCTGGGATGTGCGAAGTTACTGATACACTTGGCAAAGTTGTTGAGTTAAATCAGAGAATTTGTACGGAGCAAGTCTATACAAGATATAGGCGAAAGGAGGACATATGTTATGTCAAAGAGTAAGGTTCGTATCAATTTGAAAGCTTTTGATTCTAAAGTTTTAGATTTGGCTGCTGGTAAAATTGTTGAAACCGTGAAAAGATTAGGAGGTACTGTTTCTGGTCCTGTTCCTCTTCCAACTGAAATTGAAAGAGTTACTGTACTTAGAGCTGTACACAAATACAAAGATGCTCGTGAGCAATTTGAAAGTCGTACTCACAAGAGACTCATTGATATTTTGGATCCTAGTAAAGAAGTTGTTGATGCTTTAACAAGACTTGACTTACCAAGTGGCGTTGATATCAATATTAAATTATAATAATAAGGAAAGGAAATGAAAATGAAAGGAATCTTAGGACGCAAGGTCGGCATGACTCAAGTTTTCACTAAGGAAGGTAAACTTATTCCTGTTACAGTTGTTAGTGTTCCGGAAAATACGGTAATGCAAATTAAGACTGTGGAAACTGATGGGTATAATGCTGTTCAACTTGGCGTAATCGACAAGAAAGAAAAAAATGCTAGTCGTGCAAGTGTTGGTCACGCGAAAAAAGCTAACACTACTCCTAAGCGCTTCTTGAAAGAAATTCGCGATTGTGAAGGAAGTTATCAAGTAGGAGACAAAATAAGCGCATCTGTGTTTGAAGTAGGAGATATTGTTGATGTTACTGGAACAAGTAAAGGAAAAGGTTTTGCTGGTTCTATTAAAAGACATGGGCAACAACGTGGACCTACAACTCATGGTTCAAACTATCATCGTGGACCTGGGTCACTTGGAACAATGCTTCCAAAAAGAGTATTAAAGGGTAAAAATTTACCAGGACATATGGGTGCTGAAACTGTTACAGTTCAAAATCTAGAAATTATTGAAGTAAATCCAGAAGAACAATATGTTTTAGTAAGCGGAAATGTGCCTGGTGCTAAAAATGGATTGGTACTTATTCGTAGTGCTGTTAAAAATACTGTTAAGAAAAATCCAAAAGAAATTATTTCTTATGTAGAAGAACCTGTAGTTGATGAAGTAGAAGAAGTAAATGAAGAAATTCAAGCTGAGGAAGCTACTTCAGTTGAAACTACGGAAACTGTAGAAAATGAACCTACAGAGGAAAAAGCAGAATAGAATCATAGAAAGGAAATGAAAAATGGCAAAAGTTGAAGTGAAAAATTTACAAGCAGAAAAAGTACGCGACATCTCTTTAAATGATTCTATTTGGAAAATCGAAGTAAATGATGATGCTTTAAAGAAGATGGTTCGTTTACAACTTGCTGCTACTCGTCAAGGAACTCATAAGACAAAAAATCGTAGTGAAGTTTCTGGTGGCGGAAGAAAACCTTGGAGACAAAAAGGTACTGGACGTGCTCGTCAAGGTTCTACTAGAGCTGTTCAATGGGTTGGTGGAGGAATCGCTCATGGTGTTCAACCTCGTGATTATGGTTTCAAAATTAACCGTAAAGAAAGAGTATTAGCTTTAAAAAGTGCTTTAACCGATAAACTTGCTAATAAGGCTGTTGTTGTTTTTGAAAATTTAGAAATGCCTAGTTTAAAAACAAAAGATGTTAAAGAAATGATTAAGAAAGCTAATTTAGAAGGAAAAGTATTATTTGTTACAGCAGACGACTGCGAAAACTTATACATGGCTTGTCGTAATTTAGGATATGCTTATCATATCTTGGCTGATGAAATTAATGTATTAGACATTTTAAATGCAGATACTTTAGTTTTAGATGAAGCTGCTGTTAAAGTAATTGAGGAGGGTATCTCACATGCGTAATCCGGATATTATTTTAGGACCAGTTATTACAGAAAAAAGTATTACTGGAAATCAAAATGGTGTTTATGTATTTAAAGTAGATAAGAAAGCTACAAAAACACAAATTAAAAGTGAAATTGAACGTCACTTTGGTGTAAAAGTAGTTAATGTAAATACATTGAATACAAAACCTAAAGATCGCCGTGTTGGAAGATACACTGGTAAAACAAAAACTTATAAGAAAGCAATTGTAACCTTAGCTCAAGGTTCATCAATTGAAATGTAAGGAGGGAATTTGTAATGGCAATTAGAAAATTTAAACCAACGACTAATGGTCGTCGTGGAATGTCTACATTAATGAATGAAGAAATTACTACTTCTACTCCTACAAAGTCTTTACTTAAAAAGGCTCGTAAAACTGGCGGACGTAATAATCAAGGAAAACTTACTGTTCGTCACATTGGTGGAGGAGCTAAAAGAAAATATCGTGTAATTGATTTTAAAAGAAATAAAATTGGTATTACAGGACGTGTTGCAAGTATTGAATACGATCCAAATCGTAATGCAAATATTGCTTTAATTAATTACTTAGATGGTGAAAAAAGATATATTATTGCACCTAAGGGATTAAAAGTTGGAATGATACTAGAAAATGGTGAGAATGCTGATATTAAAGTTGGTAATGCTTTACCTTTAAAAAACATTCCGGTTGGTACAGTTATTCATTGTATTGAATTAAACCCTGGAAGCGGAGCAAGTTTATGTCGTAGTGCAGGAACTTCTGCTCAAATCTTAGGTAGAGAAGATAAATATGTTTTAGTTCGTTTACAATCTGGTGAAACAAGAAAAATCTTAGGAAACTGTATTGCAACTATTGGTGTTGTTGGTAATGAAGACTATGAACTTGTTAACATTGGTAAAGCTGGACGTACTAGACATATGGGAATTCGTCCTACTAACCGTGGTAGTGCAATGAACCCTAATGACCATCCACATGGTGGTGGTGAAGGACGTGCGCCTATCGGACGTAAGAGTCCAATGACACCTTGGGGTAAACCTGCTCTTGGGTATAAAACAAGAAAAAATAAGAAGGCTTCTGACAAACTTATTGTTAGTCGTAGAAAGAAATAATAGGAGGGAAATATGGCAAGAAGTTTAAAAAAAGGACCTTTCGCTGATAAACATTTATTAGACAAGGTTGAAAAATTAAATAAAGATAATAAAAAAGAAGTTATTAAAACATATTCTCGTCGTTCTACAATCTTCCCTAGCTTTGTTGGTCACACATTTGCTGTGCATAACGGAAAGGAATTTATTCCTGTATATGTTACAGAAGAAATGGTTGGACATAAATTAGGAGAATTTTCTGCAACTCGTAAGTTCGGCGGACATGCAGGTCAGAAGTAGGAGGTAGTACATGGAAACATATGCAATTCATAAAAGTGCTATGGTAGCTCCAAGAAAAGCAAGAATGACTATGGATTTAATCCGTGGTAAAGATATTCAAGCTGCTCGTGCTATCTTAGATACTACAAATACAAAATCAAGTCGTTTAATTCGTAAAGTATTAGAAAGTGCTGTTGCTAATGCAGTAAATAATAACGGAGCGAAAGAAACTGATTTATACATTTCAGAATGTATGATCAATCCAGGACCAGTATATAAGAGAATTAAATTTGCTAGTCGTGGAAATATTGATAGAAGAGATAAAAGAACAAGTCATATTATTGTTAAAGTAAGTGATGAGAAGAAAGGAGGCAACAAATAATGGGACAAAAGGTAAATCCTATTGGGTATCGTTTAGGTGTTAATAAAGACTGGGATTCTAGATGGTATGCTAATAAGAAAGATTTTGGAACTACTTTAAATAAGGATTTAAAAATTCGTGAATATTTAAAGAAACATCTTAAAGATGCTGCTGTTGCTTCTATTATTATTGAACGTAAGAAAAATCGTTGTGAAGTTACAATCAATACTGCTAAACCTGGTGTAATCATTGGACGTGGTGGTGAAGATATCGATAAACTTCGTAAGGCTTTAGCTCGTGAAGTTAAAGAAGATGTTTACGTATCTATCGTTGATGTATCTAAACAAGCTGATTTAAATGCTCAATTGGTTGCAGATAATATTGCAATGCAAATTGAAAACCGTGCACCTTTTAGAAGTGCTCAAAAAAGAGCTATCAGAAATACTATGAAAGCTGGTGCTAAGGGAATTAAAACTTTAGTTTCTGGACGTTTAGGTGGTGTTGAGATGGCTCGTAGTGAAGGATATACTGAGGGAACTGTTCCTCTTCATACAATCCGCGCTGATATTGACTATGCTCAATCTGAAGCAGATACAACTTATGGAAAAATCGGTGTTAAAGTTTGGATTTATAAAGGTGAAATTCTTCCTACTAAAAAAAATGTAAAGGAGCGTGACCAACATGTTGATGCCAAAAAGAACTAAATATCGTAAACAACATCGTAGATCATATGAAGGACATGCTAAAGGAAATACTGAACTACACTTTGGTGAATATGGTTTAATGGCTAAGGAAGGAAATTATGTAAGTGCTCGTCAAATTGAAGCTGCTCGTATTGCGATGACTCGTTATATGAAACGTGGAGGAAAAGTATTTATTAATATTTTCCCTGATATGCCTAGAACAAAAAAACCATTAGAAACTCGTCAAGGTAAAGGTAAAGGTAACGTTGAAGAATGGGTATCTGTAGTTAAAGAAGGAAAAATCATGTTTGAGGTTTCTGGAGTAGATGAAGCTACAGCTCGTGAAGCTTTACGTTTAGCTTCTCACAAATTACCTGTTAAATGTAAATTTGTTAAAAAGGAAGGTGAAGTATAATGACAGCTCAAGAAATTCGTAAGCTATCTAATGAAGAAATTTTAGAAAAAATTAAATCTTCTAAAAGTGAATTATTAGATTTACGTATGCAAAATGCAAGGGGTGCATTAGAAAAACCTGTTAAAATCAACACATTAAAAAAAGATATTGCAAGAATGATGACAATTTTAAAGGAAAGAGAAAATGAAAGTCTTGTAGGAGGTAACAAATAATGGCAGAAAAAAGAAAACAAGAACTAGTTGGTAAAGTTGTAAGCGCTAGTAATGATAAAACAATTACCGTATTAGTTGAAACTCATAAAATGCATCCATTATATGGAAAAAGAGTAAAATACTCTAAAAAGTATGCTGCTCATGATGAAAAGAATATTGCTAAAGTAGGAGATACAGTTAGAATTAGAGCAACAAGACCTTTATCTAAAACTAAAAGATATGAACTTGTTGAAGTCTTAATTGAAGCTGTTATTTTATAGGAGGTAAACTCATGATAATGCAAGAATCAAGACTTAAAGTTGCAGATAACTCTGGTGCTCGTGAAGTACTTGTTATCCGTCCTTTAGGTGGAAGTAAGAGAAAGTATGCTAATATTGGTGATGTTGTTGTTTGTACTGTAAAAAAGGCTATTCCTAATGGAACTTTGAAAAAAGGAAAAGTTGTTAAAGCTGTTATCGTAAGAAGTGTTGAAGGTGTTCGTCGTGCTGATGGAAGTTATATTAAATTTGATGATAACGCATGCGTTATTATTAAGGATGATAAAACTCCAGTAGGTACTCGTGTATTAGGTCCAGTAGCAAGAGAGCTTCGTGAAAGAGATTACATGAAGATCGTCTCTTTAGCTAGTGAAGTTATTTAGGAGGTACTTATGAAGATTAAAGTAAATGATAATGTTGTTGTTTTGGCTGGTAAAGATAAAGGAAAAACTGGTCGAGTAATGAAAACTTTAAGAAAAAAAGACCGTGTTGTTGTTGAAGGAATCAATATGATTAAGAAACATCAAAAACCTAATAATGCGAATGAAAACGGCGGAATATTTGAAATGGAAGCACCTATTCATGTTTCTAATGTTAAAAAAGTAGAAACTGATGCAAAAGCAAAAAAAGAAGAAAAGAAAGCTAAGAAAGATTAAGGTGGGAATTTATGAGTACATTTAAAGATTTATATAAAAAGGAAATTATTCCTGCATTAATGAATGAATTTCATTACGATTCAGTTATGCAAGTTCCTAAATTAGAAAAAATTGTCATTAATATCGGTGTTGGTGAAGGACACAATGATGAAAAATATATTGATGCTGCTTTAAAAGATTTAGAGCTTATTACTGGTCAAAAGCCTGTAGTTACTAAAGCTCATAAGTCTATTGCAGGATTTAAAATTCGTGAAGGACAACCTATTGGTGTTAAGGTTACTTTAAGAGGAGAAAAAATGTATATTTTCTTTGAAAAACTTGTTCGGGTTGCTCTTCCTCGTGTTCGTGACTTTAGAGGTGTATCAAAAACTGCTTTTGATGGTCATGGAAATTATACTTTGGGAATTAAAGAACAACTTATTTTCCCTGAAATTGAATATGATAATATTTTAAAAATTCGTGGTATGGATGTTGTGTTTGTTACAACAGCTAAGACTAACGAAGAAGCCAAGGCATTACTTGCACAATTTAAAATGCCTTTTAGAGGATAGGAGGACACTATGGCAAAAACTAGTTTAAAAGTTAAACAATCACGTGAACCAAAATTTAGTACACGTAAATACACTCGTTGTGAACGTTGTGGAAGACCTCATGGTGTTCTACGTAAATATCATTTATGCCGTATTTGCTTTAGAGAATTAGCAAATGAAGGAAAAATTCCTGGCGTAAAGAAAGCAAGTTGGTAGGAAGGAGGAATTTAGATGGTACAAGATGTAATTGCTGATATGCTTACAAGAATTCGTAACGCAAATCAATTAAAATATGATACCGTTGTTGTAATTGGTACAAAAATGACTTTAGGTATTGCTGAAATTTTAAAAAGAGAAGGTTATATTAGTGATTTTGTTTATGAAAAACATACAAATGGTGATAAACTAACTCTTACATTAAAATATGGTGATCGTAAAGAAAGAGTTATTACTGGTTTGAAAAGAATTAGTAAATCTGGTTTACGTGTATATGCTAAAGCTCAAGAAATTCCTCATGTTCTTAATGGACTTGGAATTGCAATCATTTCCACTTCAAAAGGGTTAATGACTGATAAAGAAGCTCGCGAAGCTAAGTTAGGAGGCGAAGTTCTTGCCTATATCTGGTAAGAGGATTTATGAGTAGAATAGGAAAAAGAAAATTACAAATCCCAACTGGTGTTGAAGCTGTGATGAATGGTGATGTTTTAACTGTTAAAAGCAGTAAAGGTTCTTTAACTTTAAATATTGATCCATTAATCGAAGTAGTTATCCAAGATGGTGTGATTGAAACAAATAAACGTGAAGATACCGTTCGTGCTAATGTTGTACAAGGCACAATGAATTCACTTATTAACAATATGCTTATTGGTGTAAGCGAAGGATATAAAAAAGGACTTGAAATTATCGGTGTTGGTTACCGTTTCAATGTTCAAGGTAATAAATTAAATATCAGTGCTGGTTTTTCTCATCCAGTTGTAGTAGAAGCTCCTGAGGGAATAAACCTTGTTTCTGTAAGTAATACAGAGATTAGTGTTGAAGGTATTGATAAACAAAAAGTATCCGAATTTGCGGCTAAGATTCGTGAAATAAGAAGCCCAGAACCTTATAAAGGTAAAGGAATTCGTTATAAAGGCGAACATGTACGTCGTAAAGAAGGAAAGAAAGCGGCTAAGTAGGTGAGAGTATGATAAAGAAAGAATCAAGAAATGTAATGCGTCAAAGACGTCATGCAAGAGTACGTAAGAATATAAGTGGAACTGCAAGTTTACCAAGACTTAATGTTTTCCGTTCTAATAAAGAAATTTATGCTCAAGTTATTGATGACGAGTCTGGTACTACTTTAGTTAGCTCTTCTTCTAAAGTATTAAAAGTAAACGGAGGCAATATTGAAGGCGCTAAAGCTGTTGGAAAAGATATTGCTTTGAAATGTAAAAATGCAAAAATTGAAAAAGTCGTTTTTGATAGAGGTGGATATCTTTATCATGGACGTGTAGCTGCTTTAGCTGATGCTGCACGTGAAAACGGCTTAGAGATATAGGAGGAAACGTTTATGGCTAGAACACAAAATAATGATTCAAGAAAAAAACTTTTAGAAGAAAAAGTAATTAACTTAAGTCGTGTTACTAAAGTTACTAAAGGTGGTAGACATTTTCGTTTCTCTGCAACTGTAGTTGTTGGTAATCGTAAAGGATTAGTTGGTATTGGTACAGGTAAAGCTAATGAAGTTAATGATGCAATTTCTAAAGCAAGCAAAGCTGCTAATAAGAATGTTGTACGTGTAGCTTTACAAGATAATCGTACGATTCCTCATGAAGCTACTGGAAAAGTTGGACGAGCTGTTGTTTTAATTAAACCTGCTATTGCTGGTAAAGGAGTAATTGCTGGTGGTGCTGCTCGTGCTGTCTTAGAACTTGCTGGTGTTAAAGATATTATTTCTAAGAGTTTAGGAAGTAATTCACAAGTTAACGTTGCTAAGGCTACTTTAGAAGCTTTAAAATCTGTTCGTACTCCAGCTAAAATCGCAGCTTTACGTGGTAAGAAAGTTGAGGAGTTGTAATATGAGATTAGAAAGTTTACCTAAAACAAAAGAATTAAAAAATGTAAAACGTGTTGGACGTGGACCTGGTTCTGGAATGGGAAAAACTTCAACTCATGGAGAGAATGGTCAAAAATCTAGAAGTGGTGCAAGTATTTCTGCATGGTTTCAAGGTGGACAATCTCCTTTATATAGAAGAATTCCTAAAAGAGGTTTTAAAAACACACGTTTTGAAACAAAATACGCAGTTATCAATTTAAGTGATTTAGATAAATTCTTTAATGATGGAGATGTAGTTACTCCAGAAGTATTAAAAGAAAAAGGAATTATCAAAAAACAATTAGATGGCGTGAAAGTTTTAGCTAATGGTAATTTAACGAAAAAGTTAACTGTTAAAGCACAACGTTTTTCAAGTGTTGCTGTTACTAAAATCGAAAATGCAGGTGGAAATACTGAGGTGATCTAAGATGGCTACTGGGTCTCTCAAGTTATTTTCAAAAGAAGCCAAAGATTTAAGAAAGAGAATACTTTTTACTTTATTTGTTCTAGGCATTTATGCTTTAGGAACAGGTATTACAATTGTTTGGGCCACTCCTTGGTTAGGAACTTTATTTAGTGAATTAGATTTTCTAGGTGTTTTTAACTTAATGAGTGGTGGGGGTTTTGAAAGGTTTGCAATCTTTGGACTTGGAGTAACCCCATACATTAATGCATCGATTGTTACGCAACTTTTAACTATGGATATTATTCCGTATTTTAAAGAATTAAAAGAACAAGGTTATGTTGGTAGACAAAAGATTAATCGAATTACAAGATATTTAGGAATTCTTTTAGCTTTTGTTCAAGCTTATGTTTTAACCGTTTTCTTATTAGGTGTAAATGATGTAGGAATGATTTTAAAAATCACTTTAGTTATGACAGCTGGTACTTCTTTCCTTTTATGGTTAGGAGATCAAATTACGAGTAAAGGTATTGGTAATGGTCAATCTTTATTAATCATGGCTAGTATCGTTCTTAGTTTACCTGCAGTATTTACTGGTGCTTATGATGCATTTATAGGTGCTGGTACATATGCTAATTGGGTTGGTATAATTTTCTTTGCAGCTTATTTAATCATGTATTTACTTGTTATAGTAGGTATTGTGTGGATAACTTTAGCTGAGAGAAGAATTCCTATTCAATATGCAAATAAAACTGTAAGTGCATATAAGGAAAAACAATCTTATTTGCCTTTACGAATTAATTACGCAGGTGTTATGCCCGTAATCTTTGCATCAATGTTACTAACAATTCCATCAATTATCGTAACAATTATTGGTAATCAAGATGCTATAAATTTTGTAAATAATTATATTATGTATACATCTGTTCCTGGATTTATCTTATATATTGCTTTAATTGTATTCTTTAGTTATTTTTATACTTTTATGGCAATGAATCCAGAAGAGATGAGTAAAGATTTAAATAAGAGTGGAGCTTATATTCCTGGAGTTCGCCCTGGTGCTGAAACAACTAAATATATTAGTAATGTTGTTGGAAGACTTACTTTAGTTGGGTCTTTGTTCATTGCTATTTTAGCAGGAATGCCAATTCTTATATCTAATTTAACTGGGTTACCTCAGTCTGTTGCTATCGGAGGTACTGGAATACTTATTGTTGTAGGTGTAGCTATTGAAACTTATAAACAAATTCAAAGTGGACTTGTTTCAAGAAAGTATTCAAGTAGGAGAAGAAATTCGTGAAGAACGTAATATTTCTTGCTCCTCCTGCCGCAGGCAAGGGAACGTTCAGTGAGTTTTTAACAGATAAATATGGTTATCAACATATTTCAACAGGTGATTTACTTCGTGATGAGGCTATTACAAATAAAGAGCTTGCATCAAAACTTTTATCAGGAAGTTTAATTGATGATGCTTTTGTAATGAATCTTGTTTCTTTAAAGTTGCGTTCTTTAAAAGAAACTGATTTGTTTATTTTGGATGGTGTGCCAAGAACTTTAGAACAAGCAAAAACTTTAGAAAGTTTGGTAGATTATCAAAATTTGATTGTTGTTTATTTAGATGTTCATAAAGATATTTTATTAAAAAGAGTTTTAGGACGTTTGGTTTGTCCAAATTGTGATCGAAACTATAATCTTTATTTTGAAGAGTTTTGTCCAAAAAAACAAAATCATTGTGATGATTGTGGAGTTCTTTTGGAAAAAAGAACGGATGATACGGAAGAAGCTTTTTTGAAAAGATATCAACAATATTTAGATAGAACACAACCTATTTTAGATTTTTATGAACAAAAGGATTTGCTTATTAAAATTACTAATAATTCAGAAGATCAGACAGAAGCTCTTCATGAGTTGATGGAGGTAGTTCATGACAATTAAAAGTGCTCGAGAAATTCAGTTGATGAAAGAGGCTGGTCATATTAATTATTTGGCTCATAAAGAAATGGAAAAGTATATGAAGCCTGGAATTACTACTAAAGAAATTGATAAACATATTTATGATTTTGTTACTAAGTTAGGTGGTTATCCTTCTTGTTTAGGTTATGAAGGTTTTCCTGGAAGTGCTTGTATTAGTATTAATGATGAAGTTGTTCATGGTATTCCTGGAAAACGAAAACTAAAAAATGGAGATATTGTTAAACTTGATTTTACCGTTTGTAAGGCTGGTTATGAAAGTGATATGACAAGAACCTATTTAGTAGGAGAAGTAGACCCTAGAATAGAGCAAATGGTTAAAGATACTGAAGCTGCTTTATATGAGGGCTTGAAAGTTATTAAACCTGGTGCTAGAATAGGGGATATTGGACATGCGATTAGTTCTTATGCTCATGCTCATGGTTTATCAGTTGTTGAAGAACTTGTGGGACATGGTATTGGAACCGATATGCATGAGGCACCTGATGTACCAAATTATGGGGAAGCAAATACTGGTTTAGTTTTAAAAGAAGGAATGACTTTAGCAATTGAACCAATGCTTAACTTAGGAAGTAAAGATGTTGTAATGCTTGATGATGATTGGACTGTTGTAACTGAAGATGGAAGTCCATCAGCACATTTTGAACATACCGTTTGCGTTACAAAGGACGGGTATGAAATTTTAACGGGAGAATAGAAAATATGGCTAAAAAAAATGATCGAAAAAGTAATTTACAAAGTAAAGATGTTGTAAAACAAAGACCTGTAAGTAGTGGAAGGTCAGATAAAATCGAAGTGGAAGGAAAAGTAGTAGATGTTTTAAAAGGCGGAGACTACATTGTAGAACTTCCAAATGGTTATACTGTAGAGGCCTACGTTTCTGGTAAAATGCGAGTAAATATGATTCGTATCTTACCAGGTGATACAGTCACCATAGAGCTTTCTCCTTATGATTTAACACGTGGGCGCATTGTATGGAATAAAAGATAATGGAGGTAAAATATTATGAAAGTTAGACCATCTGTAAAGAAAATTTGTAAAAAATGTAAATTAATTAAAAGAAATGGAAAAGTTATGGTTATTTGTGAAAATCCAAAACACAAACAAACTCAAGGGAAATAGGAGAGTGAAATTAGTATATGGCAAGAATTAAGAATATTGAATTACCTAATGAAAAACATATTTGTATCGGTTTAACAGCTATTTATGGTATTGGTAGACCTTTAGCAAAAACTATTTGTGAGGATGCTGGAGTAGAACCAACAAAGAAAGTTAAAGATTTAACAGATGAAGATATTCAAAAGTTACGTAAAGAAGTAGATAGGTATACTGTTGAAGGTGATCTTCGTCGTGACGTACAAATGAGCATTAAAGAGAAAATGGAAATTAACTCTTATCAAGGTATTCGTCATAAAAAAGGCCTTCCTGTACGTGGACAAAGAACTAGTAGAAATGCTAGAACTCGTAAAGGAAAAGGTAAAGTAGTTGCTAATAAGAAAAAAGTAGGTAAATAGGAGGTAAGTGTTTATGGCATATAATAGAAGAAAAAGAAAAGTTAAAAAGAATGTTCCAGAAGCTGTTGCTCATATTCATTCAACTTATAACAATACTATTGTTACAATTACAGATAAAGATGGTAATGTATTAAGTTGGGCAAGTGCTGGAACTATTGGTTATAAAGGTTCTAAAAAGAAAACTCCTTTTGCAGCTGGTACAAGTGCTGAAGCTGCTGGACGTGCTGCATTAGACTGTGGTGTTAAAAAGGTTGAAGTACACGTTAAAGGATTAGGTGCTGGTAGAGAAAATGCAATTCGTCAATTACAAGCTGTTGGACTTGAAGTTACAAGTATAGTTGATGAAACACCAATTCCACACAACGGATGCCGTCCACCAAAAAGACCAAGAAATTAGTAGGGGAAGGGGATTAGATTATGATTAAATTTGAAAAACCAGATTATAAAATTACAGAGTATCAAGAAAGCAATCACTATGGAAAATTTGAATTAGAACCTCTTGAAAGAGGATTTGGAACCACTATTGGTACTGCTTTACGTCGTGTTATGTTATCCAGCATGCCTGGATGTGCAATTACAACTGTAAAGATTGATGGTGTACTTCATGAATTCCAAAAAATTGATGGTGTTTATGAAGACGTAACAGCAATTGTTTTGAATTTAAAAGGTGTTGTTTTAAAAAATCATACAGAAGAAGCTAAAACAATGCATTTAGTTGCTAATACACCAGGTCCAGTTACTGCTGGAATGATTGAGCATGATGCGGATATTGAAGTTGTAAATCCTGACTTTGTTATTTGTAACTTAGTTGAAGGTGGAAAAATTGACATGACTCTTACATGCAATAATGGTAAAGGATATGTTGATTCTAAAGAAAATCAAAAATTATTTGCTGAAGATAAACCAGGAGTTATTGCTATTGATTCTTTATATAGTCCAGTTGAAAGAGTTGCTGTTGATGTTGAAAGTGCTCGTGTAGGACACAATGAAAACTTTGATAAGTTGATTATGGAAGTAGAGACAAATGGAAGTATTACACCTGAAGAGTGTATGGCTTTAGCTGCTAAAATTTTAATTGAACATTTTAATATTGTAGCAGATTTAAATTCAATTAGTGATGTTGCAGGACTTATGAGTGAAAAGAAAGTTGATACGATTACAAAAACACTAGAAACCCCTATTGAAGAAATTGAGTTCTCTGTTCGAGCTTATAACTGTTTAAAAAGAGCTGGAATTCACACAGTACAAGATTTAATCAATAAAAAAGAAGTAGAAGTTACGAAGATTCGTAATTTAGGTAAAAAATCATTAAAAGAAGTTTTAGATAAAGTTGAAGAAATGGGACTTAAGTTCCGCGATTAAGGAGGTATTTAAAAATGGCTTATAGAAAACTAAGTAGAGATTCTAAAAAAAGAAGAAGTATTCTTGCTGGTTTAACAAAAACTGTTATTTTAAATGGCAGTGTTGTTACTACAGAAGCTCGCGCTAAAGAAGTTCGTAAATTTGTGGATAAGTTAATTACCTATGGTAAAAGAGGAACTTTAGTTTCTCGTAGAAAAGCTTTAGCTTTTGTACATAATAATAATGAAGTAGTTAGTAAAGTATTTAATGAATTAGCTACAAAATATCAAGATCGTAACGGTGGATATACAAGAATTATTAAGATTACAGAACGTATTGGTGACGACGCTTTACAAGTTCGTTTAGAATTAGTTTAACTCAAGGAAACTTGAGTTTTTTTGCTTTTATAGGTAAGATATTGTGAATATTTAAATATATCCTTACTGTATTTTGTTAAAAATTTTTTATAGAAATAAAAAATAAGTAAAATATTTTTGTATGGAAAAGCCTGCTTATGTAAGGAGTTTGAGGTTTCTGTGGGTGTAAAAAATTTTTGTAGGTAAATAGTAGTTAATGATATATTTCACTAACTACTATTTTTTCTATTTCATTCCAATGATCACTTTCATCCATACAT
>CAJFEV010000032.1 GCA_904374795.1 uncultured Bacilli bacterium
TATGCTTAGCATATTTAGGTTTTTCGTGATTTTTGATTAAAATCAAATAAAAAAAGACAAATAAGTGATTTATATACCTATTTGTCAACAGTCTGAAGTTTTTTATATTAAAAAAACTTCCCACATGGAAGTTTTAAAAAAAATCTTTATACAAAACGTATAAAGACTTTGACTTTCATTTTGGTGGCTCGCTCGGGATTCGAACCCGAGACCCTCTGATTAAAAGTCAGATGCTCTACCGACTGAGCTAGCGAACCTTAATAAAGAATGGCTGCCTCGGGTGGGCTCGAACCACCGAAATGTCAGAGTCAAAGTCTGATGCCTTACCACTTGGCTACGAGGCAATATTTATTATATCCTCTTTCGGACATTTTTTAATGGTGGAGGGACATGGATTTGAACCATGGAACCCGAAGGAACAGATTTACAGTCTGCCGCGTTTGACCACTTCGCTATCCCTCCACTAAAAATGGTGCCGAAAGAGGGACTCGAACCCCCAACCCATTGATTACAAGTCAATTGCGCTACCAATTACGCTATTTCGGCAAAAAAAATAAAAAAATAATGGTGGGCGTTTACGGACTCGAACCGCAGACCCTCTGCTTGTAAGGCAGATGCTCTAACCAACTGAGCTAAACGCCCGTTTCTCTTTAAGACACTTTAAATATTACCAAAAACAAGGGATAATGTCAACATCAAATTTCTTTTTTTTCACAAAAAGCACACATTTTAGACCAGAAAAAGGAAAATATTCCTTCTTCTGATTTATTTTATGCAAAATATTGGTCATACCATACTAAAAAACAATAAATATTATAAATTTTTCGACCATTGTTTTGAGTTCCTTGATAATGTTCTTCTAAGAGTTTATTGATGTAAGATTGATCAAAATACTTTGAAACATAACCTTTGTTAAATTCTTCTTTTACCATATTATAAAACTTTTCTTCTCGAATCCATTTAGAAAATGGAACTGGGAAACCACATTTTCGACGTTTACTCCACTCTTCTGGAATTCTTTTGGATGCAACATCCCTAAACAAATATTTTGTTTGCTTGTTTTTTAATAAGTATTTATTTGGAATGGTTCTTGCAAAATTAAAAACGTCAATGTCCATCAAGGGCGTTCTTAATTCAATGGAATGAGACATACTCATTTTATCTGCTTTAAGAAGAATGTCTTGAGGTAACCAAAAGTGAAAATCAATAAACATCTTTTTAGTGAGCTCATCTTCTTTTTTTACCTTCTTATAAACTGGTTCCAGGATGTCGGCTATAGTTTCATTATTCTTCAGTTTATCTGCTAAAATTCTGTTTGCTTCGTCGCTTTCCATATAAGTACCATGCCCTATATAACGTTCATTAAATGGAAGACCATATTTTATTAGAGTATTTCTTCCTGGAAAATGCGGCAAATGTTTACATATGTTTCGTATTCCCTTTCGAATAATTAATGGCAAATGAATATAAATTCGAAGCAATAAAGGGTCGTTATACTCATTATATCCTCCAAACATTTCATCGCTACCTTCACCTGCTAAGGCAACTTTAACCTGCTTACTTGTCAAATCTGATAAAAAATATAAAGGAACCGTTGATAAGTTTGCATGAGGTTCATCTGTATGCCATTCTACCTTTGGTAATGCTTCAAAGAAATCTTCAGGGCTAATTTTTTTTCTAGTATTTTTTATTCCTAATAATTCGGATAAATCTTGCGCATAATCTGTTTCATCAAAGCCTTCATAAGAAAAACCTACAGAAAAAGTTTTTTCGGGTTTGCCCACACTCACAACATATGATGAATCTACTCCCCCTGATAAATATGCTCCTACTTCAACATCACTAGTGGTTTGATGGTAGTAAATCGAACTTTCTAAAACTTTTTCTAAATCACTATACATTTTTTGATATGGTTGATCTTTTTTATTAAAACTCACTTCAAAATAAGAGTCTATCTTTAATTTTCCATCTTTATAATGAAAGAAATGTCCTGGTTTTAATTTGAATACATTTTTGAAAAACGTTTCTTCTTTTACTGAATATTGGAATATTAAATACATTTTTAGAGCATCTGTATTTAATTCTTTTTGAAATTCCGGATGTACTAGAAAAGATTTTATTTCAGAACCAAACATAAACTCATTATCTTTATAGTAGTAGTAAAATGGCTTTATACCAAAGTGGTCTCTTGCACCTATTATTTCTTTATTTTTTTTATCATAAATTACAAAAGCAAACATACCTCTTAGTTTTTCATACAATTCATCTTTCCATTCGCTATACCCGTGAAGAATTACTTCTGTATCCGTTTTTGTCTGAAAAACATATCCTTTACTCTCTAGCTCTTCTTTAAGTTCTTGATAGTTGTAAATTTCTCCATTAAAAATTATAGCTAAAGTTTTGTCTTCGTTATATATTGGCTGTCCACCGCCTTTGACATCTATTATTGAAAGTCTTCTATGACCTAAAGCAACTAAATCATCTGTATAATATCCTTCTCCATCAGGACCACGATGAATAATTTGGTCGGCCATATTTTTAATAATTATTTCTTTTTCCTTTTTCTTTTTTTTGTCTACAAAACCAACAATTCCACACATATTTATTCCTCCCAATCACTATTTTGATATTCTTTTTTATAATGCCATAGTCTTTTTTTCATCATCAAAAAGCGTTTTATATTTTTGTCTAATGGGCATTCCATTGGACTTACTCTTTTGTGCCAAAGTTTTATTGCTTCTTTTTTAAATGTTTCGTTTGATGTAAATTCTTTTAAAACATTTTTTGGAATAAAAGATAATAGAATTTTTTCTTTTAAATCTTTGAACGGTAAATCTTTATGATAAAGTAAATCATCAACCATAATTTGAACCAAATTTGCTCCTAAAGGAACTAAATAGTAACTACATCTTCCTTGACGAGCGTTGATTTCTAATACTTTAAATTGCCCATCTCTTTCATCATATTTCATATCAATTTCAAAAAATCCGTTCATACCAAGTTTTTCCATAAATTCAATAATATTTGTTTTTGCTTTTTCTACATTTCCATTAAAAGTATTTAACCCATTTATTAACGCCGCAGCATTGCCAATCATACTTTTTTTTCTTTCTTGAATTCCTATTTGGGCAAAGCTGATTACTTTTACCTTGCCTTTTGTATCTACATATACAACACTATCAAATAAATACGAGTCGTTTCCCGGAATATACTCTTGCAGAATCATGCGGTCATTATATCCGGATTCTTTGATTGTATGTAATGTTTCTTTTAGCTCTTCTTCAGAAAAAATTTTATAAATTTTCTTTTTTCCTATAAAATCTAAATGGTTATATAAAACAACATTTGCTGGTTTTAGGATAACTGGATATTTCATTGTTGGTATTAATGTATCTTTTACTACATCAATATAATATGTTTCAGGAAATGGTAAACAAGAATTTTTATAGGTTTTATAAAAGATTTCTTTGTTTATTAAGCTTTTAATAATTTTTTCATCTTGTTCAAAGAAAATTAAATTTTTTCTTAATTTATTATGACTTCTTGCTAAAAAAAGTGAATAGGTTTCATTTGTACTAATAACTAAAATTTGTTCCGTGTTTTTTGTGGCATATTCATTTAAGATTTTTATAAAAGATTCTTCATTCCAAAGATTCTGATGATATTCAATGGTTAAAATATTCGAATATTTAGTAAAAGCTAATCTATCTTTGGCGATTAAGTGTGCCTTTTTATGATAGGCTTCAAAGCAAGCTCTAGCCATATAATAAGCATTTGCATCACTCCCAAGTATAAGTACTTTAAAATCCATGGAATACCTCCTTAATATGTAATTTCTTCTTCTTCATTTTCGTGAATATGCACTCTTACAACTCGATTGCTTATTTGATTAAATAAGTGATATGCATTGATACCCAGTACTTTACATACACTAGAAATTGGAATATGGGAACCGAAAATTTCTACTTTTGTTCCAACTTGAATTTTTTTCGGACTAAATATTAAAAGCATGTCCATGCAATCTCCGACAATTTTTAAATATTCTCCATTAATATACACATATTTATAATTTTTATTTACTCCGTCTGCATAGCCAATTGGTAAAGTTAGAATATAACCATCTTCTTCTATTTTATAAGTGTTATAGCCCACTACTTCATTTTTATGTACGTGTCTTATACTCATTACTTCTGTATATAACCCCATTGCTGTTTTTAACGATAAGTTGTTTTCTAAAATTGTTTTACTACACTTATATTTTTTTTGAAGCCAACTTCGTTTTAATTTACGAAGTTTACTTTGAAGAGATTTTCCGTCTTTACGGCTTTGTGAAAATCCATAAAGAATTATTCCTAAGCGAATACCGTTACAAAAGGAAAGTTTTGGATGATTTACTAAAGTTAAACTTCTTCCCATATGAACGATTGGTATATCTTTTAAAGGAATACTTTTGGTAATTTCTAAGAAGGTATTTACTTGTTTATCGAAATATGGATCCATTACACCTGATGTAGCAAAATGACTAAAAACGCCTTCTATGTAAATATGAGAATTTTCTTTTAGAAGCTCATATGTTTCTTTTAGTTCTTTGGAATCAAAGAAGCCTAACCGATGCATTCCAGAATCAATTGCCAAGTGTATCTTTAAGGTATCATACAAATCCATTTTAAGAAGTTCTTTGGTATAATCTAGGGATTCAATCGTTAGTGTAATGTTGTTGTTAATAGCATCCATCACATAGTCTAAATGAATTGGCTCTAGACAAAGGATAGGTATTTCTGTAGTGTAATTACGAACTTTTAATGCTTCTTCTAATGAGGAAACTGCTAGATAGTTTACTCCTCCTTTAATTAAATCTAAAACACTTTTTACTCCATGATGGTAGGCATTATTTTTCACTACCCCAAAATAGTATTCATAGTCTGGATACTTGTTAATTATTTCTTTTACGTTTTCAGTAAGAATATCTCCATTTATAGTTGCATAGGTTTTTCTTTGCATGTTATCACCTTCATATGTCTTTTATTATAGCAAAAAAGAGCTCTTCTTAACAGGTAAACACCAAAATTTGACAATTCTAAACAAAAAATTTCGATTATCTTTCTCTAATTTTTCTTTTTATTTTTCTACGATTTCTTCGCTTATTCTAGTAAATTGACAAACAGACTACAAGTTTTTTATAATATTCTTATGACCAAAATTACTGTAAATAATTATGACCTTGATGAAGAACAATTAAAGCCTGTTTTAGAAAACGCAAAATATTCTTTAATTATTGCTGGAGCGGGTTCCGGAAAAACTTTAACCTTAATTGGCAAGATTAAATACATGTTAGAAAATCAACTGATTAAGCCTGAAGAAATTTGTACGATTTCTTTTACTAATGAAGCTACGAATAATTTGAAGAAAAATATTTTAAAAAATTGTCATGTAGAAGTCCCTACTTTCACTTTTCATAAATTAGCTTTGGATATTTTGAAAAAAGAACATGTTTCTTATAAAATTGCTCGACCTGATTTATTAGAATTTACTATACAGGAGTTTTTTGAAACAAAATGTTTTGGTAATACTTTTTTGATAAAAAAGTGTTATAAAATTTTTGATATTCCTTTCTTTTTTTCTTGGAAAAAAATTTTAGAGTCAGCAAAATTTCCCGAATATAAAAAACAAATTCTTACTTTTATTAACTTATTTAAAGCTAATGGATATTTTAAAAATAATTTAAAAGAAATTTTAATAAAAGCTAAAAAAGTCCCTTTACTTTATATTATCTATGCCATTTATTTACTTTATGAAACCGATAAGGAAAGTTCTGGAACATTAGATTTTGATGATATTATTTTAAAAACAACACTTTATTTAAAAGAACATGCTTGTACTCTTCCTTATAAACTTCTTATTATTGATGAATTTCAAGATACTTCTTTGTGTCGGTTTCAATTTGTACAAGAAATTTTAAAGCAAACGAATGCTTCTTTGTGTGTGGTAGGAGATGACTATCAATCTATCTATCATTTTTCTGGTTGTGATTTAACAATTTTTTTGAATTTTCCTTCTTATTTTCCTAATGTCAAAACATATAAGTTAGAAACAACTTATCGAAATAGTGATGAACTTGTAAAAACTGCGGGACACTTTATTCAGAAAAATCCTAATCAAGTAAAAAAAGAACTTAAAAGTTCTAAACATATCAAAAAACCTATAAAGTTGGTTTACTATAAAAATTTGGATTCTGTTTTAGAAAAAGTTTTAGCAATGATTCCAGAAGATCAAGAAATTTTTATTCTAGGGAGAAATCATTTTGATTTAAAAAAATACACTAAAAATTTAGCTTATTCTTTTCAAGAAAATAATGAAATAACTTTTTTTAGGTTTTCTGATCGAAAAATTCGATTTTTAACTGTTCATGCTGCAAAGGGACTAGAAAGTGATGTTGTTATTTTGCTTAATTTAGAGAATACTTTGTATGGATTTCCATCACTACTTAAGGATGAAAAAATTCTTTCTTACATTAAAAATGAGCAACCTTATCCTTTTGAAGAAGAACGAAGATTATTTTATGTTGGTCTTACTAGAACAAAATCGGTTATTTATATTCTTGTTCCTAAATATAATCCGTCTTGTTTTATTAAGGAAATTAAAAAAGACAAGAATGTAGAAAATTTATTCTTGTGATTTTTCGAGATTTTCCATACTGCTTATTATACTCATATGACTTATTTTCTCATAAGACAATGGCATTCCAAAGATTCTTTTTAGTAAAGCAATTAAATACATCATTAAGGTTAAAGCTGCTAGGACAATTTCATAATATTCAAAAAAGGTTGTCGATATATTATTGTTTTTCCATAGTACATAGCCGATTATTAAAAGAAATATTGGTAGGAATACATAAATGAATAGTTTCCAAAAATAATAATTTACTATTCGATACCAAATAATTTTTTTATCAGAATAAAATTTTAAATGAAAGAATTTCATACCCAAAGTTCTTCCTTTAAGAATATTGGGTAAGATAAGATAATAAAACATTGTCCAAAGAATTCCGATTCCAATTTTTAAGAAAAAGGAATTAGTAAGATACTTATGAACTAAGTATATAGTTGCGATTAAAAAAATACTATAAAGAAAAAAATCTATTAAAAAAGTCATGCTTCTTTTTAAAATACTAACACTTTTTGCTTTTTCTTTTGCCTCTTCATCAATTTCTTTTCTAGTTGGAAGAATTTTTAAGGGAATAAATGCAAGAAAATATCCAATGATTCCCCCTAAAGTGTTTAGTATTAAATCATCAACATCAAAAACTCGGTATCCTCTTGGATAAATAAAGTACAATCCACTTAACTGGGTAAGTTCAAAAAATAAAGTTAAGCAGAAAGCATAAAAGGCAGTTTTTTTAAAATCAAACTCAAAGTAATAATGTAAATAAATTCCAAACGGAACTGTTAAAATTATATTGAACAAGGATTCATACACGGATGGATTTTGAAGTGTTGGAAAATAGGTTGCAAAATCGCTTGCTGAAAATGAAGATAAGGATAGAATTTCAGAAATAAAATGAAAAGGAATTAAATTATAACTTGGCGTGGTCATCTGGGAAACTGTTTCGATACTTGGTAAGGGTAAAATTACCAGGAAATAAGCTGTCATTAAATATAATAAGAATGAATAAACAATGATTGAACGATAGGAACTAATTGAACCATATTTATGATACTGATAAATAATATAGGGAATCGTAAATATTAATGCAACGATAGGAAATAAAATAATTGCCATTTTAATTGCATAAGAGAATGTTGACATGGATATCCTTTATTTTAAAGAATAGAGTTTTTTTACTTCTTTGATTGTTAAAGGACGATAGTCGCCTTTTTTTAATCCTTCTAAAGTTAAAAAAGCTACTCTTTCTCTTTTTAATTCCACAACTTTATGACCTAAAGCTGCCATGATTTTTTTTACAATATGATTTCTTCCTTCATTTATTCCTAAATAGATTGTTGTTGTTTGTGTTTCTTGATTTATTTTTTTTACTTTTACATATGTCGGAATAGTTTTTCTTCCCTCGATTTCTATTCCTTTTTTTATTCTCATCACTTCTTCTCTAGTCACTACTCCAGTAACTTTTGCTCGATATAATTTTTCAATTTTATTTTTTGGATGAGTTAAAATGTTTGTTAACTCTCCATCATTTGTTAGAAGTAACACTCCTGTTGTATCATAATCTAAACGACCGACTGGATAAATTCTTCCTTTAGATGGAATAAGATCTATTACTGTTTTTCTTCCCTTTTCATCTTTGACACTCGATATCGTTTTTTCCGGTTTATAAAGTAAATAATATTCTTTTTCTTCTTTTAAAGGAAGTAGAGTGCCATTTATCTCTATTCTATCTTCTTTTGATACTTTTGTTCCTAGTTCTGTTATTATTTGATCATTCACTTTTACTTTTCCTTGGTTAATATATTCTTCTGCTTTTCTTCTTGAACAAAATCCAGAATTTGCGATAACTTTTTGCAAGCGTTCCATTTCTATTCTCCTTTCAATAAAATTTTTCCAATTTCTAATATTTGATAAAATTCTTTGGGTGCAGGGCATTCAATTTTTAGAGTATTTCCTTTAGTAATTTCTAATTCTAAATAAGTTGCATGAAGACCTAATCTTCCAATAGGGTTTTTCGTAGATCCATATTTTTTATCACCAATGATAGGATGTCCTAAACCTTTTAGATGAACTCGAATCTGATTTTTTTTACCCGTTTCGATTCGAATTTTTATTAAGGAATATTTATTCTTTTTTTGTAGAACTTGATAATGCGTAATGGCAAGTTCTCCTTTTTTTGGATTATTTGTCTCGTGAACATAAAGTGTTTTATCTTCATATAAATAATTTCTTATTGTCCCTTCCTTTTCTTTCATCTTTCCTTCAACAACTGCTATGTATTCTCGAACTTTGGCTTTCTCTTTCCAGTTGTTTTGTAAATTTTGTTTTGTTTTTTCATTTTTTGCGAAAACGACTATTCCGGAGGTATCTTTGTCTAAACGATTGACAATAAATATTTTGTTTTTGGGATATTGTTTTTTTACATAGGCACTTACTTCTTGATATAAAGTGTGTATTTTTTCTTTTGGTGTTGCTACAGTTAATACTTTAGCTGGCTTGTTTATTATCAAGATATTTTTATCTTCGTATAGAATGTTCAGTTTCTTTTTCATAGTCCATGCCTTCTATTTGATAGTGAATTACCTCGCCATTTGCATACTGAATTGTAAAGCCTTTTTCTAAGTCTTCTTTGGTTAAATAACGAAATATATTATTCAAATAATTTGGGTCGTTTCCCTCAATCACTTGCCCTCTTAAAATTTGTTCTTCGCTAACTGTTTCATTAATTCTTGAACATCCCATATTATAAGAAGCAAGACCTTTTATTAAATTTTGCTGTTTATTTATTAAATAAGAGAGATATGCACAAGATACCTTAATATTTAAAGATACTGTATTTTTAACATCTGTTAAACGATAAATTTCGTAGCCTTCTTTTTTTAAATGAATTGCTTCTTTAATTTTTTCTTGCTCTAGATTTGAAAATTTTGAAAAGTTTCCCATAGTTTCTAAATCTTCTAAAGGATAAGTATCATAGCATTTTGGTAAGACGTAAATTTTGTCCATTCCTATAATTTTTTCTTCTTCAAATACTGGAGCAGTAATTTTTTCACCACATAAAAGTTCGGTTATTTGACCAATATTGTTATAATTTGAACTATTTCTATCATTTGACCTTTCTTGGGTAAATAAAGCAATATTTAAATTATAATCTAGACCATATCTTTTGGAATACTTTTCAATAATGTTACCAAATTCCTGAATGGTTTCTTCTTTTTTTTCATAACCTAGAGTATCAGTAAAAGTTATTTCCTTGAAAAGGGTAATTGTATTTTCTTCTACATCATTTTCTTTTGGCTTATCTTGTTCAATCACAATTGTAGGTGAAATTGTTCTCGTTTCTGGTACTTCTGATGTATATTCTGTTGGAGTTTGAGAAAGATTTGTTTCCCTTAAAGAAGATGCTAGATGAGCCGAAACTCCAATTCCAGCAACAGTTGCCATCATTGCTATTTTGGTTAAAATTCTCTTAGGATTTTTCGAACGTAAATTTCCCTTATTTGTTTTCATTTGAACTTTCTTTAAATTTATTTTTCTATAGTCTAAATTGGTTGTAATTGAAAAACGATATATTTGATCATCGATTATAATCAATTTATTTTGAGCATTTACTTTGATTCGGCTTGTTGGGTATTCCGCAAGTAAAAGTTGTTTTATAGATTCGTTTATAGCTTGAAAATCTTTTTCTCTTGACATATCACATCATACTTTCAAAAATTTCAGTTACTTCTTTTAATTCGTCAGGATCAGTTATATCATTTAATGTATTGGTTTCATCATCTGGATCATATGAAGAAACATATAAATCATCATTCTTCTCATCCACATATTCATAAACTAAATAATGTTTTTTTCGTTTTTCAGAATACAAATTGGTTATTACCCGACATTCGATACTCCCTTCGTTGGTATCTAAAAAAAATGTATCTTCCATATTATTTATCCTTTCTCTTTTTTATAACTTCATTTACTGCTTTTAATACTCCAATCATTCCTGATTCATAGGTGAGTCCACCTTGTTGATAAGCAAGATAAGGCTCTCTAAGTGGACCATCACAAGAAAGCTCAATACTCGAGCCTTGAATAAATGCACCTGCTGCCATGATTACTTCATCTTTATATCCTGGCATATCAATTGGGATCGGTTTCACATAAGAATCGATTGGACTTCCACTTTGAATTCCTTCACAGTACGAAATCAAATCCGTAGGATTCCCGAAAGCAATAGTTTGTACGATATCTACCCTTTTTTCTAAAGGCTCTGGGTCAACAGTATATCCAAGTTCTTTTAATAATGCACTTGCTAAAATACTTGTTTTTAGGGCACTGCTTACTACTTGTGGAGCAAGAAAAATTCCTTGCAAGAATTGCCGATTAACGCCTAGACTTGGTCCTACTTCTTTTCCTTCTCCTGGTAAAGTTAAGGCTTCAGCAACTAATTTAATGAGTTTCGTTTTTCCGACAACATATCCACCATTTGGAGCAAGGCCTCCACCTAAGTTTTTGATTAAAGAACCCACGACGATATCGGCACCAATTTGAGTAGGCTCTTTAGTACCAATGAACTCGCAATAGCAATTATCAACCATTACAATGGTGTTTGGACTAATTTCTTTGATTTTTTTGATAATTTTCTCACATTTTTCTAAAGATAAACTTTTTCTGCTAGAATATCCTCGACTACGCTGAATTTCTACTACTTTCACTTGATGTTGTTTTAAAAATTTGAGAATTTTTTCTTCATCAAAATCATTATCTTTTAAATCGATTTCAGCATAGTTTACGCCAAAACTTTTTAAAGAGCTTTCATTTTCTTCAATACCTATTACTTCATGCAAAGTATCATATGGTCTACCACTTATCGATAAAAGGAAATCCCCTGGTCTTAACAATCCAAAAAGTGTCTTAGCTAGAGCATGTGAGCCCGAAATAAATTGATTTCTTACTAAAGCATCTTCGGCTTCAAAAATTGTACTATATACTTTTTCAATTGTATCTCTACCTAAATCATCATAGCCATAGCCAGTTGTACTATTAAAATGAGATTCGCTTACATGATTTTTCCAAAAAGCATGTAGTACTTTAGCGGTGTTTGATTCACAAATCTCATCTATTTTAGAAAATTGTTCTTTTAAAGTCGGTAAGACTTTTTCATATAATTGCCATGTTTCTTGTTCTAATTCTATATATTCTTTCATTCACTTACCTCCTTGATCATTCCTGTTTCGTTTGAATTTAAGCATTTAAGAATTTCCTTAGCCGCTTTTTCTAAAGGAACAAATTTTATATACTTTTTAATATCTTTTGGTATATCATTCATTTTCGTATCTAGCCATCCAAAAGCAATCGCATTTACATGAGCATTGGGTAAAGCTAAAGCAAAATCTTTGGTCAACATATTTAATCCGGATTTTGACACATCATACTCTATAGTACGTGGATCATTTTTTCCCAAAGTATTATCTGAGGATATATTAATTATTGAGCCATGATTTTGATTGATTTCTGTGCCAAAAAGTTTCATCAAAAGAAAAGGCGCTAGTGTATTTAAAGAAAAAACTTTTAAAAATGTTTCTGTATTTTTTTCTTCTAATTCACTATTAAAATCAATGGCCGCATTATTAATTAAAATGTCCAAAGAAATATTCTTTTCTTCCAAAAGATTTTTTATACGTAAAATGCCTTTTTCTTTTGTTAAATCAGCTTGTATTACAAATGAGGTGTTTGAATATTGCTTGTGTAGGGTTAATACTTCTGTTGCATTTTGATTGTAATGTAAAACCACAAAATATTTATTTTCTAAAAGCATTTTTGCTAGAACTATTCCTAAGCCACTTGATGCTCCTGTTAGCAAAACATATTTCATACTAACTTCCTGTATTCTTCTTCTTTAAATCCAAAAAGAATTTGATTAGATGTGATAAATATCGGACGTTTTACTAGCATTCCATCTGAACTTAATAATTTTAATTGTTCTTCTACGGACATGCTTGAAAGTTTATCCTTTAAATTCATTTCTTTATATATCATTCCACTTGTATTAAACATTTTTTTTAAAGGAATTCCTTTTTCATACCAACTTTTCAATTCTTCATAGGTTGGATTTTCACTTTTAATATCTCTTTCCTGATAAGATATGTTTTCTTTATCTAAAAAAGATTTTGCTTTCTTACAAGTACTACATTTAGCATAATAAATAAAAAGATTCATAGTAATCACTCCTATGAATCTATTATAAAGGAAAAATTATTTTAAAGCAAATTTTCAAAGATTTAAAGCTTTATTTAGTTTTAGTTTCAAATCTTATTTTCCCAACCAAATTTCAGTCATCTAAATTACACAGGATCCTAAAACTCATACCGTCCATGTACTCGCACATTTCTGGTTTTCAACTACCTAAATTACACAGGATCCTAAAACTTAGGTTTTTTTGTTGATATAGATACGATTGTTTTCAACTACCTAAATTACACAGGATCCTAAAACATATACCATTTACTTTTTAAATCATATCCAGTTTTCAACTACCTAAATTACACAGGATCCTAAAACCGATGATCCAGCTACAACAACTAAAGTATGGTTTTCAACTACCTAAATTACACAGGATCCTAAAACAGAAGATTTCATTGAACCAATAAAAAATATGTTTTCAACTACCTAAATTACACAGGATCCTAAAACTAATAAATATAATTATTCTCCTGATGAAGTGTTTTCAACTACCTAAATTACACAGGATCCTAAAACATATGATGTACCTCTGTCGCTAACTTATTAGTTTTCAACTACCTAAATTACACAGGATCCTAAAACAGAGTCTTAATCGTATCTATATCAACAAAAGTTTTCAACTACCTAAATTACACAGGATCCTAAAAC
>CAJFEV010000033.1 GCA_904374795.1 uncultured Bacilli bacterium
GGTTTACTTTTACCAAACAAAAAAATAGCAAATGCTTAACTTTGCATTCACTATCTCGTGTGATTACTTTGTCCCACACACACTATTTGACAATTAACCGTTTATTATAATTATTTTGTTAGTTAGATAAATAAAAGCATCTGATTCAACTTTGGTTGATTTCAGATGCTTAAACCAAAACTTTTGAGATAACATCTGATCTTTGCTTCAGATATATCCTTTTTTTATTGTATGTCATTTTCTTTTGACATATTCATTATATCAATTTTTCTTTTCTTTTTCAAGATATGTAAATTTACATTCTTTTTTTTGCAATTCGATATAGATTATGTTATATTTTACTAGTAGTATAGTGATAGAGGGTAAGATATGGATTGGTTAGGGATTAAAGAATTTTTAAAAGATTCTTTTAAATTGATTCTTTTTATTATAATTTTATTATTTATAATGATTTATGTTTTTTCTATAACTCAGGTTGTAGGAGATTCTATGTCTCCAACCTTGGTAGATGAGGAAGTTTTATTTTTAAACAAAGCTCAATATCGTTTTTTTGATGTAAAACGAGGAGATATTATTTCATTAGAATATGCTGATACGAAATATTTGATTAAACGAGTAATTGGTTTACCTGGAGAGAAAGTTGAAATAAAGGATAATAAAGTATATATAAATGATGAATTATTAGAAGAAGAATATTTGCAAAATGAATTAGTTTATGATGATTTTACTTTACAGGAGATTGGTTATGAAACAATTCCAGAAAACATGTATTTTGTTTTAGGAGATAATCGAGAAAATTCGATGGATAGTCGAGAAATAGGACTTGTTTCGAAAGAGCAAATTCAAGGTAAAATTTTCATGCGTTTTTGGCCTTTAAATAAAATAAAGTTTTATTAAAAAGAAAAAGAGTCGACTTTTTCTTTTTTTTACATAAAATTTAGTGTGTATTTGTCATTTTCTTGTCGAAAATTCTTGCATTTTGTCAAGTCAATGATATAATACAGTTGACGGAGGTAGTTATGGATAAGAGAAAAGCTATAGTTATAGCAGTCGTATTATTTCTGTTAATAGGATTAGGCACTTTCGTATTTGCAAATCCTAGTGAAGAACGTCTAGACGGGAATGATACAGGTATTACCGATAATGGTAATAATAATGATGTAGACGGTGAAAATACGGATGGAGAGGAGGAAACGGAACAACCAGAAGAAGAAACAGAAGAGGATGAAGTTATTTCTGTAATTGATGATGGCAACGATAATACTGGAAATGGAAATTCAGGTAATGGTAATAGTGGCTCATCAAATAACAACAACAATAATGGTAATGGAAATAACAATGAAAATAATAACAACAATAATAACAATAATAACGGTGGCTCAACAGAAGAAGATAACTCTGCATATTTAGCAGCTTTAGCAGCTCTAGAAAAAGCTGAAGCATCTTATTTACAAGGTGATTTAGATGCTGCAAATGACTTGATTTCTGATTTAGCTGATGGTAGCGATAAACAAGGTCTTGTTGATCGTGCAAATGCGTGCAAATGAAGATATTATTAATAAAGTAAATAACTTAGCAGATAGTTCTAAAAAAGAAGAATTAAAAGGTATTTTATCCGAAGTTGCAGTTATATTAGATGACACTACAGCTCCTGGTATAAGTGGAATTGATAATGGTGGAGTTTATAAAGAAGCTACATTAGAAATTGTGGAAGAAAATCTTCATACAGCAGAAATTCGCAAGGAAAATGGAAGATGGGAAGACTTTACTTCTGGATATAAAGTAAGTGAAAGTGGTACTTATTATGTTAAGATTATAGATAAAGCATATAATAGATTAGAAATTAGCTTTACTATTGATGCTGACGCTCCAGAAGGATATAATGTGGGTATTTTAAATGTCACTCATTATAGAGAAAATAATTCACATCTTGATTATGCCAAAGTAGATGATGAAATTAGAATAATGGTTTATTTTAAAGAACAATTGGCTACTTTACCAACTTTAGTACTTAATGGTGTAGAATTAGAAAATGAATTTTTCTATGCTGAAGACAGTTCTAATGTTGCAAATAGTGAATATGTTTATATGGCTGATGTTAAATTAACCCAAGAAGTAATTGATCAAATTGGATTAACAGATGGAATCATTAATTTTACAATTAAAGGGTATGCTGATGCATTAGGTAATGTTGGTGCTGAATTAACGAACGCTAATATTTTGGAAAATGCAAATTATCCTAGTGTAGAATTTGATTCTGTAAAACCAGTTTTAAATTTTAATAATGGTATGATTACTTCTTCATTTACTGTAGAAGTTACAGAAGATAATTTTGATTATATGATTGTTAAACCATTAAATGGCGATGAAATAAAAGTTACAGAAAATACTTATGAAATAAGCGGAAATGAAGATAATTTACGTTATGAAATTACAGTTTATGATAAAGCTGGAAATGTTTCTGATTATCGTAGTATTTATCTTGATAATCAAGCACCAGATTTAACGGCTACAGGTTATAATGGTAGTGATGTTCCAGTAGAAAATGGCAAAAAATATCAAAAAGTTCATGTTAAATTTACTGATGGAAGTTTGAAAAAAGTAGTTTTATTAAATGAAGATGGTAGTGAAAAAGAAGTTTTAAAAACTGAAGATGATAATTACTACTTAGAAAAATTAGTTTATGAAAAGACTTTTGAAGAAGAAGGAACTTACATTGTTAGAGCTATTGATAGAAACAATCAGAAAACAACAATAACATTTACAATTGATAAAACAGCTCCAAAAAGAACTTCTGCAAACATTTTAGAATATAATGCGGATAATAACCTTAGAACCTATTATGTTACTAAAGGTGATATAATTCATGCCTATGTAAGTTTTGATGAGCCTTTAGCAGAAAATCCGAGTTTTGTATTTATAAACGATGGTAAAGAATATGTTCCTACAAAAGTTGATCAATTATTACCTGATGAAAAAACAGGAAAATATACTTACAATGCTTATTACGAAGTAAACGAAACAGATATGATAGATGGAGAAGTGACATTTAAAGTTACAAATATTAAAGATACAGCTGGAAATACTACGGAAGTTAGTGAAGTAACTAATGGTCATAGAGTATTTGTTGATCGTTCTCCTATACAAAAAAGTCATTTCTATTTCATTGGTACTCACGAAGAAAATCGTAATGTAGTTGGCGATGGTCAATATATAATTGTCGAAGCTGCCTTTGATGAAGAATTTACTAGTGTTCCTAGATTAAAAATTGGTGAAGGTCAATATATTGATTTAGATGATTGTCATTGGACAACTAATTGGACTACAAATAAATTTGTTTGTCGAAACAGTTCTGTTCGTCTAGATAATTCATTAGCTAAATTAGAAAATGGTCAAGTTATTCCAGTTGAAATTACGAATATAGTTGATAAAGCTGGAAATGAAACCGTTTTAACAAACAATGATGTTACTTTTAATGATACATACAAAGAACTAGTATTTGATAGTAGAGCACCAGAAATGTTTAGTTTAGGTATTACTGGTTTTCTAGCTGAAAATGATGATGCTCACTATATTACCTATGGTAAAGGATTTAGAGTATTACTTTATGTAGATGAAGAATTAGCAACATATCCAAAATTAAAATTTGAAGGAAATGATAAAGAATATGTAGTTAATCCTGCGGATGATAATGATCCTTCTATTAATCGTTATTCATATTTTCTAGATGTTCCAGCTAGTGATGTTACTAAAGAAAACTTTAAAGAAGACGAAGTTAAATTTAAAATTTATGGATATAAAGATTTAGCTGGAAATGAAGGTGAATCATTAACAAATGATGACATTAATAGCGATATTTACGATAAAGTAATTATTGATAATAACGCTCCTGATGCTGCATATTTGTCTTATCGTGTCGATGGGGATGCTGCTGATGGCGTAGAAACTTATTATGCAACAAATGGTGATAAATTATATATTTCTACTGCTGTTAATGAAGAATTAGGAGCAAATCCAATTGCCACATTCACTGATAGCGAAGGAAAACAATTTACTAGTGAATTAGCATTTACTTCTATAAATAAAAACGGTCAATATATTTATACATCTTATGTAGAAATTAATCCTGATTTAGACGTAGCTGATGGCGTTTTAACAGTTGCTGTTACGAATTTTAAAGATAAAGCTGGTAATAAATTAGAGAAAATATTTACTTCTTCGAAGGTAGTAATTGATCGTACTTTGGTTAAAGAAGTTCATTTATATGCTTTAAATCGTGATAAAGAAAATCATAAATTAATTCGTGATAATGAAAATTTATATTTAGAGTTAGTTTTTGATGAAGAAATTGTAACAAATCCAATTGTTAAGGTTGGAGATGGAAGTGAAGTTAGTATGGCTTGTTCTTGGCGTGATGAATCACAAGGATGGCCTGCTAGATTGTATAAATGCGATGCTACGATTACAATCGATGGTAAAAGCATGAATCTAACAACAAATCAAAATATTCCAATAACAATAAAAAATATTAAAGATGCGGCTGGAAACGATACTGTTTTAACAGAAGCAAATTTAACAAATAATGATATTAAAGGTTATGGACAGGTGGTTTACGATATGACACCTCCTGTTCATGCCACTTTAGGTATTACTGGTTTTGCTAATGAAAACTATGATACTCATTACATAACTTACGGAAAAGGTTTTCGTGTAGCCCTTTATTTTAATGAAGAATTATCTGAAGTTCCAAAAGTAAAATTTGATAATTTTAATAAAGTATATACAGCTGTAGTAGGTCAAGATACAGATGCAAGTAAAAATATTTACTCATATATCATTGATATTCCGGCTGGTGATGTAAATGCGAAAAATTTTTCTGAAGGTGAAATAAAATTCCAAGTATATGGTTATAAAGATCTAGCTGGCAATGAAGGAAACGTTCTAGATAATGAAGATATTAATCATCCAACTCAAACAAAAGTAGTAATTGATAATACTGCTTCTGCAGATAGATGGGTATACATTTTAAATTGGAATGATTCAAGTTATAGAACTTCTATAAGTGATGGGGAAACTTTATTGGTAGAAGCTACTTTTAATGAACCTTTACAAACAATGCCTACTTTAGAAATAGGTAATAATAAATTTGTATTTACCGATGAAGAAAAACTTGGGGTAGAAGATCATTATGCTTATCGTGTTAAAGTTAATATTAATTCTTCATTAGGGTTAGAAGAAGGCAAAGAAATTCCGTTTAAAATTACTAATATTGTTGATTTAGCTGGCAACAAAGCAGAAGCTTTAGATAATAATGATGTTGTTTATCATCAAGGTAAAGGTTATGGCCAAGTTGTTTATGAAAATCCGATTGTAAGTTTATCTTTCCATAATGCAACACATTATAAAGAAAATGAAGATTTAGGAAGTAATGTTTCTGTAACAGAAGCAAGTTATGGGGATACATTACGAGTATTTGTAAGAACTAGTCAAGATTTTGATTTAGCGTATAGACCTATTATTTCTTTAAATGGTTTTACTAAGGAACTTAATCTATCTAATGTGTATAATGATGGCACCAAAGATTATGGAGCAGATATTAAAATTACGGATGAAATGAATTTGATTTTAGATGAAGAAATTCCTTTTACAATCGAAAATATTGTATTAGAAAATGGCAATGCTCTTCCTAACTTAACTAATGAAGACATTACGTCTAATACTTTAAGCGGTGTTGTTTTAGTAGAAGAATAATTGAAATAAAAATGTCAAGAATTTTACATCTTGACTTTTTTTTTATTTGTAATCCTTTTATTTATGCTAAACTATAGGTAGGATGTGATAGAAGTGGCATATATTAAATTTAAAGAATTGTCAAAATATTTTGATTTTAAAGAAGAAATTTTAGCAGAAAATTTACCAGATTATGCAAGAGAATATGTAAGCGAAAAAGAAAAAATTCTATTGGGCTATAAAAATAGTAAAGATTATGCTGTTTTTACAGATAAAAAAATGCTTTTGTTTGATCGTGATGTTTTAGGATTAACTTATAAAAAAATTCATGTTTTTCCTTATAAATCGATTTCTTCTAGTGCAATTAATTTTAAACCTGGAAAAGTGGAACTTTTATTTAGTTTTGATTCTGGGTATCAATTGCATATTAATTTTATTGAGATGAATCATCAGAAAAAAGAAAATATAAAGTTTATATATAAAGCTATGATGAATTCATGTACTTAAAAAAAGATTATTCAAAAATAATCTTACTCTCAGATATCTTTTGATATCTTTTTCTTTTGTTTTTTTCTTTCATTTCCATAAATAAAAAGTCATAAACCGTTTCCCAAATAGCTAACCAGCCTAAAATTAATAAGAATTCATGAACAAATTCAATTTGAATAAAGTAAACGAAAAGTAAAATTAAAATGCCAGCTATAAATAAAATTGTTCGAAAAGTATTCGATAACTTATTTTTTATTTTTTCTTCTTCTAATTCAGCCTTAAAATTTGAATGAATTAATTTTGCAATAGTTTCTTTTTCTTTATCTGAAAAACTTTGATTTGAAGAAATAAAAATTTGAATGTTGTTTTTAGCTAAATATCCAAAGCATTCTTCATAGATAAAAGAGGCTAATGTTGGGTTTAATGTGTTTTTACTAAAAGGATGGAAGAGGTCTTCCAGTGACTTTAAATTCACATGAATTTCTATCATATTTTTCACCATAATTACTATATCATATTTTATTTTTAAATAAAATCTTTTCATAAAAAAACGACTTTAAAAAGTCGATTATTTACTTTTTGGTGACCCGTACGAGTTTCGAACTCGTGAATGTAACCTTGAGAGGGTTATGTGTTAAACCACTTCACCAACGGGCCAAGCAATGTAATTGTATCATGAACTGTCAAAAAAAAGAAGAGTTTTTTGAAAAGTCTTTTAAAAATTTCTATTTTCGCGTACAATAGAAAAGGAAAGTAGGATGTGATCATGAAAATTGCTTTAATAAATGAAAATAGTCAAAAAAAGAAAAATGATTTTATATTGAATGTTTTAGAAAAAGTTGCGGAGAAATATGGGCATCAAGTTTTTAATTATGGTGTAAGTGAAAATAAGCGTGCAAATATTGATTATGTGGGAGCTGGACTTCTTGCTGGAATTTTATTGAATTCTCGTGCTGTAGATTTTGTGATTATGGGATGTTCTAGTGGAGAAGGAGTACTTATAAGTGCAAATGCTATGCCAAATGTGTACTGTGGTTATGTTTCAGATGTGGTTGATGCTAAACTTTTTGTTAAAATTAACGCAGGTAATGCCATATCTATTCCGTTTGGAAAATATTTTGGAACCGGTACAGAGTTTCAATTAGAAAGTATTTTTGAAGCTTTATTTTCAACTTCTTTTGGAGAAGGATATCCATCTGAACGGAAAGAAATTCAAGATTGTCAAAGAAAAGAATTAGAAAATTTAAAACAAACTTCTCAAATAAGTATGATGGAAATATTAGATGAAGTGGATAAAGATTTGTTATATCAGATTATTCATAATGAATATTTTGAAGAAAATTTTTTTGGAAACTCTTTAGATGATGAAATGAGTGAACTTTTGAAGGATTTGTTTGATGCTTGGATAGAAGAACCGTTTAATTAGTTGTGAAATGCTTTTTTCTTGTGTATAATATCCTCTTGAGAAAAGAGGTTTTTTTATGCCAAAAGTTTCTATTATTATTCCTTGTCATAATAAGGAGCCTTATTTACCAACTTGTTTGAATTCTGTTTTGAATCAAAGTTTACATGATATTGAAGTTTTAGCAATTGATGATCATAGTACAGATAATACTTTACAGATATTAGAATATTTTCAAAAAGAATATCCATTTACATTAAAGATATTTTCTTTGGATGAAAAGTCAGGTGTTTCTGCTGCTAGAAATTTAGGATTAGAGTATGCTCAAGGGGAGTATATTGGCTTTGTTGATGCTGATGATGTAGTTACTTTAAATATGTATCAAGATTTTTATTCTATTGCCAAATGGTATCAAGTTCCAATGGTTGTCGGGGATTTTCATATGTTTACATATACAGAGTTTTTACATCAAGAAAAGATTTATTCTTACCAAAAACCTAAAGAGAAGCTTATAGATTATTTGACAAACGATCGCGCTTTTTTTTCAGTTTCGGCTTCTTGTTGGGATAAATTATTTTTACATGATCATATCGGTGATACAAGATTTTTAGAAAATGCAATTTTTGAGGATTTAGGATTTACTTATACCTTACTGTTACATGCTAAAGAAGCTTGTCAAGTAAATAGAAAAGACTATTTTTATCGACAAACACCAAATGGAATTATAAAAAGTATTTATCATCCTAATCGTAAATTACTGGATATGTTAGCTGTTTGCCTTGATATGCAAGATTTTGGTAAAAAAAAGCATTTTGATTCACGGCAAATGTTTTTATTACAGGAAATTATTAAAGAAAATTTATTACTGGTTTTGTGGACTGTAAATGATTGGAAAATTCCTTTTGATAAAAAAATCCGGCTTTTGAGAGATATTATTACTGTTTTTGAATATTATTTTCCGAAATTTCGAAAATTGAAAACTATTTATAGTCGTAATGATATGGTTGCCTTTTGGTCAAGTTTAATAAAAGTTTCTAAAATTGATTCTGCACAAGTTCAACAAAAATATCAAGATGTTTTAAAACTTGTCAAATCATTGGAAAATAGTAGCTATCATTAAGTAAAAAATGTATAATGTTGAAAGAAAGGAAAGAGTTTATGTTAAAAGTAGAACATATTACAAAATATTATGATCAAAATAAAGCGGTAGATGATTTGTCGTTTGAAGTAGAAGATGGAAAAATCTTTGGCTTATTAGGAGTTAATGGAGCTGGAAAAACTACAACATTTCGAATGATTATTGGGTTACTTGAACCTACTAGTGGAAAAATTACATTGGATGGTAAGCCTATTGACTATAATGTTACAGATACGATTGGTTTTTTAACTGAAGAGCGAAGTTTGCTTACGAAACTTACTGTTAAAGAACAGATTATCTATTATGGTACTTTAAAAGGAATGGAGGAGAAAGAAATCTTAAAACGATTAGATGAGTGGTTAAAAAGGTTTCATATTGAAGAATATAAAGAGCGGAAAATCAAAGAACTTTCTAAAGGAAATCAACAAAAAGTTCAATTTATTTCTGCTGTGATTAATAATCCAAAGCTTTTGATATTGGATGAACCCTTTTCCGGATTAGATCCAATAAATGTTGAAATGTTTATGGAAGCTATTAAAGATTTTAAAAAAAGAGGAAGCAGTATCATTTTTTCTTCTCACCGAATGGAACATGTTGAGATGTTTTGTGAAAGTTTAGTTATATTAGTTAAAGGAAAAAGTGTGTTGGAAGGAGAATTAAAACAAATTAAGAAGGATTATCGTAAAAAGAATATACATATTAAAGGAAACGTAGATATTGAATCTTTAAAGAAAACTAAAGGAGTTTTAGAAGTGATAGAAAATGCAGATGAACTTGTTGTAAAAATCGAAGATGATTCTTATATTGATAATGTTTTTAATGTTGTGAAAAAGGGTAACGAAATTACCGAATTTTCTGTAGAAGATCCAACACTAAATGAAATTTTCTTAAGTAAAGTAGGTGAAGCTTATGAAAAATAAATTAAAATTTTTAACAAAGCAAAGTTTAGATAAAAAAATTAAAACTAAATGGTTTAAAGGTGTAAATATTTTATTATTGGTCTTATTTATTTTAATTATGAATGTAGATCGTGTCATTTCTTTTTTTGGCGGGGATTTTGAGGATCAAGTTACTATTTATGTGAAAGATGATATGGAAGTTTATGATAGTTTTGTTACTTCTTTTGAAAGTGCATCTGATATGCTTGGAGAATCTAAAAATTTTCAATTAGAAAAGACTGATGAAGATCTAGATAAATTAAAAGAAAATTTAGCAAATAAAGATGATGAAATTTTGGTTTATATTCTGCCTGATGAAACAAACTATATGAAAGCTCAAATTATTTCTTATGAAGATATTGGGACTGTTACGACCCAAATAATCTCAACAGCTATTAATAGTGTTAAATCTTCTGTTGCTGCTAATTTAAGTGGATTGACAGAAGAACAAATTTTAGCTTTAACATCGCCTGCTCAAATTGAAACAGTACTCACTAATCCAGATGTGGAAAATCAAGAAGGTAAGGATTTGCTTTCGGCAGGCGTTATGTTGATATTCATTTTACCATGCTTTTTCTTAATTATTATGCTTGTGCAAATGATTGGAGCAGAGGTAAATGATGAAAAGTCTACAAGAAGTATGGAAATTATTATTTCCAATGTTCCTCCTAAAATTCATTTTTTGTCTAAGATTTTTGCTTCAACTGCTTTTGTTGTAATTCAAGGACTTTTGCTTCTTTTATATGGAGGAATTGCTTTGATTATCCGAAATATGCTTGGAGGAACTGGAATTGCTGCAATGAGTGGTGAAGTTACAGGACAATTAAATGAACTTTTACAAATGGTTAAAGATACGGGTGTTTTTGGTTTACTTTTACAAGGGCTTCCAATTATTGTGGTTCTTTTTATTCTATCTTTTATTGCTTATGCAATCGTTGCAGGTGTTCTTGCATCCATGACAACAAGCATTGAAGATTTTCAACAATTACAAACACCTATTATGTTGATAATCATGGTAGGGTATTATTTAGCTATTATGGCTGTTCAATTTGATGGCTCGTTATTTATTGAAATTGCTTCTTATGTGCCAATGTTATCTTTTTTGGTTTCTCCAGTATTATTTATGCTTGGTCAAATTACTATTTGGCAGATGCTTATAGCAACTATTATTATGGCTTTATTTACTTGGTTTATTTTCCATTATGGGTTACGTATTTATAAAGTCGGAATTTTAAATTATTCGTCATCAAAATTATGGAAGAAAATGTTTAAGTCTTTAAAGCAAAAATAATCATTAGATTTTCTAGTGATTTTTTTTCTTTGTAAAAAAACTATCATTTTTTTGTAAATTTTAGTATAATCAAATAGGAGTAGAGTAGTATGAAGGTAAATATTAAAGTAGGAATTGTTGTTTTTTTGATTTTGTTAAACCTCTCTTTTTTTGCTATTGGTTATTACACGTATTTACATCCCAAATTAGGGGATTTTACTATAGAAACTGTTGTGGAGACCGAAAAGTTTTTGGCTCTTAATATTACTCCTTCTTCTAATGCTACAAAATATGAAGTAGAAGTTGTAAAAGATAATGAAGTGATTTATGAAAAAACAGAGGAGACTACACATATTTCTTTAGATAATTTGGAAGCAAATTATAATGATGAACTTGAGATAAAGGTTAAAGCATATAATAAAAATAATGAGGAAAAGGAGAGTTCTAATACTTATAATTATGTTTATAAAGATGCTAGTTTTAAAAAAGAACAAAATCATTTGTTAGCAAAGTCAACTGATTTGGCATTACAGCTTGATGGATATAATGGTAAGGAACGTTATTATGTGCGAATTTATTATGGTAAAAAAATGCTTTATGAAACAAATGAAGTTAGTACGGAAGTAGTTATTCCTTATGATGCAGTAAAAGATTATTCAGGGCGCTTGATGGCTGTTTTATGTACGGAAGGCGGTCGTAAATTAAGTACATTTACCTTTTATTTAAATACACCTATTGTTGGAAAAATTAAACTTATATCACCTAATCAAGAATTTTCAACAAGGTGGAATGATGTGACAATAAAATATACAGGTGGAGAAAATGCTAATCATTTTTATTTGAATTTATATATTGATGGCAATCTTGTTTCTCAATCTGAGGTTTTTCCTGAAAATAAGGAACTTGTATTACCGGCGGCAATGCTTAGTGAAGAAACAAATTATACTGTAGTTTTAGAAGCTGTTTATGAAGATTATTTTGAAATAGCTGAAACAGCAACTTTTATGTTACATGTGAGTAAAAAAGAAACGACTGATCCAGTTTATGTTTCGCATAATCCGAGTTTTATTAAAGCTGGAACAACGGTTGAGTTAAAGAGTAGGACAACGAATGCTACAATTTATTATACAACTGACGGTTCAGATCCGACGACTTCTAGTTTAATTTATAAAGAACCTATTACTATTCAGCAGAATACGGTTATTAAAGCTTTTGCGGTTAGTAGTAATCGCTTTGATTCGGCAATAAATACTTATGATTTTCAAATTCGTGATAAAACGCCGATTATTTATTTGAGTCCAAGTAATCAATATGATAATTATGGAGTAAAAGATTCTGGATATACTACGGAGAAAGATATGATGAATAAACTTGCTGATGTCATTGAAAGGGAGTTAAAAGGTGCTGGTTTTGTGGTTTACCGTAATAATCCTTATGGTGATATTAATGCTTGGAATAGTTTTAGTAATGCTGTTGGAGCAGATTTCCATTTTGCTATTCATTCGAATGGTTCTACCAATCATACTGCACGTGGTATAGAAATACATGTAGATAATGAAACATCTCCTTCTTTATCTGTTGCTACAAATATTTATGAAAACTTGTATACTATTTATCCTGGGAATGTGAATCCTTCCTATAATCGTGGAATTAAATATGCTAGGGGAAGTTTAGGAGAAGTTAATGATAGTTATGTAAATAATGGAGCTTTAATAGAAGTTGCTTTTCACGATAATTATGATGATGCGTCGTGGATTGTTCAAAATCTAGAACAAATTGGACAAAATATTGCAAGTTCGATTATTTCCTATTATAATTAATGTATAGAAAGAGAGACTTATATGAAATATATTACATTTGCTGTTCCTTGTTATAACTCCGAAAGTTATATGGAACATTGTATCGAAACGCTTTTGAAGGGCGGAGAAGACGTAGAAATTATTTTGGTTGATGATGGTAGCAAGGACAGAACCGGTGAAATTGCTGATCAGTATCAAAAAAAGTATCCAAATATTATTAAAGCTGTTCATAAAGAAAATGGAGGACATGGCTCTGGAGTAAATAAAGGCTTAGAGCTTGCAACAGGTCTTTATTATAAAGTCGTGGATTCCGATGATTGGGTAGATGAGGATGCTTTAAAAAAAGTGTTGGAAACTATTAAAAAATTTCATAAGGAAAAAACACTTGTCGATATGCTTGTTGTTAATTATGTTTATGAAAAAGAAGGTGAACAAAAAGTTATTCGATATACCAAAACATTACCTGAGAATAAAATATTTACTTGGGATGAAGTAGGTAAATTTAAAAAAGATGCTTACTTATTAATGCATTCTGTAATTTATCGAACGAAATTTTTAAAGGATATTGGTTTGAAACTTCCAGAAAAAACTTTTTATGTAGATAATATATTTGTTTACTATCCACTTCCGTTTATTAAAAATATGTATTATTTAAATGTGGACTTTTATCGTTATTTCATTGGAAGAAGCGATCAGTCTGTTAATGAACAGGTAATGATTAAGCGCATTGATCAACAAATATTTATTACTAAAACTATGATTGATTTCTTTAATCCATATGATTATTGGGAATCAAATAAAAATTGTGCAAAATATTTAATTCATTATATTGATATTATGATGAGTGTATCTTCCATTCTTTTACAAGTATCAAATACTGACGAGAATCAATATAAAAGAAAAGAATTATGGAAATATTTAAAAGAAAAGAATCGAAAGCTTTATAAGACCTGTCGTTTATCTTTATCAGGCGCTACATGTTTGCCAAGGGATATTGCAGTAACCGGATATCGGATTGCTCGTAAAATTTATAAGTTTAATTAATTATTGACAATGGGGGGGGGGGGGGGGGTAAAATTTATAAGTTTAATTAATTATTGACAATGGGGGGGGGGCTATGGAGCTTATCCCCAGCGGAAGTTAATCGAGTTGAAAATGCTTAATATTACTAGGTTTTATGGGGATGTTTCATTTTTCTAATTGTTTTATTTATACTTATATTTTGAATTATTTTAGTAATTTATTTGCAATAATGAAAGAAAAGTTACATATTTGTAGCTTTTTTATTTGTCTAAAAGAAGGGGGTGGATAGAATGACAAATAGAAGTATAAGAGTAGGAACATTTTTTAGTGGTATTGGTAGCCCAGAGAAAGCATTGCAGAAATTAAAAGAAGATGGGATAATTGATGACTATGAGATTGTATTTTTTTCAGAAATTGATGAAAATGCAATTAAGAGCTATTGTGCAATTCATGACGTGAATAGAGATTTAAATTTGGGAGATATTACAAAAATAAAAGGTATAAAATTGCCTTGTTGTGATATTTGGATAGGTGGTTTTCCATGTCAAGATATATCCTCTGCAGGGAAAATGATTGGATTTAGTTATGAAAGTAAGACTAGATCAAGTTTAGGATGGGAAATAATACGTTTGTTAAAAGAAATAAATGAAAAGCCGAAATGTGTTATTTTTGAAAATGTTGCTAATATAACGAATAAAAAGTATGAAAATACATTAATAGCTTTTAAAGAAGAATTAAGTAAACTTGGTTAT
>CAJFEV010000034.1 GCA_904374795.1 uncultured Bacilli bacterium
ATATCTAAAGTTGAATATAGTACAGATACTACTATTTGGACAGAGTTACCAAAAGAAGAGTGGTATGGCTTTATCAGTGAAGAAGAAAGAGAAGATACCATTTATATTCGAGTGACAGACAATGTGGGGAATATAAGTAATATAGAAAGTACAATTTTAAAGATAGATAGAACTGCTCCAAGTGCACCTGTGATAACCAATAGCAAGAACAATGTGTGGAGCAAAGATGCAGTTATGGTGAGTTTGGAATCTGTAGATGAACGTTCAGGAATTGCAAGATATGAATGGTATGAAAATGGTTCATGGACAACAAGGGAAATGCATATAAATGATGGAGTCGGAAGTATTACATATACAGCTCAAAGAAATGAAACAATAAGGATGCGAGCAGTAGATAATGCAGGAAATGTATCTAGTGAAAGTACTACTATAGTTAAGATAGATACGACAAATCCGACAGCTAAAATAAGTGCTAGTGTAAGTGGAAATGCAATAACGATAAGTGCAAATGGCTCATATGATAATGAAAGTGGAATAGCAAATTATCAATATAGTCGAGATAATATTAATTGGTATACAAGTACAAGTAATAGTTATACGTTTACTTGGCTTGCTGATGGAACTTATACATTGTATGTAAAAGTTACGGATAATGTAGGTAGAACAAGTGTAGTTAGTACAAGTAAGAATGTGGCTTATAACAATGTGTACATAGCTTCGTATGGAAATGATACAACAGGGGATGGCTCGTCAGCAAGTCCATATGCTACAGTACAGAAAGCTTATAATCAAGTTACTAATGGTGGCAATATTAATCTTCTTTCTAATATTGCTGTGAGTCAATCTATCGTTTTAAATACTGCTAAAAATGTTAAAATTCAAGGCTATAACTCTGTATACACTTTGGAAAGAACAGGAGCAATTGCTAGCAAAGTTCTTTTGCTCGTTGCAAATAGTGAAGTTACACTTTCTAATGTTATTTTAGATGGCAAAAATATTGCTTCGACAGTTTCTTTAGTACAATTGGTAAATAATGCTAGTGTAAATTTGAATAACGGTGCTTCTATTATTAATGCAAATATGCAAAATGCTTGGGCAGGAGGAGCTCTATATGTTGATAATTCAACTTTAACTATTAATGGCGGTTCGATTTCTAATAATACAAGTAATAACATTGGCGCTGCAATGCAAATTTTAAATCATTCAAACGTTACTCTCAATTATGGAAATATCGATAATAATAAAACTTTAGATGCTAGTAGTGGCGGTGGAGGTGCTATATATCTTGATGGAGGCAATTTTACCATAAATAATGGAAGTATTTCAAATAATTATAATCCTTATATTGGTGGAGCAATTTTAGCTGCTGCAAGACCTTATTCACAAACGATAACTATTAAAGGGGGAAATATGGTAAATAATTCTTCTACTAATGGAGGTTTTATTGCTATTTATACTCAAGGAGGAAGTACAGATATATATCCTTTGGTTTCAATTGAATCAGGAAATATTGCTGATAATAAAGCAAGTAATCAAGGAGGAGCTTTTTATCTTAATGGAGGCAATGTTAATTTAAATGGTGGAGAAATTACAAGAAATTCAGCTGGAGCAAGTGGTGGTGGAATTTTTGTTACTAACTCGAGTGCTGTAAATATGTCTAATGGGTATATTTCTAATAATACAGCTGGTTCTTCTTCTCAACAAATCGGAATGGGTGCTGGAATAAATGTATGGTGTGGTTCTTTAACTATGACAGGCGGATATATTATTAATAATCAGGCTTATCAATCTGTAGGAGGAGCTGGTGGTGGTGTATATGCAGACTGTTATACAGCAAATCAGACTTTTTTAAATATTCGTTCTGGAGAAATAACTGGTAATTCAAGATATGGTGTAGTTTATCATAGTAGTACAGTAAATTATTCTCAAACGGGTGGTAATATCATAAATAATACGCCTGATAATCTATTTCCTTGGGTGTAAGAAAGTGACAAAATTGTCACTCTATTTGTCACTTGAACGTCATAAATCTTTAGTATAATGGTTTCATGAAAGGGAGATTGTATGGAAATTTTGCGTGTAGAAAACTTATGTAAACGTTATGGTAAAGATAGTACGCTGGTTGAAGCTTTAAAAAATGTTTCTTTTAAAGTGGAAAAGGGAGAGTTTGTCGCGATTGTTGGTCCTAGTGGATCTGGAAAAAGTACACTTTTGCATATTTTAGGAGGTGTAGATAAACCTACTAGTGGGCATGTTTATGTAGAAGGAACAGATGTTTTTTCGTTAAATGAAAATAATTTAGCCATTTTTAGACGTAGGCAAGTAGGGCTTATTTATCAGTTTTATAATTTGATTCCTATTTTAAATGTGAAAGAAAATATTTCTTTGCCTGTTTTGTTAGATGGCAAAGAACCTGATGAAAAGTATTTGAATGAATTGATTGAAACTTTAGGTTTAGAAAATCGGGTGAATCATTTGCCTAATGAACTTTCTGGTGGACAACAACAAAGAGTGAGTATTGGACGGGCTTTAATTTATCATCCGTCGTTACTTTTAGCGGATGAACCAACTGGAAACTTAGACAGCAAAAGTAGTCATGAAATTATGGAACTTTTAGAAATTTCAAATAAACGTTATGGACAAACCATTATTATGATTACTCATGATGAAAGTTTAGCTATGCATGCTGATCGAATTATTACAATTGAAGATGGTAAAATTATTCGGGATGAAAAGGTGAAATAGAATGAAACTTTTAAATCGGTTAACTTTGAAACATCTTTTTATGAATAAAAAAAGAACCATTGTTACTATTATTGGTATAACTTTATCTACAGCTTTAATGGTTGGGATTGGGTTGCTTGTTTCAACTTTCTTACGGGCAATGATTGATGATGTTGTTGAAAATTCAGGTTCTTATCATGCGTATTTTGATGGGGTTACACAAAATGAAGTAGAGCAAATCAAAAGACACATTGATGTTTCAGATTCTTATTCTTATGGTGTAGTAGGTTTTGCCAATATTTCTAGTACAAATACTTATAAACCCTATGTATATATTGTCTCTGCTGATGATGAATACTTCGCTCATGAAGTTTTACTAGAGGGAAGATATCCAACTAATGATCATGAAATTGTTATTCCAAATCATTTACTTACTAATGGCGAAGTAGAGTTTTCTGTAGGAGATGAAATTACTTTAGAGGTTGGTCCTAGAGTTTCTGATGGAGAAGAAATTTACAGTAATGATATTTCGTTAATTGAAGTATATGATGAAAATGATGAAGAGACTGTTGATGAGACTCTTTTGCCACGATTCACTAAAACTTATCAGATTGTAGGTATTATTGATCGGAGTCATGCAGAGAATTATTCGGCACCAGGATATATGGTTTTTACTTCGAAAAGTAAAGATATTCAAATGTATCGGACATTTGTTGAATATAAAAATATTAAAAACACTTACAAAATTACGAAGAACATTTGTGAGAGTTTAGAGGATACTGTTTCTTGTAATGTGCATGACAATCTTTTATATTATTATGGAGTTTCTAAATATGCTAATGTCAATCGTACCATTACTTCCTTATTAATGATTGTATTAACACTTTTAAGTGCTGGTTCTATTATCGTTATTTATAATTCTTTTGCCATTTCTACGATGGAAAGGAAAAAATCTTTTGGATTATATTCTAGTTTAGGAGCTACTCCAAAACAAATTAAATATACCGTTTTTTTTGAAGCTTTCTTAGTAGGCTTGATTGGAATTTTCTTGGGTGTTCTTGGAGCTTTTCTAGGAATTTATATTCTTGTTCAAGTTTTAAATTACTTAATCGCGGATAGTTGGGGAATGACTTTAGTATTTACGGTAAATCCTTATTATCTATTCATTCCGATTCTTTTTATGATTCTCGTTGTTTATTTTTCCGCATTTATTCCGGCTAGACGTTCTAGTAAGGTTACGGCAATTGAAATGATACGGGAAAATGATGAAATAAAAATTCCTCGAAAGAAAGTAAAGACTCCGAAGTGGGTTCGTAAACTATTTGGTATGGAAGGCGAGATCGCTTTAAAAAATATGAAAAGAAATAAAAGAAAATATCGCATTACGTTGCTTTCCTTATTTATTAGTATTGTTTTATTTATTTCTTTTAGTACTTATTTAAAATATGGGCTATCGGTTGTAGAATTAAGTGAACTTCCTAATTATGATATTTTAGTTTCAAGTGAGGATTCTAGTGTGTTAGAAGAAATAAAAATGAATGATTTAATAGATAATTCTCATTTGTTTTACTTAAATTCTTTATTTTATGAAAAATTAGATAAATCTATGTATCAAAAAGAATACTATGATTATATGGAAAATTATTATTGGGAAGATCATCATACGATATCGGTTTCTGCGGTGATCTTAGAAGATGAAGATTATCAAAGATTAACAGATATTTATCAAGTCCCTGCAGATACCATTTTATTTTTAAACGAACTTTCTTATATAGATTATAAAGAGGGTAGTCGTCTTTCTTATCATACACCTATTTTTACTCAAAATATGAAAACCTTTACTTTCTGTAATGGCAGTGGTGACGTATGTAAAGAAGTTCCTATTTATTTAGTTAAAGAAGAAGAAAAAAGTAGGCTTTTTGATGAATATGTATATGATGATTTAAATCAAACCGTATTCTTGTCGCAAAGAATAGCTTTAGAAAGTGGTTTGTTTGTAGAAAAAGAAGAAGATGAAATGGGAGATACGATAACTACAACTTATACCGATCGTCAGCAATATTTAACCATCCAAAGTAAAGAATATGAGAGTCTTTATCAAAAGTTAGAGAAGGAATATCGTTCGACTTTAAAAGGTACGATTTCTTCACCAAAGATTGAGTATCAAAATGAACAAAATTCTTTATTAGCTATTAAGATTTTGATGTATGGATTTATTACTTTAGTGACTTTAACAGGAGTTACTAGTGTCTTTAATACAATTTATACAAGTATTCATTTACGAAGAAAAGAATTCGCAATGTTAAGAAGTGTTGGATTGTCGCCTAAAGGATTTCGAAAAATGATTTTCTTTGAAAGTTTGTTCTTTGGATTAAAGTCTTTACTTTATGCTTTACCTGTATCGTTTATCTTTATTTTCTTGATTTCAAGAAGTATGGGATATTCTTTCCAATTTGGAGGTATATTAATCCCATGGGGATCTATTTTCATAGCGATCATTGGTGTTTTCTTATTAATTCTTATAACGATGATGTATTCCGTAAGAAAAATTAAAAAAGAAAATATTTTAACTTCTTTGCAGGATGAAAATATTTAACTTTCATCCTTTTTCTTGCATTTTTGTAAGAAAAAGTTATTTTAAAAAAACGTCTTTTTCCTTTTTATCGTGTATTTTATTGTTAGGATGTGGTTTTATGTCTTATGTTATTGCTATTAGAGCAGCGCTTATTTGTTTTCCTATTTTGTTGCTCCTTTTATTTTTACCCTATATTATTCGTGAATATCATAAATATGGCTCTGTTTACTGGTATCGTGGTCTAATTTTGTTTTCTTTTTTGCTTTATTTAATGGCCGCTTATTTTTTAGTAATTCTTCCTTTACCAACTATGGAAGAAGTGTTAGCTTTAGATACGCCAAGAACACGGCTTATTCCTTTTGCGTTCGTTACCGATTTTATTAAAGAGAGTGGTTTTGTTTTTACCAATTTTTCTACGTATTTTAAAGCTTTTACTTCAGCAAGCTTTTATGTTCCAGTATTTAATATATTTTTGTTTATTCCATTTGGTATTTATTTGCATTATTATTTTGAATGGGATTTAAAGAAAACGGTTATAGCAAGTTTTTTCTTAAGTTTGTTTTTTGAACTTACACAGTTAAGTGGTTTATATTTTATTTATCCAAGAGGTTATCGCTTGTTTGATGTGGATGATTTATTATTAAATACCTTTGGAGGGTTTCTAGGATATTTTTTAGGTAGTTTTTTTATGAAGTTCTTACCTTCTAGAGAAGAAATTGATCAAAAATCTTTTATTTTATCAAACAAGGTATCGATACTACGAAGAGGTCTTGCATATATTTTTGATTTTCTACTTGTTAGTATTTTCTGTGGAATTCTTCGTAGTAAGTATCCATTTATTTGGTATATTTTATATTTTGGAGGACTTCCTATTCTTTTAAAAGGACAAACTTTAATGGAAAAATTCTTTCATTTAAAAATTGTTCACGAAAAAAAAGAATACACACCTTGGTATTCTTATGGATATCGGTATCTTTTAATGAATGGAGAACTTGTTTTTCTTCCTTTTATACTACTTTGGTTATATCGTTATTTTTTAGAATTTTTTGGTAATTGGTATTCTTTAGGTTTACTATTTTTAATAGGTGGTATATTTTTATATTATTTTATCATTTTTTTAAAAGTACTATTTTCTAAAAAATTATTATACGAAAAAATTTCTCAAACTAAAATTATAAATACTTTAGCTAAAATTCCAGATAAATAAAAAAATTATTCATTAATAAAAATTGTTTGATTTTTATTTAGAATAACTTTTCTTGGATTATGAAATAACGTTCTGATTTGAATGTTATTTTTTTTATTTGTTACTATTTTTTTTAATAAAGCAATTTGTTCTGGAGAATTTGGTTGCTTTTTTATTTGATTTAAGGAAATATCATCAATACTTAAAATTCCATTTAAGCATTTGATAACAGTTGCATTTTCTTTTGAGTCTTTAATAATTACTTGATCTTTATTATCTAAATAAATAATATTTTCACTTTCAATTATTTTCATAGTCTTTTCCTTTCTATTTTAAATTATACCACATTTTGCTCGTATTTTGTTCAGAATCATAAATAAATTTTATTTTAATGGCAAAATTAGTTATGAGGTAGATGTAATGAATTTAACTAGATTAGAAGAGTTAAGAGATGAATTAGAGCTTTCCAAGAAGAAAATAGCTAATGATTTAGGCATTAGCGATTCCTTATACGGAAGATGGGAAAACGATCGGTTTTTAATACCGACTAGAAGATTATATCAATTAGGAAATTATTTTCAAGTTAATATTGATTATATTTTACGTTTAACAAGTGTTAGGGTTTCTTTAAAAACTATGAAAGAACTCGATTTACCTCTTGTATCTAAAAGACTTAGAGAAATACGGAGTGACTTAAATTGTACACTAAGAGAGTTAACAAATGATTTACACACTTCTAGTTCAACGTGGAGCGCATATGAAACTGGAAAGGTGTTAGTACTCAGTGCATTTTTAATTCAAGTTTGTCAAAAAGGAAATTTTTCTGTAGATTGGGTTTTAGGAAGAAGTAATGAAAAATATTATAAATAATATAATTTGTATAAAATTCAGAATAAAAAAAATCGAACTTTTTCAAGTTCGGTCAATTTCAAAATGGAGGAGCCGACCAGATTCGAACTGGTGATCAGGGTGTTGCAGACCCACGCCTTAGCCACTTGGCTACGGCTCCATGTATATCATTTTAATATAAAAGTGGTTTTTTGTCAAAGAAATTTATTTTATTTTCCTTTATTATTTTATGCTACAGATTAAAAAAAATTACTTTTAGTGATTTTTGTGTATAATTTTTGAATATTTATGCATCTTATACTTGAAATCAAAAAGCTTTTTTGATATTCTTTTATTATAGAGAGAGGAGAACAAAAAATGGAAAAGAAAAATATGGTATTGTTAACAGTAATAGCGGTAGCAACACTTTTGGTGGCAGTTGTAGGAGCAACTTTTGCATATTTTACGGCAAGTATTACTAATGATTATAATGGTCAAGGTCAAAATGGTAATGCAAATATTCAATCAGGAGCAGTAGGTACAAATAATACAGTTATTGCTAATGTTGATGGACAAGCTGGAAGTTTTGAAGCTACAGATGTTTATCCTGGTCATAAAGAAGTTGCTGCATTGCAAGTTACAGTTACTGGTGAGAGCGCTCAAAAGATTGACATTATCTATACTCCTTCAGAAAATACATTTCCAGATGATAGTATAACTATTGAAGTGTATAAATCTAGTGGGTCTGCAAATATTGGAGAAGGAACAAATTATTTTAATTGTCACAAACAAACTGGAACTGCAGGAGATACACAAACATTCTTTGAAACTTGTGATGATACTGAAGGGAATTTAGGATCTTTACTTGGTTCTGCACATAAACTAACTCAAGCCGAAAAAAATCAAACTGTAGTTCTTGCTCAAGATACTATTACAGGTGCAGCGTCTCCTGGAACGACTCAAGTATATTATGTGGTTGTTAAGTTTGTAAACGATGATGATGCTGCACAAGATACCGCTCAATCAAAAAGTTTAAATGGCCAAATTAGTGTTCGTTTAACTCCTTAATAGTAGTTATCAAAGAAGAAAAAGATGATGTACGTACGTATGTCATTTTTTTTGGCTTTTTTTAATTGCTTGTCCTTTTTTTCTGTGTTATAATGTTTTTATATAAAATAGAGGAGGATTTATATGCCTAGAGATTCTAAAAAAGACGAAAATGAAATGAAAACTAGCGATTATGAAGAACAGTATGAAGAACTGTTAGAAGAAGAAAAAGAAAAAGAGAAAAAAAGAACTTTTTTACAGTTTTTGTTACTTTTATTAATTTTGTTTTTTGTGATTTTAGTTATGACATTTGCTTATATAAAAATTTTTGTGAATACAAAAAATGATCCAAGAAATTGTACTTTAAATTGCGATATTGATGGAGATGGTATTTGTGATTTGAATTGTGATACAAATAATGATGGTATTGCTGATTTGAATGTCGATGTAGATAAAGATGGTGTTTGTGATGTGAATTGTGACACGAATGGTGATGGTAATCCAGATATCAATATCGATTATTATGGGGATTTAAAACCACATTTTAATATAGATGTTAATGGAGACGGTAAACCCGATAAAAATTTGATTAATCAAGATATTAATAATGATGGTATTTGTGATTTGAATTGTGATACGAATGGTGATAATTTTCCTGATACAAATATTGATATGAATAATGACGGAAATCCTGATTTAAATATTGATAAAGATAATGATGGTACACCAGATGTAAATATTGATAAAGATAATGATGGTACACCAGATGTAAATATTGATATAAATGGTGATGGCAATCCTGATATTAATGTTGATATTGATGGAGATGGTAAACCGGATATTAATATTGATGTAAATAAGGATAATCTTCCTGATGTTAATATAGATACAGATGGCGATGGAACACCTGATGAAAATTTAATGAATCAAGATACAAATGGTGATGGTGTTTGTGATTTGAACTGTGATACAAATAATGATGGCTTTCCTGATAGCAATATTGATATTGATGGAGATGGCAACCCTGATGTAAATATTGATCATAACCATGATGGCGTTTGTGATATTAATTGCGATACAAATGGAGATGGAAAACCAGATATTAATATTGATACGGACGGTGATAACCTTTGTAATGTGAATTGTGATACCAACGGAGATGGAAAACCAGATGTAAATATTGATATAGATGGTGATGGCAAACCGGATGTTAATATAGATACAGATGGCGATGGAACACCTGATGAAAATTTAACGAATCAAGATACAAATGGAGATGGCAAATGCGATTTAAATTGTGATGTTGATGGCGATGGAAGTCCTGATACAAATATTGATACGGATGGTGATGGCAAACCAGATGTCAATGTTGATATAGATGGAGATGGAAAACCGGATATCAACATAGATACAGATAATGATGGTCATCCTGACATAAATATCGATACTAACCATGATAATAAATGTGATGTGAATTGTAATACTAATGGAGATAATCTTCCGGATACAAATATTGATTATGAAGATGATAAGGTTCCACATTTTAATATTGATATAGATGGCGATGGAAAAGGCGATAAAAATTTGACAAATCAAGATACAAATGGTGATGGTGTTTGTGATTTAAATTGTGATACAGACTACGATGGCCATCCGGATATTAATATCGATATGGATGGGGATGGAAAACCCGATATCAATCTTGATACAGATGATAATTTATTTCCTGATAAAAATATTGATACGAATGGTGATGGAAAGCCTGATATAAACATCGACACAAATAATGACGGCGTTTGTGATGTGAATTGCGATACGAATGGAGATAATCTTCCAGATACTAATATTGATTACGAGGGAAATAATCATCCGACATTTAATAAAGACACTAATGGCGATGGAACACCTGATGAAAATTTCATGAATCAAGATATAAATGGTGATGGCAAATGTGACATTAACTGTGATACAAATAATGACGGATGGCCGGATATTAACATTGATATAAATGGAGATGGCAATCCTGATGTAAATATTGATACGGATGGAGATGGAAAACCTGATACCAATATAGATATAGACGGTGATGGCAATCCTGATATTAATGTTGATGATGGTACTGGTGGAAGCGTAAATGTAGATACTAATGGCGATGGCAAATGTGACATTAACTGTGACACGAATGGTGATGGGATTCCAGATATCAACATTGATGCAGATAATGATGGAAGTCCAGATACTAATATTGATTTAGATGGTGATGGCGTTTGTGATGTGAATTGTGACACAAATGGTGATGGCATTTGTGATAAAAACTGTAGTAGTATAACTGAAACTGGAAATAATAAAGTTGATATAAATGTTGAAAACAATAGAGTACTGTATGTTAGTTATTTACAAGGTATTGATGCGCCATTTGTATCTCCAGATTGGTCAGGAACGCAATTATTCTCAGTTAATAATACTAGCGATTATACTTTAGCGTTTAATATTAAATTTAAAAATGTATATAATGATTTTAATCCAACAAATGAATTTGTTTATTCTTTATCTCAAAATGGTACTGTTTTGATTAATGAAATACCATCGCCAACAGAAGATGGGTATTTGATTCAAAATGTAATCATACCTCCACATACAACTTATGAATATCGATTAACTTATCATTTTGTTGAAACTGGAGAAAATCAAGATTATCAACAAGGAAAGAGGTTTACAGCTGATTTAGAGGTTGAAGCAGCGTCTTAACCTCTTTTTTCATGACTTGTAATTTTATGTATTTTTTAATATAATATGGATAAGATAAAAGAGTAGAGAGGGTAAACTATTATGAAGGGAAAAAAGGAAAAGTATAATTCATTTACACAAGCTATTAAATTCATAATGGGCATTCTTTCTTGGACTATTTTTGTTATATTAGTTTTAATTGCGATTTTTTTGATTTATTATTTTGTTTCTAGTAAGGTATATGCTTCTAAAGGCGAAGATTTTCGCCCTCCTATATCTTTATACACTATATTAACAACTAGTATGGAGCCAAATATCAATCGAAATGATGTTATTGTTGATTTGACTATTAAAAATCCTGAGGATATTAAAGTTGGAGATGTTATTACTTTTGTTTCAACTTCTTCATTAACTAAAGGTATGGTTATTACACATCGAGTTATTAATGTTAAACAAGATGCAAATGGTTATTCTTATCAAACCAAGGGCGATGCTAATTTAAGCCCTGATACTTCTTATGTTCCTTTTTCCAATGTAAATGGTAAGGTCCTTTTCCGAATTCCTAAATTAGGGCTTTTACAATCCTTTTTAGCTACAAAAGGTGGATGGCTTATTGTCGTTGTAATACCTGCTTTATTTATTATTATAAGTGATTTATTAAAAATTTTTAGATTAACTACTGCTAAAAATACAGTTGATGAACTTCAAAAAAGTGAAGAAAAAGGTAAAAAGAAAATTAAACAAAGAAAAGATAAAATTGAACAGGATTTACAACGAAGATATTCAATTGAACGTAAAAGTTCTGAACCTGATCCAATTTCCCATAAGATGTATCGCATTGTTTCAAAGAAAAATACCAATATTTCAAAAAAAATTGGACTTCCAAAGAGAATTGATTTGCCTAAATTGAAGAAAAAATAAAATATTTAAAATTGATATGAACCTCGTTTCTTGGATAATGTGGTTAATTGTCAAATAGTGTGTGTGGGACAAAGTAATCACACGAGATAGTGAATGCAAAGTTAAGCATTTGCTATTTTTTTGTTTGGTAAAAGTAAACC
>CAJFEV010000035.1 GCA_904374795.1 uncultured Bacilli bacterium
AACCTTTTAAATATCCTAAATAACCGAACAGGATATGCCCAAGGTATCGCTTCTGCAATTCAAAAATATTTAGAACAAGAAAACTGAAATATGATATAATAAAACTCCATATAATTAAAAGAAAGGAGTTTTTTTCATGGACTCAGAAAAAATATTTTTTGGAGATTTATATAAAGTAACAAAATATGATATAGAAATGGACTGGGAAAGTAAAATTGAAAACGAATGCTTTACACCAGGACTAGGTCATGCAAAAAAAGAAATCACTCTATATAAAAAACATGCTATTCTACTAAAAACATTTGATGGGCACTACGTAGATTTAGATAATCTTAACCTTTTATTGACACTAAGAATATATCATAAAATACCCTTCACTTCTCAAAATGCTTTATTAATAACTACTCCTTTAAAAGAAAATCAAATTTTTGTGGATTCATCTAGCATAACACCTTATTTATCTACAAAAACAAATGTCGATTTAAAAATTGTTCGTAAATGGCAAAAGCAAGCTAAATAACTAGCTTGCTTTTTGATCTAAATGAATCGTTAAATCTTTATAATCTCCATCACGATAAACCGTAACTTTCATGGTATCTCCTACACTATGATTATATAAAAGATATCTTAAATAAGCTAAATCGGTAATTTCTTTATCATCAACTGCTGTAATAACATCTCCCGTTTTAATACCACCATCTGCTGCAGGACTACCATCTGTTACGCTTTCAACATAAACGCCAGAATCAACTCCTATATTATTTAATGCTGGATAATAATACGACATAGCAGCAGCTAAATTTCTCATAGTTATTCCAAGTGAAGGGCGTTCGATAGTTTCACCTCTTTCCAATTTTTCAGCATAGCTTAAAGCAGTTTCAATAGGAATTGCAAAACCCATACCTTCAATACTTGCATTACTAGATAAACCACTAGATGAAAGTTTTAATGAAGTAATACCAATAACCTCACCATTTGCATTAACAAGTGGACCACCAGAATTTCCAGAGTTAATTGCAGCATCAGTTTGTAATACACTCATCATAATATCGGAAACATTAGAGTTTTGAGTGGAAACACCAACCAATCTATTCTTTCCAGAAAGAATACCTCTTGTAACAGTTCCAGAATAGGCATCAGAATTTATTGGAGCACCAACCGTAAATACCGTATCTCCTACTCTTGCATCTTCACTACTTCCCATTTCAGCAACTATAGATACTTCATCTGCATCTAAAGAAAGTACAGCAATATCAGAATACGTATCTTTTCCTTCTACAGAAGTTTCAATTTGTCTTCCGTCTGTAAACTCAACATATATTGCATCCCCAGATTCAATAACATGATTGTTTGTTAAAATATAAGCTCTGTTATCATCACGTTTATAAACAAAACCAGTTCCTGTCGCATAAAGTTGTTGACTCTTATAAGTTTTAACAACGACCACTGCATCATAAATTTTTTCAACCGCATCAGCTATTCCTGTATCTGTAATATTAACATTCCTTGTTTCTTCAGTAATTGTCTTTACAAAAGGTGCAGGAAAAAAATACATAACAGCATATAAGCTAAGTGCTCCGACAAAGAACATAACTACACCGACTAAAAAATACTTGCCACCTGTATTCTCTTTAATTGTTTTCTCTGAATTTGTTTTCATTATAATCTCACCATCTCTCCATAATTAATTGGAAAACCCATCCGATCCAAAACTTTTTCAATTGTTATAGTTTTCAAGCGATCAGCCAATATTTGAATTTCATATTCAAATTCACTCATAAACAAGAAAAAATCATCTCTTCGTAACAATTGTTTCAAAATAATTACCACCGCGAACAAATCATTTTTTCCATAAATATACTCATCATTAACCTTAGGAATTTCTAGTAAAGCGTGATACTTCGTATCTTCAATACTCCGCTGAGCTTTATGCTCATATAAAATATCTTCATGAGCGCATAAATTACGAAAATTCGCTAAAATAGGAAAATAAACAAGCAATTGTTCTCGATCTACATGAAAATCTTTTGCAATATTTATCTGATCCTCAAGTTTCAAAATTTGATAAAGCTCACTAACAATCCCAAAAGACAAAACCTTAACAGCAATCCATAAAGGAACATATCCATACTTTTCAATATAATGCATCGTGGCTTGATGTTGACCACCATTGATACGTATTTGTCTTTTCATTTTTCTAAGCAAATCATCTACTTGCTTTTTTCTTTTTCGATCACTCACAAAATTCTTAGGATTTAAATACTCATCTTCATGAATACCATATTTCCCTGAAAGACTATAAGCGGTTATACTTTTAATATTATTTTCAATAATAAGTAAATTTTTAAAAACAATATTTCTTATATGCCGATCAAATTGAAAAACAGCATACAATTCTTCAAAAGTTGTTCCTGGCAAAAAAAGCTTATTTGTAACACTTTCCATAAAAAGTAATCGATATCCACTCACAAAAAAATAATTTTCCCTAAGTAAAATATCTTTTGTCTCTTCAGGATCAGATATTATAAGACCTTTACCTTGTAATATTTTAAGTTGTTCATCGAGTGTTTTAAAAGTCTTAACCATACTAGCACCCCATATCTTAAACCATTATATCACAAAGTACAGGATTATTGTAGTCAGATTTCTTGACAAATATGTTAGATAAATGTGAAAAAATTATGAAATTTACCTTATTTATGCTAAAATGAACACTAAGGAGGAACCATGCCATCAATAGTAACACATCACATTTTTGCCAAAGAAGTAAAAAAACATTTGTCCAAAAGTATTCAAGCAAAAATAAATGATGATATTTTTTATATATTTGCACAAAGTTTTGACAACTTATTTTATTACAAATTCTTAACACCTTGGCAAGGAAAAGCAATTCGTGAATTGGGACATCTTGGTCAACAAAAAAACGTTAATGAATATTTTAAAAACATTCTTGATTATATTACAAACAACAATCTTGAAAAAAATCAAGACTGTTTAAGCTATTTATACGGAAGTATTTGTCATTACGTCTTAGATTACCACTGTCATCCATTCGTTATATATTATACGGGTGTACCATCTGTCAACCTAAAATATCGAGGTTTACATGAAAAAATGGAAGTAAATATTGATGCCTATATGTATCAAAAATATGCAAAAAAAGAATTGAAAAATGCTAAATTAGCTGACAATTTACTACCTAAAACAAAATTTTCTAATCAAGTTAAAAATACTATAGATTACACATTTAAAAACACTTTTCAAAAAGAAAATATGGCAAAGATATACGAAAAAAGCACTCGTACAGGAAATTTTTTAGTTAAATATTTTGTAACGGACACAACCGGATTAAAAAAGCAATTATATAAAATAAAAGATTGCTTAATGAAAAAGAGCCCACGAAAATATGAATATTTAAGTTTTTATGTCACAAAAATTTTTCCTGAATATTTGAATGAAAACCATGAATTTTGGTTTTATCCAGCTGACAAAAGGATTAAGAAAAATGACTCTTTTCTAGAACTTTTTGAAAAATCCTTACAAAAGGCATGTTTTATCATAATCCAAATAGACGAATATTTAAAAAGAAAAATTTCAAAAAAAGAAATCTTAACAATTATAGGTGACAATTCTTATACAACCGGATTACCCGTTTCAAGAAAACTTACCAACAAATACTTTAAATATTGATAAAACTTTCTGCTAAATATTTTGCAAAAGATTGAATATATGTTTTATCCTGTAACAATTGTCTTTCTTGGTAATTTGAAAGAAATCCACATTCTACTAAAACACCAGGAACAGTAAGTTTTGAATACATATAAATCGAATTAGAAATTTTTTTAATTTCTCTATTTGTTCCCAATTTTTTATTCATATAACTTTGAACAGATGAAGCTAATCCTTCATTTTTTTCATTTACAGAAGAATAAAAAACTTGAACACCAGAATAACTTGCATCGCTTAAATAATTTAAATGAATAGATACATAATAATTGGCACCACTTTTATTAATATAAGATATTCTATGATCAAAATCACTTTTCTTGCGATAAGTAGCTTTAGGCGTACCTAAATCATAATCTCCTTCTCTAGTCATATAAACCATTGCCCCCAACTTGGTAAGTTCATCTCTTAACACTAAACTAATATCTAAATTAATATCTTTTTCATAAATTGAACCTACAACCGTACCAGGATCAACGCCACCATGTCCAGCATCAATCACAAAAATGCGCCCAGATAAAGGAAAATTTGCTCCAACAGGCTCAAAAGAAAAAAAACAAACAAATATACAAAATAAAAGTAAACACACATAATTCTTCATAATAATATATATTCATTTATAGCTTAAAAATTAATTTTTAAAACAAAAAAGTTCTATCTAGGGAACTTAATATAAGAAAAAATAACAGCTGTATAAATATTTTTAAAATTAAAATAAATTTAATTCTTTTTTAATACTATCCTGTAATGATTTAGAAAAATTAATACCCTTAGTATCTGCCAAATTTTTTAACCATTCTAGCATAGTAACTGTAGTATTTACGGATTTAGAAGATATTTTCTTCTCATGTTCAATTGGATCTAATAAAACCGTACTAATAAATTCATTTGATTTTACTTTGATTTTCATAATATTTAATAATGTCCCTCTCGGAATATCTCCTTTATGAATAGGTACAGGGCAGATCTTTCCATTTTTTTATAAATAGCATGTGAATCTTTCTTGCGAATATCCAACCATCTTTTTCAAGAGCCTTCAATACTACCCTTACAACTGGCATCTTTCCTCCTATACAAATCAATTATAGCGTCAAGCAAAACACGTATCAGCAAATGTTTTATTAAATTATGAAGGTAGATAATTTATTAATCAAAAAAAAATCTCATAAACATAAAAGTCTATGAGATAAATAGAAAATATATTAACGTTTACTGAATTGTGGAGCACGACGAGCTTTTCTAAGACCATATTTCTTACGTTCTTTAACTCGTGGATCTCTTGTAATCATTCCAGCAGGTTTTAAAATCTTACGATATGCTGTATCAGCAGTTTGATCAGTATTTGCATCAAATAAAAGTAATGCTCTAGTAATTCCTAAACGAATTGCGCCAGCTTGTCCAGCATATCCGCCACCTTTAACAGTAACTTCAATATCGAAACGATTCTCATTATTTGTTAAAGTTAATGGTTGTTTTAAATCTAAAACTAAAATTTTATCAGGCATGTATTCATTTACATCAACACCATTTACAGTAATGTTTCCAGTACCACTTGTTAATGTAACTTGAGCAACAGCTCTTTTTCTTCTACCTGTAGCTTTCCAACTTTGTTTTGCCATAACTTCCTCCTTAATCCACTTTCAATACTTCTGGTTTTTGAGCTTGATGTTTATGATCTGCACCACGATAAACAAATAATTTTTTACCCATAGCACGCCCAAGTCTTCCGTGAGGAAGCATTCCTTTAACAGCTCTTTCCATCATTTCTTCTGGATAATTTTGAATCATTTCTTTTGCATTACGTTCTCTAAGTCCTCCTGGATAACCAGAATGATTATAATACATCTTATCTTCTAGTTTATTTCCAGTTAACTTAACTTTTTCAGCATTAATAATAATTACATAATCTCCACAATCAACACTAGGAGTATAAGTAGGTTTATGTTTTCCACGTAAAATTGTAGCAGCTTTACTTGCAACACGACCTAAAGAAATACCACTAGCATCAATAACATACCATTTACGTTCAATATTTTCTTTCTTTTGTAAAAATGTACTCATTTTTTAAATTCCTTTCATCTTTCCTTCAAATGCATACTTTCCCAAGGTAGACATCATCTGGATAAATAAAATGTACCATTTAAAATTATAGGCGATACAAGAATAAAAGTCAAACAAAAAAACACTTTTTCCTTGAAAAATCCCTTCAATATACAATTTTTTTTAAATAAAGCCCATTTGGAGGAGCAATTCGAGTTTTAAAACTAACATTTGGATGTTCCAAACATTCTTTTAAATCTTCTTTTGTAATTTTTGAAAGTCCTACATCAATTAAAGCTCCGACAATATTCCTTACCATATAACGATAGAAAGAATGGCCTTTAACAAGAATTCTTAATCGATTTTTTTCGAAAAAAAACTGAATATCATCTATAGTAGAAACTGAATTTTCACGCTCTCCAGAAACAAAATTTGAAAAATCATGCGTGCCTAAAAAAACGCGACTGGCTTCCTTCATTTTTTCAATATCTAAATCTTGGTAAAAAAGATAAGCATAATTGCTTAAAAAAGCGTTCTTCTCTTTTAATAAAAGAAAATACTCATACGTTTTTTCTTTTACATCATATCTTGCATGAAAATCATTTGAAACAACTTGAATAGAATTTACAACTACAGAATCTTTTAATAGACGATTCATAACATACTTTAATTTATCTACAGAAATTGATATATCTAAATCAAAATGAATGCATTGATCAAGAGCATGAACTCCTGCATCCGTTCTACCCGCCCCATGTACAAAAATCTCTTTTTTTGCTAAAATTTTCAACACTCTTTCAAGCTCATTTTGAATCCCTTTACCATTTTTTAAACGTTGAAAACCTAAAAATTTACTTCCATCATAGGATATTCTTGCTAAGTATCTCATTTTGCACCTCGATAAATAGCTTTTAAAACTTCATTAAATGTCACGTCATGATCAATCTTATGACCACAAGATTCAAAATATTTAATAAGCTCAACTGTAAACGGCATATCAACATATTTATAGATTTCATCATCAAAAAAATCAACTATATACTTTGATTTTCCATTTTTAGTAAACAAATAAAAACCTTTTACTGTCTCACAAACAAAATTCATATTGTTTTCAATTAAAATGATTTTAATATTTTTTTTATAAAGTAAATTGCGAAAAAATCTTTTAAAATACTCTTGTTCCCCATAAAGTAACTCATCAAAAAAATATTCACAAATAATAACTTTCGACTGCCATAATAAAGCTAAAGCCAATTCCACTTTCTTCGTTTCAACCCGAGTCAAAGAAGACATAGAAACCGAATATAAACTAGGTTTTAATTTAACTAATTGTAAAGCTTGTTCTATTTTGTGTTCTAAAAAGTCTCCTTTTTCTTTTAAATATTCCATAACAGAAATCTTATTTTTAAAAACACAATCTAAAACATAACCAGATTGATCATCCGTTTGAAAATCATGAAGTTTAGTAGGAAAATTAACTAATATTGAAAAACCATTAGGATTTATATAATCACTCATTTTGATGGCCATATTGCTTCCTCCAATTCCTCTTTAGATAAATAAATATCATCAACAATTCCATAATATCCTAATTGAATACTCATATTTACATAAAATGGTAACGAATATCCTAACAATTTCATAATTTTTTCTTCTTTTAACACAGAAATAGTTCGTCCTTCTAAAGCAATGCGATTATTTTTAATGACAAGTAAATAATCAAAAAAGGGAGTATTCTCAATCTGATTCGTAACACAAAAAAAAGAAATGTTTTGACTATTTAAAAAATTCACAAAAAACCCCATCTCTTTAAAAGATAATATAGAATATAAATCTTCCGAAAACAAAAAATCAGGGTTTTGAAGTAATTTTAAGACAAGTGCAAATTTTTTTTCAAAATTTTTCTTAGAAACCAAAAAATGTTCTAGAAATTGTTGCCATTCCAAAGAAAGATTCTCGTAATTTACATCCTTTTTCCAATTAAAGGATTTCATACTTTCCAAAAAATAAAAAACAATCTTTCCCTTTACTTCAAACAAAGTTGGATTTTTCAATAAAGATTTTAATAATAAGGATTTTCCAGAACCACTTTCTCCTAAAAGACAAATAGATTTTTTGTCATCAAAAGACAAGGAAAAATCTTGTAGAATTTTTTTTCCTTCCAATTGTAAATCAAATAACCTTATATGACAAAACTTCTCCATAAAAACCACTACTTATATTTTAAAATAGAAAAAAAAGAAAAGAAAGAAAAACTTTCTATTCATCAGGAAGTTTAATAATAAACTCACCAGGTAAAGAATACATATACTTTTCTCTAGCATAACGCGCTACATAATCAGGATCATGTAACTTTGTTACTTCGCTCGTTAAACTTTCTTCTTCTTTTAACAAATCATCATAATAAGCTGTCAAACTAGAAATTTGCTGCTTATTATTCATAATCTGCATCCAATCACGAAAAATAGATACAAAAGATAGGCCTACTAAGCCTATGAAAAAAACAGATAAAAACAAAAAACGCTTTTTAGCTTTATTTGAACCTTTCTTTTTCATTCTCGTCACCTATTTATACTTCTATACTAGAATATATCACCGTCGAAAAATTTTTTCAACTTTCCTAGGCAAGAAAGTACTTAACTTGACATGTTTTTGTAAAATATCAAAAGCAAAAAATCCTAAAGCAACAAAAATAAGAAAGTATATATGAATAATTCCATCATTTAAATGGTACATAATGTACACATAAAGTAAAACAATATTAATAACAAATAAAATGATCGTTAAATATTTCATAATAGTTGAATAAGTTTCTGAAATCTTAAAATGCCATCTCGTTAAAATATGAAAACTAAATCCAAATAAAAAGGAAAGTAAAAAAGAAAGTAATTGTATAACTTCATCCATTATTTAAAAAGTTTAGCTATAAAGCTTTCTTCTTTAGCTTTTGCTTTTCCATTTTCTAAATATTGATAACTAATAATTTTTCCTTTTATTCGAACGTTTCCATCATGTGTATCCAATTTTAAAAGTTCCAGCCCACTTCCTTTTAATAAAAGAATACCCATAGTTGTTTCTAATAAAAACTCCTCATGATCAAAACTACTAATTTTCTTTACGCCTGTAATATAAATTTCTCGACGATCAATAATCTTAACTTCATGATTTGCAGGAACCAAAGGAGAAGTATTTTCTATTTCCATTATTATCACCTAAAAAAATATATGAAAAAAAAGAAAAATTATACAGGATTTTCCAACATTAATTTTTTAAAGCTAAAGATAAATGATTTTCAAATTTATTTAAATATTCATTTACAGAATAAAGATCTTTGAAAATCAAATATTTATCTTCATCTATTTTTTTTCCTTGATAAAAGCACGATGCCTTCTCATGATAATTAGGTAATAATTGTCTATCATCAGAAATAAAAGATAAATCATTAAGAGAATCCTTAGCTAAAAAAATATATGAATAATATCTCATATTATCAAGAAAGCATTTAACTCCCATAGAATAAACCTCTAAATACTCCATCAATCTTAGTAATATGTTATAATCAAAATATAAATTTGGAAAATCTAAAGGTTCTTTTAAAATATTTACTACAAATTTTGAAATTTCAAAATTTGCCATTTCAATAGTTAAGGAAAAATGATTAAAACCATCACATTCAAAAAAAAGATTACATAATTTTGGATCTTTAGCATTAAGATCCATAACCCGAATCATATTACATAATGAAAACAGTTGTTCTTTATTTTCTGGCAAAACTTGAAAAACTATCCTTATAGGAGAACAACTAATCAAAGACAAATTTCTTTTTAAACAAAGATACTGTAAATCTTGCATATACGTTTGTAATAAATAATCAAAAAAAGTTTGTTTTAAAATCATCAAAAAACCTCCCGAAAAAAAATTCTAGTTACCTAGAATTTATTCAGAATCCTGTTTATTATATTCTGCTAAAATTGCATCAGTAAATTCACTACGAACTTCAGGATTTATTGGATGGCAAACATCTCTATATTCACCAGTTGCTGTTTTTCTACTTGGCATAGCGATAAATAAACCATTATCACCTTCAATGATACGAATATCATGAATAGCAAATGCATCATCAAGTAAAACAGATGCGATTCCTCTCAATCTTGAATTTTCTTTTGTGATCTTACGAACACTTACAGATGTAATTTTCATCATTTACTCTCCTTCTAAAGTCATCCAACTTATAAATATTGTATAGCAATACTACGCAAAATTCAAGCTATTTACGCTAATTTAACAACAACATCACCAATTATTACATCAGAATAATTAAAACTTTTCTGCGTTCCATTAATTAACACAGTAAAAACATATGGATAAACGCCCGTGACAGTTCCATAGTATTCAAAATTTTTATTTCGCAACCCATACACTTGAACCGTCACATTTTTATTCATATAACTAGCGATTTTTTCTCGCACAATATCAAGATTCATAACCCTCCTATCTAGGAAATCCTACATACATCATGCCATTACTAATAATTCCACCCATTCCATTTGCGCCATACTTAGTTTTAGCAAGCAAACTTACCAAATCAATTTGTTTATTTCGCTCACTCATTGCAAGAACAGTCGCTATAATTGCAGGATCAAGAGCATGAATATTTACTCTTTTGGGAGAACTAGCAAAATTCGCACCAGCCTTAATAAGTTCTTCATAATTACTTTGACAAGCTCCAGCAATAATAACTAGCTTTTCATGACTTTTCTCATACTTACGGGCTTCTTTGACTGCTTTTACAAAATTTTCCGTATTTTTATAATTCTTTAAATCTTTGATTCCTCCCTTTTTAGGATAATAGGCATCATGCCCTGTAATTATCACGATATCTGGTTGATACTCTAAAAGCAAATTACGAATCTGCTTACTTACCTCTTTTTCTTCAATTTTTTTACCTATCGCCATTACTTTATTTTTTTTATAAAATTTTAAACATCTTTCCAAATATTCTTGATCGGCATCAATATGTAATACCTTTCCTGGCAAATAAAAAAAATCTCCTCGCATTGAAGAATCATCTAATAAAAATTCATCATCTTCTTCATCACGATCTTCTTTAACATATAATTGTAAATCTTCTAAAGGAGCATCCGCATATAATCGGACTTGAACTCCTTTTAAATAGGCTACTTCACCACGGATATTCAAGATTTTAAAAACCACATCATGATTATAACTAATACGCGTAACTAAATCGCCTACTTGAAATACCATAATCTTCACCTAAAAAACTATATGAAAAAAACTAGTAAAACTTTACTAGCTACAATAAATTTTGAAAAATTTGAACAAAAACTTCATAAGAAATTTCTTCAGCTCGAACAGTTAAAGGATAACCAAATTTCTCTAAAACAGAAGCAATTTTACTCCAATCATACCCCTGCAAATTATTTTTCAAAGTTTTTCTTTTTTGACGAAAAACAATTTTCAAAAATTCAAAAAATTTTGTTTCATCTAACTTTACTATTTCATCTTTACGAATTAATTGAACAACAGAACTCATAACCTTAGGAGGTGGCGAAAAAGAATGGGGATGAACATTAAAAAGTTTATGGATAGAAAAATAATGTTGCAAAAATACTGTAAAAAATCCATAATCTTTTGAACCAGGTTTAGCACTAAAACGCATAGCTACTTCCTTTTGAACTAAAAGAGTCATTCCATTAATAATTAATTTACTTGCTAAAATATGTTCAATAATAGGCGTGGTTATATAATATGGAATATTTGCAATCACATAAATTGCTTTATATTCCTTTTGTATATCCTTTTTTAAATCACGTTTTAAAAAATCATCAAAAATAATTTGAACATTTTCTTTTGAAAAAGAAAGTAATATATCTTTTAAACGTTCATCAATCTCATAGCAAACCAAGTCACTAGGTTTTTGAATCAAATATTTTGTTAAAGCACCCATTCCTGGACCAATTTCAATAACTAAATCATCTTTTGTAACATCAAAACTATTTACAATTTTCTTTAAAATATTCTCATCTTTTAAAAAATTTTGCCCTAAACTTTTTTTTGCTGGAATATTTTTCATAAACACCATCCCATAAATTAACTATACCATAAACCAATAAATCTTTACTAGATAATTTTAAAATAAATTTTCTACGTGATCATCAATATATTTTTATAAAAAAATCTTATCTCTTTCAAGATAAGGGTTCTATAATAAATAGTGTTGGTGAGTAAAATCCTGACACTATTTTTAGATAATAAAAATGAGTCACATCAGAAACTTATGATACAATGAATTTGCAA
>CAJFEV010000036.1 GCA_904374795.1 uncultured Bacilli bacterium
AACCTTTGAAGCTAAAATTGTAGTCACAGCGACAATCGGAAGTTATAGTCCAGTCGAACAAGGATTTACCACATTAGCAGATGCCATGCTTGTAAATGAATATCAATCATCAAGTGTGGAATCAGCAAAAGCAATGATTGCATCAAAACAAACACCGGATTTTACAAAAACCGCCCCTATTATCACTTGGCAAGAAAATCATGAAGTAAATCAAACAACGGTAACAGCAACCATGCCTCATCCAGATTTAGTAGGAAATGGAGAATCCTATACAGCCAATTTAACAGAAACTAATATTCTACCAACCATAGGAACCGGATATACGTTTAATTCAGAAACAGGAAGGTATAATTTAACAGGTTATGAATATGTAGATCCAACAACATTAGATTATAGTAATGATTACTATTTTTGTGGTTCTAGTTTCTCTACTAATGCAACCAACAACGATTTAATAAGTGTATCAAGAAATACAACTAATTGTTTAACAATTTATAAGCTCACTGGTGCAGCCAAAGAAGAAGGAACAACCACAGGAAATGGTGGAACTGAAATAAAAACTCAAATATATCGAATGACAGGCTATGCTTATAATCAAACAGAACGAGAAAGTGATAAATCAGATAAAGGGTTATATACCATGGAAGATGATTATGGAACCAGTTATTATTACCGAGGAAGTGTAACAAATAACTATGTATTATTTGGAGGATATTATTGGAGAATCATACGACTTAATGGAGACGGGTCAGTTAGACTATTGTATGCCGGAGAAACATTTGATGCCGAAGGTAACAGTTTAAATATGAAATTAACGGACAGTAATTTAGGATATATAAATCAAATAAGAGTACCATTTAATTCTCTAGCAGACAATCATGCATATGTAGGATATATGTATGGCAGTACATTAAATAGTAGTTATGAAGAGACAAATGCTAATGAAAATGACTCGGACATAAAAAAATATTTAGATAGTTGGTATAAACAAAACATCGAAGATAAAGGATTAAGTGAATATATAGCAGATTCAGGATTTTGCAATGACCGAAGTTTGTCTACAAGAAGTAATAATGGAGATGGTTTTCAAACGACGGATAAGGCTACTTATTATGCTGGATATACAAGATATTATGAAACTCACAGTCCAATACTTACCTGTCCAAATGCAAATAACGACTTATTTACAACAAATACATCAGGCATCGGAAACAAAGCTTTAGTATATTCAATTGGACTTATAACAGTAGATGAACTTATGTTAAGTGGCTTGGCTGATGGCTATATGAATAGGCAATCTTATACCCATAGTAACAGTTATTGGACTATGACACCTAGAAATATTGTTATTGGTGGAAGTGGCCTAGCTAGAAAACATGCATATGGATTTTATGCTAATTCCACTGGATTTGTGGGAAACATAGGGGTAGGCACTAATTTTGGAGTTCGTGGAGTTATCAATCTAAAAGGTGATGTCGAAATATCTAGTGGAATAGGTACTGCTAATGACCCATTTGTTGTAAAAACATCTTAATTTATTAAAGCAATTAGAATTTTTCTAGTTGTTTTTTGGTTTTAAAAAAAGGAAATTGAAGATTTTTTTGAATGTATTAGTAGAAGAAGAAAAATTCTTCTTAGAAAGGAGGCACTCTTATAAAAAAATTAAGTTTGGATTTAGTTTTTAAAGAAATTTTTGGTATTCAAAAAAATATTCGCTTTTTAGAAGCTTTTTTAAAAAATTAACGGCAATCCTTTAAATAAAACGAATATCAAAAACAAAAGTATTGTCTCAGATATTTTAGTAGAGATTCCAGGAGAAATTATGAATTTGGAAATGTATACATCAAATTTTGATGAAGAAGATTTTACGAAAAGCAAAGGGTATTTCTTTCGTATTTACTCTAGATTTCCCCATGGTAGGAAAGTATTAAAGACAACACAAAGTATCTCAATATAATATTTGCTTAAAAAAGTTCTTTACCTTTTCCGACAAATCTAAAAACAGAATATTTGTTGAAAGAAAAAGACAAGAACGTTGTCGTTGACGAAGATTTAAAAGGATATATCTATAATCTTGATAAATTAGAAGAGTCAAATGATACTGTGGGTGAAAATAATTTAGCAAATAGAATGTTTAGAATCATTAAAGTCATAACCGATAAAGAAAGAAAGTCCATTGCAGAAGAAAGTGAACTATTAATGGATGCGGTAACTCAGATACGAAAATTTCTTTATGATGAAGAAATCAAAGAAATGAAAAACTTACAAGCCAAATGAAAACATGAAGCTCAGAAAGAAGGATTTGCTGAAGGAATTAAAAGTGAAAAAAAATTTAAGTTATCTATTGATGAAATTTCTGAGGTTACAGGTTTAAGCAAACAAGAAATTCAAAAATTTGATTCAGTTTAAATTAGAAAATGATCGATTTTTTTATGTAGATGAAATAATTGTTTATTTTAAAATTTGTTTTTTTATGTTAAACTACTTTTAGTGATGCTTATGGAGAAAGTGAATTTTGATCAAAAAATGACAGGGATACTTCAAGAAATAGAAAAAAATCAAGAAGTACCAACTTTACTATTACACACTTGTTGTGCTCCTTGTTCTTCTGCTGTTTTGCTTAGATTAGCTGATTATTTTCGTGTCACCGTATTTTATTATAATCCAAATATCGAACCATATGATGAGTATCTAAAAAGAAAAGAAGAACAAAAGCGTTTTTTAAAAGAATTTCCAGCAAAATATCCGATTTCTTTTTTAGATTGTGATTATGAGCATGAAGCTTTTGAAAAGGTGAGCAAAGGGCTCGAGAATGAAAAAGAAGGTGGATTTAGATGCTTTAAGTGCTATAAGATGCGTTTAGAAAAAACAGCTCAAGTAGCTAAAGAAAATGGTTTAAATTATTTTGGAACAAGTTTGACTGTTAGTCCTTATAAAAATGCTTTAAAAATTAATGAAATTGGTGAAGAGTTAGCTTTAAAATATCAAATATCTTTTTTGTACAGTGATTTTAAAAAGCATGATGGGTATAAGAAAAGTATTGAAATGTCTAAAGAATATCATCTATATCGTCAAGATTATTGTGGATGTCATTTTTCAAAAGAAGAAAGAGAAAAATTTTTAAAATTAAAAAATGGAAGTTAATTTCCATTTTTTTCGTTTAACATGTTCTTACGATATTCATCATAAGCTTTAATTTCTAATTTGTCTAGGAATGGTTCAAAAGCTAGATTTTTTTGCTTGACGATTTGTTCTACTAAATATTCGGTAAAATACGGATTACGAATTAGAATTGGCCCCAATAGATAGGTTCCATAAAAATTGTCTTTTTTTATTCCTTCAACAATGGCTTTTGGAACATAACCCGTACCACTTTTTACATCGAATAAATGTTTTTCTTTGATATATCTTAAAACCGTATTTCGATTTTGAAAACCAATAATTTCTTCTTCTAGTTTCGGAAATTTATAGACTTGCTCGCCAACAATTCGAAAATCGGTTTCAAAAGTCTCGTATTGACAAATTCCTAACGTTTCTAATTCTTGTTCATCTGTAGTATTATAACTTTTTCCAAATAAATCAATGGCATTTCCTGTGATTAAGAAGAATTTTTTTTCTTTGATAGCTTGTTGGATTTCTTTTTTTCTTTTTAAAATATCTTCTCTTACTAAGTGAAAGTTTGGAGTACTACCACTTCCTATATAGAAAATGTCATATTTAGAAAAATCGATTTCGTCTTCTAAGGAGAGATAATGAACAATGGTTTTTATTTTGTGAGCTTCTAAATGTTTGGTAAGAGCAAGGATATTGCCGTGTTCTCCATAAAGATTCATTAAATCATAATATAAATGTGCAATTTTAATGGTTTCCATTAGCAGGATCCTCCTTAAATTTTTTTAAAAGTATTTCAGTCATATCAAAGCATACCATAGTATAAACATTTCCTTTTGTTTCTGTTTTTAAAACATGAACAATGTCATTTAAATCGTCTAACATATAAATTTTTTCATCAGGGATTTTAGCATATTCTAATCGGACTCTTACATCCCATTTAAATCGTCCGATTAAAATGATTTTTTCGATACTCTCATCATTTAATAATTCAAATTCAACATCCCAAAGCCAAGATAAATCATTGTATTTGTATCTTCGAGAAACATTATCAAATCCTAAAATAACAACTTTTTTTCCTTCGGCATTTATAATATATTTTAAAGATTGATAATAGCTTAATGCATTTTCATTTTTACTTTCTAACATGGTGATAGTTCTAGTCCCTAGTTTTATATCATGTCCCCGTTTTGTTGGAATTTTTTCTTTGTTAAAGGTGTCAAGAATTTTTTCTTCGGGAACTTTAATGGTATCACATAATGCATAAGCAGCGATGGAAGCATAGGCAGTAAATAGAAAATCTTTATTTAAATGAATTTCCTTATTATTGATATTCATGGTTTGATTTTTTAAATCAAGTTTTGTGCCAACATAGTCAGGATTTCCTCGTTTAAAATCACAATTTGGACAATAGTAGGAACCAATGTGACCGTAGTGATAATAAGAATATATAAGTTTTTTATGACAATTTGGACAGTAGGCTTCATCGACGCTAAAGTTGATGGTTTTTTGATGAGACTCTTTCGTTTTATTGATCCCATAAGTCACAATTTTTCCGGGAAAAGATAGGGTGGCTTTCATAAGTCCCGGGTCATCAGCATTTAAAATGAGGGTAGTTTGTTCATCTAGACTATCGAAAATGGCTTTATAAATTAGATCTGGTGAACCATTTCTTGCTGGTTGGTCCCGAGTAATATTTGTAATTACTAAATGAGTCATTTTATTTTTTCCAAAAGCTAGATGTAAATGTTTTTCATCTAATTCTAGTAATAATACATCGTGTTTGAATTTTCCAAAAATTGTACAGTTATTTAAGATAAGGGTCGTAATTCCACGAATACCGTTACTTCCAGATGCGTTGTAAACGACATCATAGCCTGCTTCTTTTAAAATATGGTAAATTAAATTTGTCGTTGTTCCTTTGCCGCTTGATCCAGTTACCCCAATTACGTATTTTGGATATTTTATTTTTTCTAGGACATGTTGATTCATATTATAACTAATAGAACCGGGAAATTGTGTTCCGTTTTTTCCTAAGATTTTTAAAAGTAAAGTTAAAAATTTATTCGTGAGTATTTGTAAAGCTCTAAACATTTTAAGCACCTTCTTGACTTTTATTATACCAAAAACCTAAAGACTATCAAAGAAAATAGCAAATTATTAAGGAAAAAAGTGTACAGTTTTTCCAAAAAGAGTAAAGATTATCAATTAAAAATAGGATACTTAGTAGAAGAGTTAGCCAAATGGGAATTTTCACAATTAAGGATTTTATTCTTGGTAAAACAAAATAACAAATGAAAATCGCTGCGATTCCCCATATAAGTGAGATAAGTAAATTCATATGCATTCCGATAGAAAAAGGAAGGCGTGTATAATCCCAAAAATTTTTTTGAAAAAGAAAATTTGTGAGAAATCCACCTAATCCTTCAATTAAAGTAAGCAGTAAGATACTTAATAGAAAGCAAAAGAAAATTTTTTCTTTGCCATGAAGTTTTTTGGATAATATATGATCAATTCCTAAAATAAGTAAAATGCCAAAGCCGTAGATAGGCATCCATGGGCCAAGTAAAAGCGTTTGTTTTTGTTCGTGCATAAAAAAACTTATGAAAAGTTCGCTTAGAAAGCCAAGAATGGAAAAAATTAAAAAAATATTTATATAATCACGTGTTTTCATATTTTTATTATAGGGAAAAAGGAAAGGTTTTATTCAAAAATATGCTATAATGGATAAAGATAAGGTGAGCATATGAAAGAAGTAGAAGCATTTTTAGAACAGTTACAATATGAACGAAATTATAGTGAGAATACTATTTTAGGTTACAAAAATGAACTTTCTAAGTATTATCAATATTTAGAAGAGAAGAAAATTCATCCGTTTGAGATTACTAAACAAGAGATTTGGGATTATTTAAAATATTTAGATCACCTTAAATATACGAATACTTCAGTAGCTAGGCATATTACTGCACTTAGAAGTTATTATTCTTATTTGAAGGAACAAGGATATATCGTCACGAATATTTTTAAAACGGTTCATAATCCCAAAACAAAAAGAAAACTTCCTGATACTTTAAATTATGAAGAGATTGCAACTTTGCTTGATTTTCATAAGGAGAAAACGCCGCGAGATTTATTGTGCCGTTGTATGTTTGAACTTTTATACGCGACAGGGATGCGTGTTAGTGAACTTGTGAATATCAAGTTACAAGATATTGATATCAAAGAGAAAACTATTCGTACTTTAGGAAAAAGAAGTAAGGAGCGTATTGTTTTATTTGGAGATTATGCTAAAGATGCTTTAGAAGAGTATTTGAAAGTCCGCGAGTTTTTTTTAAAAGGAAAAAAATGTGATTATTTATTTTTAAATACTTTAGGAAATCCGATGAGTAGGTCTTCAGCAGAGCAAATAGTTGCTATGCGCGTGAAAAAGGTGGCTATGCAACATCATATTTCTCCCCATACTCTAAGGCATACTTTTGCTACTCACTTACTTCTTAATGGGGCAGATATTCGAACCGTTCAAGAACTTTTAGGACATGAAAAATTAAATACAACGCAAATTTACACTCATTTATCTAATGAGTATTTAAGACAAGAATATTTTCATAAAATGAGAAGAAAATAAGTTTTTAAAAGAAAAAATGGGTAGAATTCATGTCAAGAACTGTCGAAAGCGTATCTTTTTTTTGGAGTTCTCGATATAATGGTTTTAGAGCATAAGATAAGGAGATGAAATGATGCCAAAGTATGTATATATGTTTTCGGAAGGAAACAAAGATATGAAAAATTTATTAGGGGGAAAAGGAGCTAATCTAGCTGAAATGACTAAGATTGGACTTCCTGTTCCTCGTGGGTTTACGGTGACAACTGAGGCGTGTACAAGTTATTATGAAAATAAGGAAAAATTAAGTGAAGATATTGAAAAAGAAATTTTGGATTCTTTACAAAAGTTAGAAAGTAGTACGGGAAAAACTTTTGGAGATGCCAAGAATCCTCTTTTAGTAAGTGTTCGTAGTGGAGCTAGAGCAAGTATGCCAGGAATGATGGATACCATTTTAAATTTGGGGTTAAATGATGAAGTTGCTGCTAACTTTGCCAAAGAATGTCAAAACGAACGATTTGTCTATGATTCTTATCGACGATTTATTCAGATGTATGCAGATGTTGTTAAAGGATACCCAAAAAGTGCTTTTGAAAGATATTTAGATGAGTATAAAGAAAAAAAAGGCGTTCATTATGATACAGAGTTGGATGCTTTGGATATGAAAAAAATTACCAAGGATTTTAAAAAGATTTATTTTGAACTGGCTAAAGAAGAATTTCCTAATGATCCAAAAGAACAGCTTTTAGAAGCAGTACGTGCGGTTTTCCGTAGTTGGAATAATGAACGGGCCATTTACTATCGAAGAATGAATGATATTCCATCTTCTTGGGGAACGGCAGTTAATGTTCAAGAAATGGTCTATGGAAATTTAGGAGAAACTTCAGGTACAGGAGTTGCTTTTACAAGAAATCCAGCAACTGGAGAAAAGAAACTTTATGGCGAGTATTTAATGAATGCTCAAGGAGAGGATGTAGTTGCAGGTATTCGTACTCCTAGTCCTATTTCTAAGTTAGAAAATGATATGCCTTTAGTGTATCAAGAATTTGAAAATTTAGCTATGAAACTTGAGAGTCATTATAAGGACATGCAAGATATGGAATTTACTATCGAAAATGGCAAACTCTTTATGTTGCAAACTAGAAATGGTAAGAGAACTGCATCGGCCGCAATAAAGATCGCAGTAGATTTAGTCAGTGAAGGAAAAATCACAAAAGAAGAGGCTCTTCTTAGAGTTGATCCGAAACAATTGGATAGTTTACTTCATCCGACATTTAATGAAAACAGTTTAAAAAATGGCAAAGTGATTGCTACTGGTCTTGCTGCAAGTCCAGGGGCTGCGGCAGGGAAAATTTATTTTACAGCGAAAGAAGCTACTGCGGCAAGTAAAAATGGTGAAAAAGTTATCTTAGTTCGGTTAGAAACAAGTCCAGAGGATATTGAAGGAATGAACCACTCAGAGGGAATTTTGACTGTTCGGGGAGGAATGACTTCTCATGCAGCAGTTGTTGCTCGTGGCATGGGTACTTGTTGTGTTTCTGGGTGCGGCGAGCTTACAATCAATGAAAAAGAAAAATGGTTAAAAACAAAAGATGGACAAATTTTTCATGAAAAAGACGAAATTAGTCTTGATGGGTCTACTGGTAAAGTATATGAAGGTATGATTTTAAAAGAAGAAGCATCTATCAGTGGAAATTTTGAAACGTTTATGTCTTGGGCCGATGAGATTCGCACGCTTAAAGTACGAGCAAATGCAGATAATCCACGTGATGCTTTGCAAGCTAAAAAATTTGGGGCGGAAGGAATAGGCCTTTGTCGAACTGAGCATATGTTTTTTGATAAAGAAAGAATTTTTAATTTTCGAAAAATGATTATGGCAGATACCAAAGAAGAAAGAATAAAAGCTTTAGATGCCATTTTACCTTATCAAAGAAATGACTTTATTGAACTTTATAAAGCTATGGCTCCAAATCCTGTAGTTATTCGGTTTTTGGATCCGCCTTTACATGAATTTTTACCACATAAAAAAGAAGAAATCGAAGAACTTGCTACGGCGCTTTCAAAAAGTGTTGAAGAATTAGAAGAGAGAATTTCTTCGTTAAAAGAATTTAATCCAATGATGGGACATAGAGGATGTAGACTTGCAATTACTTATCCAGAAATAGCTATTATGCAGACACGGGCAGTTATTGAAGCAGCGCTTGAAGTGAAAAAAGAAGGAATAGAAATCACTCCGGAGATTATGATCCCATTGGTTGGTAGTACGAAAGAATTTACGTATGTTAAAGAAATTGTTACTAGTACTGCTGATGAGATTATAAAAGAGGCAAATGTTTCCTTACCTTATCAAGTTGGAACTATGATTGAAGTTCCAAGGGCAGCTTTAATCGCGGATAAAATTGCCCAACATGCCGATTTCTTCTCTTTTGGAACAAATGATTTAACACAAATGACTTATGGCTTTTCAAGAGACGATGCTGGAAAATTTTTAAACGATTATTATGCCAAACAAATTTTTGAACAAGATCCGTTTGCAAGACTAGATCAAGAAGGAGTAGGTCAGTTAGTCGAAATGGCTGCCAAAAAAGGAAGAAATACAAACCCAAATATTTCTTTAGGTGTTTGTGGAGAACATGGCGGAGATCCTTCAAGTATTGAATTCTGTTACAAAGTAGGATTAGACTATGTTTCTTGTTCTCCATTTAGAGTACCAATTGCTAGGCTTGCTGCAGCTATAGCTGTTATAAAAGATAAGCAAAAAAGCAATAGTTGAATATAATAGTTCGTTACTTTCGGGTGCTACAAATTTTCATTGTTTAAATATGAAAACGTTTAGAAACTTTATCTTGGTTGATAGAGTTTTCTTTTGATTTGTGATAGAATTATTTTAGGAGTTGATAATAAAGAAATGAATTTAACAATAAATATATATTATACAGGTCAAAATGGAAGTGCAAAAGCTTTTGTAAATGAAATGATTGCTAAAGGAATAGTGGATCAAGTACGTAACGAAAAAGGAAATAAAAGATATGATTATTTTTTTCCTATAAATGATCCGGAAACCGTTTTATTAATTGATTGTTGGGAAAATCAAGAAGCTTTAGATTTACATCATAAATCTTTAATGATGAAGCAAATAGCAGAGCTAAGAGAAAAATATCATTTAAAAATGAGAGTAGAACAATATACTACATTTTCTAAAGAAAATCAGGATTTTGAAACCGTTATTCGAAATCGTACAGCGACCAGAAAATTTAAAAATAAAGAAGTAGAAAAGGAGAAACTCAATAAGATATTAGAGGCTGGAAGATTAGCTCCAACCGCTAAGAATTTGCAACCTCAAAAGATATATGTGGCAACTTCCAGGGAAGCGTTGGAAAAAATAGATAAAGTAAGTCCTTGTAGGTATGGTGCATCAACTGTTTTGGTTGTTTGTAGTGATAAAAAAATCGCTTGGGCGAAAGATGATTATTCTACTTATGAAATGGATGCTTGTATAGTCGCAACTCATATGATGTTAGAAGCAACGAATGTTGGTGTGGATAATATTTGGATTGAAATGTTTGATAAACAAGCGCTGAAAAAAGAATTTGGGTTAGAAGATTCTATTGAACCTATTTGCTTACTTCCAATTGGATATAAAGATGATGAGTATACAGGAAATCCATTACATCATGTACGAAAAGAATTATCAGAAACTGTTATATTTGTATAAACATGAGTGGATTTTTGAAATAAAAAACTTTTTACAAAAATTGAGTATTATTGTATAATTAGTAAAGAAAGATAAGATGGGTGATTTAATGATTGCATTAAGTATTGGTAAGGCTACTTATGATACTACTGTACCTGTAGATAAGTATCCGATTGAAAACAGTAAAAATTTGATTAAAGAAAAATTGGATGGTAGTGGCGGGAGCGGCTCAAATGTTGCTTATTTATTAGGAAAATGGAATAATGAAAGCTATTTTGCTGGTGCCGTTGGATACGATGATTTTGGGACATTTATTAAGAAAGATTTAGAAAGTGGGAATGTTCATACGAATTTTATGGAAGTGAACTATGAGAAAAAGACCACAACTACTTTTATTATTGCCAACAAAGAAACTACTTCACGGACACAACTTATGATTGAGCCGGAAGTTTATCATTTAAAAAAATATGAATTTGATGTAGCACCAGATGTCATTTATACTGATGGCTTTGAATATTCTGCAACTATGTCGGCATTAAATAAGTTTCCAAATGCAATTACAGTCTTAGGAGCTGGATTAAACTATGCTGATCCTAAAGAAGTGATTTCGATTGCAAAAGAAGTAAAATATATTGTTTTTTCTATGGAATTTGCATGTCAAGTTACAAAAATGAGAGTGGATATGAATAATCCGACACACTTATTGAATTTATATAAGGAATTAAGAGGAATGTTTCCAAAAAATGAAATCATTGTTACGATGCAGAATAAAGGGTCAATGTTTTCTGTTGATAATGAAATTAAAGTTATGCAAACTATGCCAGTTACGGAAGTGGATAGAACCGGAGCAGGTGATGTATTTGATGGGGCTTTAATATATGGCTTGGGAAAAGGTTACGGCCTAGAAGTCTGTATTCGCCTTGCTAATATTGCCGCGGCTTTATCTACTACTAAATATGGCGCAAAAGCATCTATTCCAATATTGTCAGATGTTATTAGCCAATATGAGAGTAAGTTTGGTTCACTTGAGGTACAGCAACAAAATGTAGATCAAGGATCAGTATCAACTTCAACTATGGATAGTACGGTACAAGCATCACAGAATATCCAAAATGCTACAATGCCAGCATCTTCTCAAATTCCGGAAATGCCACTTCCTAACCAGGATTTAAATCAACCTTTTAATTCGTCTACTAATAATCAGGGTTAAATATGTATTGTTGGTCTTATTATCCCAAGATTGATTTGCATGGAGAATATGCTGTAACTGCGTATACAATAGTTCATAATTTTATAACAGATCATATTAAATTAAGGGATCCTTATGTTGTAATTATTCATGGTAAAGGGACGGGCAAGTTAAAAGATGAGGTTCATCATATATTATCTCAAGATAAGCGAGTTTTAGAATATCATTTGGATCCTTATAATTTAGGACAAACTTTGGTTCATTTGGATTTATCTAAATGAATTTTTTTGTCAAAATTAGGGAAGAATATAAAAAATCAAGTGGTTAGACACAAATTTGACATTTTTTCTATTTTGTGCTATAATTAAAGTACGAAAAGGGTTAATAGGGGGTATGTGAAATGAAAAATTTTGTCTTAGATTATGTAAATGAAAACGAATTTCGTAAGTTAGAAAGATCATTAAAAAAGTATAATATGAGAGCTTTTAAAAAATTGAGTTTCGATTATTATCCTAAAATGCGTGATGGAGAATTTCCTGGTGAAGTGATTAGTCAAAATAAGAAGGCTGGGACAGTTACTTATGAATTAGAGTTGCCAAGTGATGAAATGTTTGCTCAAGTTCATGGTAAAGTAAAACTTATTTATACTGTGTATAAAAAAGAGGAAACTGTTATGTTAAAAGAGATTCTTCCAAAAGATATTCTTTTAGAAGGACATAGATCTGAACTTGGTACTTATAAAGGCATTATGATTAGTAAGTCTAATGCTTCTAAAGACAGATTTAAAATTGATTTACTTAATATGTTACAAGGAAAATAATCTTCCTTGTTTTATTATGCAATAAAAAAATCGCTTTCGCGATATTGAAAACATTTTGGCTACCCTGATTGGATTCGAACCAATGAAATGGTGGGGTCAGAGCCCACTGCCTTACCACTTGGCTACAGGGTAATTTCTAAAACCATTCTTATTGTAACTCATTTCCGTGGCTTTTTCTACATTTTTAGTGAATTTTAAAAGTAAATGCAAATGAATAGATATGATAAATAAATACAAAAGTAAATGCAAATCAAAATGTTAAAATAAGGAGAACAAGAAAAAA
>CAJFEV010000037.1 GCA_904374795.1 uncultured Bacilli bacterium
GACTTCAATGAGAAAAGGTATAAAATTACAAACAAAAACGAGAATATTTTCCCGTTAATGTTTAAATTTTTTTGGGACATTTTCAAAAACTATTGACAGTATTTTTTCCTTTTCTAAGCAAAAAAATGCTATTTTTCTTCATTTTCTCCAATATTATACTCTTTTATTTTTTCATCCATCCAAATTGGTAACTGTTTTTTTAAGGGTGCAAAGCCATGATCAATTAATAGATCTTTTTGAATTGCGTATTCCGTATTTTTAATACTACACTTCATTTTTTTCTCTTCTTCATCAATATCTAAAATTACACATGGTATTGATTCTCCAAGATTTGCATATTCTGTAACATCTTTAACAAAGTTCTCACTTAATTCCGAAATATGAATTAGTCCTGTAAATCCATTTTCAAAAGCTAAAAATATGCCATACTTTTCAAAACCTGTTACCTTACCCGTTATAATATCTCCTTTTTTATATTCATTCATTTTTTTCACCACTACCTTTATTATAAATGATTTTTCTTTACTTGTTAAGTTAGAAATTTTATAATGTTTGTGAGGTGAAAAGAAAAATGGAAACTATTGAGCAAAAAATTCAAGAAAAAATAGATGATATACGTGTTTTTTTAAACATTGAAGGTGGAGACATCGAATACATTAAATATGAAGATGGTTATGTTTATGTTAAGCTTTTAGGTCAATGTGCTAATTGTGGATTTTTAGATGTGACTTTAAAGGAGACAATTGAATCTTATTTGCAAGAGGAGATTCCTGAAATTAAAGGAGTTATAAATGTTGGTTTATAACTCTTTTTTTATAATCCACTCTATTCCTTCAATTGGAGCATAATTTCTTATTAAATACCAAGCTTCTTTTAAAAATTTTTCTTGCTTTGGTATAGCATCAATGATTGGTAGTAATTCTTCCTCATTTTCATCTTTGTTAACAATTTTTTCGTGTAAATCGAAATAGTAAGATGGATAAAGAAGTCTTGCATACAACATGCTTAAACTGTATAAATCTGGATGTCTTAATTCAATAAAAGCTTTTAGTTCGATTAGTGGTAAGCTATCTTCTTTAAAAACCATATTTTTTAAGTATTCGGCAACATCTCTTACTTCTAAATCAAAAATAAAATTTAAGGGATTATCATAATTTAAACGAAAATTTGGAAATGTTATTCTTTTATGAGATAAGACGATTGGAGTATTTATTGGATGGGCAATTTTCATGGCATTGTTCACATAGCATACTGCATTTTCGGCAAGACCGACAAAGTAGCTAAAACTATTTATAATAATTGGATACTTTTTTCCCATTTCAAAAACTTGGTATTCTAAGTAATCAATTTTTTCACTCCAAAGTCTTCCCCATTCATTTCGATATAAACTGTTTTTTTTCGCATTTAAAATTACTTTTTGATTGCGTTCTATAATATCTGTCAAACTATATTCATGTAAGGGATTATCTACTTCTACTAGTACATAGGCATCGTTATTTACCATAGTGATAAATGAACCATTTATGTTGGTTATAAAAGAAAATATTGGGATTTTTTTTTGCTCTAATTCTCTTATAACATCTAATAATTCTTGAAATTCTTCTTTGCTTCTTTTTACTTTGGTAAAATAATAGCTTTTTTCGTTGAACTCAAAAACAGAATATTCGTTATATTCTTTAATGTTTTCAATATTGAGATGATAGGCATATAAAATATTTTCTTTCATATTAAAATATATGAAAAAAAGTTCAAGATATACTCTTGAACTTAAGCAGCTCTTGTTAAGACTGGGCCATTTTGTTCTTCTATTTGCCCCTGAACTTCTCCCATGGATTGAGGTGGGGTTATTGGAGCATTTGGTACCATTTTCATAGATTGTAAGTCAATTACTGGTGTTTCATTTTGTATAGCAGCATTTTCTGTTATTCCATTATTGGCATTACTCATTTCAGGAGCCACACTTGGCATTGATGGAACTTGTGTATTTGCATTTACATTCACTTCAGGTGTTGGCATTTGTATTACAGAATTAGTACCTAAATCTATTGCTGGAGTTTCTGCTTTTTTTGGTGTGAGATTTACAGAATTATTATTCATTTTTTTTTTAGAATTTTTTTCTAAAAAATCACCAATAGCTGCCATTGCTTCACGTTTTGCTGTATCAAAAATTTCTTGTACTTTACGTTGTAATTCGGCATTTGCTGCCATTTGTTCACGATATTCTTCATCCGTTCCAACGTTTGTGGTAGAAGAAGGAACAGCGGATGAATTTTCCATAATATTTGCATTATTTATCTCATTTACAGCTGTCATATTTACATCTACTGCTGGAGTGTTTTCCATAGTTGGAGCTGTATTATCTATAACTGCATTTGGTGCAGAAATGTTTACAGCAGGTGTAACATTTTCATTCACAACTGGTGTATCTTGTATTGGTTCTTGTACTACAGGATTGTTCATCACAGTATCTCCATTCATTTCTGGTACTACATTTGGTGCAGGTGGAGTTTGTGACATATCCACTACTGCTTGAGGTTCTACAGTGTTTTGGATTACATTTTCTTGTGGTGTAACTTCTTGGGCTGGTGCTGCGGCTTGTGGTTGTTCCATTAAATTTTCTTCTTTTGGCATTTCAGCTGCAGCTGGCATATTAACTACTGTTGCATCTTGAATGATTTCTTGTGGTTCATTATTCATCATTGCAACAACATTCGGATCGTTTTTAAGTGCATTTAATCCTGCTAGTTGATCGGCATTTACTGCCATAAATCTAGGAGATGAAGCAGCACTTTTCAATCCAGGTCTTAACCTTTTTTTGTTCATATATAAGACATTTGTATTCATTATTCAACACCTACCACATTATAGTTCTTTTTTATAATATCTATAATTACACTTTTTACTTCGCTCCATGCTGCCTCATCTAAAATTGGTTGATATAAACCATCTTTTTCCCAATAAAAGCCTAAGACATTATTTCCGTTATTCATTTGCTCAGTATCCACGATTAAAATGGGAACATTTTTTATATTTGGACGGCTATCATCAATGCATTTAAAATGGCAAACAACTTTTTTTTCTTCTTTCTCGCCATTTGGTCCAATTAAAGTTACTTTATCTTCCATTTTTTATCCCTCTATTCTGAAAAGATTATAGCAAATTTAAAAAAAATAAGCAACCACTATTGCTTATTTTTCTCATTTATTTTTCTCTACTTAGGATAAAGTGACGGCATTCAGGCGCACAAAAATTTTTCAAATATTCTTCGACATGATCAATATCATTGATTTCTTTAAAATTTGTATTTGTTTTACTATTAAATCCTTTTAATCTTAATTTCCCATAAGCCCAATCTCCCACAATATAATCATAGGAATCAAAATATTCAGTCAATTTTTTTTCTAGCTCTTCCTTATCTATAGCATCTTTTTCATTTTTCATAATAAAATATTTTTGATTATTAATTGTTATATATTGCATGAGTTTATCCTTTCTAAAAATAATTTAAGGCAATTAAAACAGTAATAAACAAAGCTGTTGCTGCTATACTCGCAAAAAGTAAAAAATCAACATATCCATTTCCTGAAGTAATTCTATTTCCATATCTTTTATAATAGTTTACGGCTTTATCTAGCAATTCTTTGCTATTTGGCGAGTTTGAATCTACCCGGAAAAAGCGATAAATTTGATCATTGACGGCTTTTAAATCCGAATCATTCAAATTATTTATTTGATTTATATTATATCCTAATAGAATATATGCATCGGTATTTAACGTTTCTCTTTTTACTGGCTCTAAAATGAAATTATGATTGGTTTCATAAATTTTGCTATTTAAATACCCAATAATTTCTTGAGGATTTATTAAATATCTATTTATATCAGCAATTTTCTCATTATTTTCTGGAATATATAAATATTTTTTAAAAAGCATAAGTTGGTCTATTGGTAAATTCATACTTTTTTGTTTATAAGAGTACATATCAATTAAATATTTTTGAATTTTTATAAAGGCACTATTCGGACGAATATTTTTTTGCTGTTCTTCAACAAATTTTAGAAATTGATTTTTAAAATCTGTAAGTGCATCTATAGAAAATCCATATTTGGTTATATTGCTATCAAAACCACCCATCATATGTTCATTATGAGTAATATAAGGATTTAAAATATCTAATTCACCATATATAAATACTAACGTTCTTACGACCACAACTGTGAACTCACTAAAATTTGGATCCTCGGGATGATCCTTATATTTCAAATACATTTCAATAGCATGTGATAAAACTGGATTTATAAATGGTTGTCCGATCATGTATTCTTCACCCTAGTTTAAGTATAGCACAAAAATTATTTAAAAGGAAGTTCTAAGAATGCACTTTGGCTTTCAAATGCTTTATTGTACCATTCTGGTACTTTTCCTTGTATTAGTTTGGAATCGATTAGTAATTCGTAATTTTTTTCTTTTGTTTCTTTTGTGACCGGTAAAATCACTTCATATGAAATTGTCACATTTAAATACACTTCAATCATCGCATTGTTTATTCCATAATTTGTTAGTCTTGTTTTTACATTGCTAAATACAGAATTAATAAAGCGAATGGTTACGGGAATTTTTGGACCTAAATTTGCTAAAAATGGTGAATTGCTGATGATGCCAAGAGGTATATCTAGAATGATTCCATCTGTCACTTTAGAATTTAGTGTTTGATTAGTATAGGGAATCGTTTTTTGTTGATAGGCTTTTTTTAAAGATTCTTGTAAGTATGCTGTAAGCTCGCTTGCTAAAGAATAAATTTCTACCATATTATAATCAACTGAACTGATTTCCCCTTGTTCATTTTCTTTTATTTGTAAAAAATCTTCATATTTACCACTACTATCTAAAAATATTTGAAAATCGCTGGCAACCGTATCTATATATTTAGTTAAATTTTGTTCAGCAATATAAATAAGTTTTGGACTCGCGTTTTTATTAAACCAAGTAAATAATCCTATAAAACCTATTAAGATACTTATACATATCCATGGTATTGATTTTTTTGAAAAAAAATGTTTTTTTACTTTTACTCTCATAGTTTATTATATGAAAAAAGATGGTGTTTTTAAAACCATCCTAAATTTAGAAAATCATTTAAGAAAATAACAATACCTGCAATAATTGCTAGGAAAACAATAACGATTAAGATTTTAATTAAAATTCTACTTGCCTTACTTTCTTCTAAGTCACTGAAATCAGCAAAATCATTTTTATTAAAGGACATGCTACTTGTATAGAATGAGTCATCTACATCTTCATCTAAAGCTTCAGCAATTTCTTCTTTCTCCTTTTTTTCTTGAGCTTCTTTTAATTCATTTTCAAATTCTTTGGCCCCAGCTACTACCGTATTCTCATCACCTCGTAAATCGTTTAAAATATCCAAAGGATCTAATTCGGTTTCAGTATCATCATTTATTTCAGTTTCTTCTTCTTTTTCTTCTTCGGCTAATGCATTTATCGTTTTCCTTTGAGTTTCATTCAGGTTTATTGTTTGTATCAAATCTAAAAGTTCATCTTTTGTTCTTTCATCAGCAGCTTTACTTTTTGGTTCTTCTTGGTCTACTTCTAAATTTTTTAAAATGTCATATTGCGTATCCCTTACTTTTTTTAATCTTTCTCTTTGATAATCCACTTCTTTTTCTTCTCTTGCTTTTTCTAAGATGGCATTGATGTCGTATTCTTTGGTTTTTTCCATCTCAATTTCTTCTTCCTCAGGAATATCTAATTTTAACGATCTTCTTTTGGGTACTTCTTGATAATTCTTTTCTAAAATATCTTTTAATTTATTTATATCTATTTGAGCTTCATTATTGCCAATTACTTTTGCATTACTGCCAATATCAAAATTTTCTATTTCACTCTTTTTTATTTCTTCATATAACTCATTGTTTTTGGCTGTTCTTCGAGGAGCAAAACTAGGAGTTTCATCGTAATACTTATTAATTCTTGTTTTCATAATTCTGATCCTTTCATACTAAATATAACATATTTTGACATTTTTGAAAACGTCTATTTATTGATTTTTAAAACTTTTTATGTTTATAATAAGTTTGGTGAGAAATTTTATGAAAAAAATAAAAGTGTTAACAGACCAATGTATTGGTTGTGGAGCTTGTGTAGGTATTGATCCGGAACATTTTGATTTTAATGAAGATGGTCTATCTCATGTAATTAGTGAAGAAAATTTAGAATCTGAAGCTTTAAAAGACGCTATTGATTCTTGTCCAGTAGGAATTATTTCTTTAGAAGAAAGTGCAGAAGAATTTGATTCTGAAACAACTTTAGAAGAAAGTGCAGAGAATCTTGATGTAGAAAGCACTATGGAAAAAAATGAATGTGAAGATGAGCCGGACTCAAGCAATATGGAAGATATTGAAATACCTTCAAAAATTAAAAATGAAGATGTTGTTAGTGAAGAAATTTAGGCTGCTATATGCAGTTTTTTCTTGGTTTATTGCATAAAAAAAGCTATAAAGATTTGTTCTTTATAGCGTCTTTTTTTAACTGAATATTTTTGGAAGAATATAGCATACTACAAACAATGTAATCGCATAAGCTCCTGTAAACACGTAGCAAACTTTATTTTTATCGATTTTGGTTAATCCTACAAAACCATGATATGTATTTAATAGATAAATAACTCCAGCTATTGCTAGAATAAGGATTGCAATCCAGCCATTTAAAAATAAGAAGACAAGCGCTACTAAGGTAGTAACTGTTGTAAAAATTGAGTTTACTCCAACTAATCCCATAATTGCTTTAAAATCTGATTCTTTTTTTGTTAAAGCACTGCCTATTAAATGTAATAGTCCTCCTAAGCAAAAGAAGAAAATTATCATTAAAAGTACTGCAATAAAGAATACGCTTATAGGCACTTCTACATTATGTCCTCTAAATAAAGAACCGTAGCCACTTAATGAGGCAACTAATCCCACACTTTCTTTTACAAAGAAGAATGCAAATAATCCAAAAATAATTGAATTCATTCCAATCATAATTAATGATAAAACAAAATTTGAACTTTTTGCATATTTTTTCATGGTATCTACTGGTTTTGTAAAAATACCTTTTAAAGCTTCAATATACTCGTTTACATAATCTGTTGTAACTTCATTTACTACTTCTGCTTCTACTTCCTCTACTTTTTTGTTTTCTTTCTTTTCACAATCACATGGTTTCCCATCTTCTAGTTTTTTTCCACATTTTGTACAAAATTTTGCCATAAATCTACTCTCCTCACTTAATTTTATTTTTAAAATATTTTTTTATTACCAAGTTGAAAAATATGTTACTGTTCCATAAATATCATTTATTTTAAATGAATTATCTACGTAATCATAAGAAATACTCGTTGTATAGGAACTATTCCCTTCTTTTGTTTTTGTTTCGTTATTGAAGTTTTGATAATCAATGGTGTATTTATATGTGAATTTTGCTGAAATTTTCAGTTGATTATCTTTTAAACTAACATCTGTAATATTTACATCTGTGACTTCAAATTTTTTTAAAGTTACATCACTATCTGTAACAAGCTCTTCATATAAATCCTCATATTCTTGTTCTATATCTTTTAAATTGGCATTCGTATAGTTATAACTTTCTTTGATGCTATTCCAATCTTTTTTGGCAATGATGTTTGCATATAGAGCTGTTAAATCTTTTTTTACCTGTTCCTCTAAAGTTGTTTTCATTTCATCAGTTAACGATTCAAGTGAAACATCTGCTTTATAGCTTGTATTGTAACTTGAAATATTTTGTTCACTTGTTTCTTCAATTCCACAAGGTAAGACCGTTTTAATTGTTGTGGCTCCTACAAAAATTTGTGGAATTACATACACATCCAATTCTTCTGTTGATTTATCGTTATTTAAATATTTTGATTCTAATGCTATATCATTTACTGTTACTGTTGAATTTTTCGGAACAGTTATTTGATAATCTTTTACAAGTAACGAATTGCTTACATTAGATACTTGCCATGAATCATAAATCAAAAATTTCTTTTGACTGTTTTTTATTACGCGAATGGTAATGGTATCTTCTTCACTTCCTTCTGAAGCAATTTGAAATTCGACATTGGCTGTTAACTTTCCTTCGTTATACTCAACATCAATGACTTTATAATTTACAACATCATCGTATTCATTATGTAACGAATCAAAGATTTTTTCAAAAGTTTCTTTGGTTGCAAATGTTGTATCACCACTTAAATTTAAAGCATTATATATTCGATCAGCATCATTACTAATCATTGCTTCTAAATATTCGGTTGCCACTCCTTCAGGTCCAAATCTTTTACTTAAAAACCAGTAGCTTCCAATAACTGCTACAACTAAAACGACAATAGTTATAATTAGTGCTTTCTTTTTCTTTGACATTGGTTTACGTTCGATTTTTTTCACCACTTTTTTTGCTTTTTTTTCTTCTTCCTCTTTTTGATGAACTTTAACTCCACACTCTCCACAAAACTCAGCATTTTTCTTTAGTTTGGCTCCACATTCACCACAGTACATCCAATCACTCCTTTTCTATATCTATCATTATAATTTTTTTTGACAAAAATAACAATAACTAAGCTTAAAATTTCATCAAAAAAACACATTTATATAAAAACTCTATTTGCAAATATTCATTTTTATGATAACATGGTGGTAAGCCGATTTAGTACAGTGGTAGTACAGATGCATGGTAAGCATCAGAGAACAGTTCAATTCTGTTAATCGGCACCACTTTAGAAAACTGATCGAACTTTTTTCGAACTTTAAATATACTTTCAGTCTGAAATATGACTGATTTTTGTTTTATATGTTGATATCAAAATGTCAGAGCGTTAAATTCTTTGTTAAAAAAATTTTATTTAAAAATAAAATGTTATCTAATATTTTTTTTGAATTTATGTTACTATTATATTAATAGTTTTTACTAACTATTTAATTTGTCTCAGAAGTTACTCAACTTCTTTCTTTAAGACATCAGACTATTATAGTTTTGGACTTTTCGATTAATAGTAAATGTTAATTAAATAAAACCAAGTTAAGGAGTTGGTACTTTATGCTAAATATGAAAAATTTAAGTGATAAACAGAAAATGATGAAATATTATAGAGCTAGTGACATGCTAAATCTATTATACTTTTTTCCTCAATTAAGTCCTGTTAGAGATTTAGTTATTATAGAGAGTAAAGAAGATTATTTGAACAATAAAGATTTCTTAGATAATTTTTGTCAAAATAGAGTTGATACTCTAAAAGGAAGAACTCCTATTTCAGATATAGAAAATTCTGGGAAACGTGACTGTTTCTATAATACTTTAATAAAATTAAAAGAAAAAGACCCACTCGGAGTATTGATTTTATTCAATACAATGAATAAGCCTTCTGAGAGATATGAAAGATGGGCCGGAATATCCGTTGGAGTTGATCTAGGTCAGGATGTTATAATAGACGCTGTATCTAAAGGATTTGATGGAAGAGAAGTTTCAAAAAGTATTTGTGTTCATGAAAGATATTTTATTCCGTGGCATGATATAAGAAAAGTTGGTGTCGAAACTTTAAAACACTATCAAACATATCAAATTAGTAACGCAGATTATCAAATAACTAGAATTGAAAGAATACAATTTTTAAAATCAATAGGTTTAAATCCAAATATGTTCTCTTATTATATTCCAAAAAATTATCAGAAAATACCAGATTTTATTTGGTTAAGTGTAATTAAAAATCTTATTAAACAATTAGAAAAAAATGAAGATATTTTAGCCAGTTATGGGTTTACTAATTTTGCTATTTCGGGACATACAGAAGATAATCAGTTTGCACCATGGCAAATGTTTGATAAAAGCAGATATACATTAGTAAAAAAAAGATAATAGTTATAGTTAATCAAGCTTATTACTGAAATTTCTTTTTTCCTAAAGTTTTGTTGTATTTCTTTATTTATACTTTCATTTAAAAATTAAATTAAAAGTTTTTATATTATATATTTCTTAAGAAAATTCTCTTAAAATTTGATTTGACTATGATACCAACTTATACAGTTGATGCTATTTTTATTAAAATTAAACAAACAAATATTTTTTGATTTTGCATTTCAAATAAAAAAACTACTTTCAATTCTGAGAGTAGCTTTATTTTTTTCTTACTTATTTTTACTTTTGCATCTCATTCATTATTGCATTTAAGCTGGAAAAATCCACAAAATTAACCTTTTTATTGTAAGTTTCTATCATTGCTTTATCTTCTGCAGTTTGCTCTTCTTCAGGTGTATTTTTAATCGCATTATATAATAATTTTAACATTGTTTTGTGAACAAAACTTAATCTTGAATAATCAATTCCACCTCTTAAATGAAATATGGTTGCCTTTTCAAAAACTTCTTGCTTAATTTGTTTTTTTATATTATTTCTAATTGTCTTTATATTTTTCTCGTCTGTTGGATCTGCAAGGCCTACTGTTACTAGGATAATTTTTTTATTTAATACATCATCTAATTTTTTTAGTGTTTTAGACATTCCTAATACTCCACCTGCATATAATCCACCTATATAAATAATGGTGTCATAATTATTTATTTGATTGGCATTTTTAAAAGGAATGGTTTCTATTTTTGTTTCCCTAGAAAGTTCGTTTGCATATTGTTTTGCTGCCCCATAATGTGAGCCATATATTATAATGCTACTCATAACAACCTCCATAATTTATTTTTTAAATACTAAAATTGCTTTTGCTGTTCCTGTAATTGACATGGTTATTAATTCGTAACCGTTTTTTTGCATTTCATTCGCTTTTTCTTCCACTTTTTTAGCCATATCATCTGCTTTTGGCGAATATTCTATAACAACTGTTTTATACATCTTTTACCTCCTAGCTTATTATAAATTATGTACCGCTATAATTGTATAGACTTTACTCTAATAATATTGTATAACATCACTCATATTTCATTTAAGTTTTTTCTAAATTCGAATTACTCTATTTGATATTCCTATTTCATTCTTATCAGTTTCATAAATCGCCTCTGTTATTTACAAAACTCATCTATGTTATCTCTATTATATTTTTGATTTTTTATTACTTTAAATATTTCATTTTTTTCATTCACATTACATCTTACTACATCATAAAACGGTGTATCATAATATATAATCCCATCTCCTGAAATTTTAACGAGTGAAAATCTTGGGGCTTGATGAATATTCACGACTCCAATATAGTCTATTGTTATCAATACTAATAAAAATAGTAAAAAATATCCGAAATTGCAAGTTAATCTCTTTCCGTGTGTCAATTTTTTTGTCAATCTACTCACACCTATTAAAGATACTATTGCACCAAAAATCGAATAAATCCCACCCCAACTACTTTCGCTCGGAAATATTGCAATGGCTGTGATTGAAATTAAAACGCCAAAAATTATGAATATTAAACCAATAAAATTATTTCGATTTTCTATTTTTTTATTCGAATAATCTATGGTATTCATTATATTTTCTTCTAATTTTTCATAATACTCTTTTTCATTCACTTTCTCTCCACTCATCAAATCATTTAAAGAAATATCAAGTTCCTTACATAAAGGTTTAAATAATGATAAGTCAGGCATATTTCTTCCATTTTCCCAATTTCCAACCGTGCGATCTGAAACACCTAATTTTTCTGATAATTCTTGTTGAGTCATATTGTTCTTTTTTCTGCATTCAGCAATAAATTTTCCAATTTTTTCTTGATTCATATTTTTCTC
>CAJFEV010000038.1 GCA_904374795.1 uncultured Bacilli bacterium
ATATTATCATGTATACTTTAAGATGTAAATTAATGAGAGAAAAACTCATTGGTTTATGATAAAATATTTTTTATTCTTTCTTATAAGAAAGAATAAAAAATCGCGTTTGAGTAAGGGCAGATATTACCAAGGGTCTTTGAATCCATTTTTGTGACTGCCCGTCTCTTATCTTATTATTAATCTAGTCTTAGAAAGTGGGGTCTTGTATCCATATAACAAGCATGATGAGATAATTGTAAGCTCTAAGAGTCAAACTGGGAAAGGAAGTATTATATGAAGTATGTTTTAGTACTAGATGTTGCAAAAAATAAGAGCATGTTTATGTTATCTTCAAATGTTGGTGAAGTATTATTAGAACCGGTAGAGTACACTCATAATAAGTCCAATTTCGAATTAATAGATTCTAATATTAATAAATTAAAAATCAAAGATAACTTAACTGTCGTTATGGAAGCAACTAGTATTTATCACAAAGCGCCAGAAAGATTTTTTAAAGAAAATAATTATCATGTTATTGTCTTTAATCCTCTTATTGGTAAAGAAATTACTAACACTATCAGAAAAACTAAAACTGACAAACTAGACTGTATTAAATTAACTGATTTATTTTGGAAAGGAAGCATTCCAGATAGAAATTATACTGAAGACGAAATTTATACCAGACTAAATGAACTATCTAGACAATATTATCATTTAGATGAAGGTTTAAATAGACATAAGAATCGTTATAAAGAATTATTACATCTTTGTTTTCCAGAATTTGAATTGTGTTTTAAAGCTGGAAAAATATATGAATTAACCGCATTAAATTTTATCAAAGAGTTTCCACATGCGTATATCATTAAAGAAAAAAGAGTTGACGCTCTTGCTTATAATATGGCTAATACTAATGATAGACATCTGAATTATTATAGGAAAAAAGCAAATACTATCAAGGAGTATGCTCAAAATTCCTATCCGGGAGTTAATGAAAATTCTAAAGATGTGGATAATTTAAAACAACTTGTCGAAATAATTATCGAAATAACTGAACAGAAAGATAATGTTAAAAATCAAATGATTGAACTTGCTAAGCAAACTAAACATTTTAATAATATTATATCTGTCTTTGGTATAGCTGATTTATCAGCATCTTTAATAATTGCCGAACTAAAAGATATCACTAGATTCAATAATATTAAACAAATTAATGCTAGTTGTGGATTAGATCCTACCATAGTTCAATCAGGTAAAAGTATAAATTATCATGGGCCAATTTCCAAAAGAGGAAATAAATACGCTAGAAAGATATTATTTAATTGTAGTCGAAATATTGTCACTATATCTGCAAAATGTGATAAAGAAAATCCAATTTATGCTTATTATAAAAAGAAAAAACAGGAAGGTAAACACTACTATGCTTGTTTAACTGCCTGTTCCACTAAACTAATTAGAATTATTTATGCACTATGCATGAATAACTCAACCCAAAATTAGTTTAACATTTTATTCAAAATATATCAACTTTTCAACACCAAATTTAAAAAAATAGTCACTTTTGGTGTTTTAAGTCGTGGGACAAATTACAATTCCAGGCAAAATCACATTTTTTTTAAAAATTTGCAAAAACTACTTGTAAAAACTTAGAAAGTCACAATCTATATTATCTTTTCTTGGATTATAGTCTCTATAAATATACATACCATTTGACAACCCAATTAAAGATTGTTGCACTTCCAGTAATTTTTTTCTCTTTTTCAATCTATATTTAGGCACTATACCTATATAACTTGCAAACTCGGCACCAATTTTTCTTAATTCTGTACTTGCTATTTTGTACTCTTCTTCTGGTCGCATATTAGAATCTTCTTTTAATTTGTTATATGGGTTTGCATAGTAACAGCAATACAAACTAATTGTATATAGAACTTTTTGTTTCAATTTTTTATATTCCTTTCTCGGATTAATAATAAGTTCTAAAAATAATTGACTTAACACATATACAATTGTACCAGAAACAACAGTTAAAAATGTTTGATTTGTTATAAGTTCAATAATAAAATCCATAATACATTCCACTTCTAAAAAATTAATAATCATTTAGTTTTCTAATAATTTCTTTAACTTGTTTGAACAATAAAGATTTATATATTTCATTCTTTCTTCTTCACTTATAATATGACTATTTTTTTTAAACATATTTTTTAATTTTTTATAATCTCCATTAATGCTTTCATGACTAGCAACAATCATATCCATTTTAGAAACATTTGTTAGATCTAGATGGATTCCATTTATTTTAGCAAGTGATTCTATAAAAATTCTTTGACTTCTACCATTACCTTCACGAAAAGGGTGTAAAGCATTAATATCAGCAAATAATTCAACTAATTTATCTAGAGTTGTTTCATTATCATAATTTACAAAGTATTTTTCTTTTTTTAATTTATTAAAAATATCATTACCAAAGGATTCTATATGTTCTGTTAAACAAAATAAATCTTGTTTGGCTATGTTACAATTTCTTATATCTCCAGCCCATCTATAAACGTCTTGAAATAAGTATTTATGAATATCTTTTAAATATTCAAAATCAAAATCACCTTTTAATGGCTTTTCATTCAATTCATACGTTCTTAAAGATACAAGTTCTCTTTCGGCATTAAATAAGTCTTTATCATCTGTGATATTTAATTTATTAATTAAAATATCCGTTCCTTTATAACAGTAATCAGCAGTTCTTTCATAAGTATATTTGTATTTATTATCCATAAATGCCTCTATACTTTTCTATGACTTTTTTGCGCTCTATTTCTGTTGTTGATTTACCAATTATACAGTTATATAATTTTTGCTTTATTTCTTTAGTTAATGGCATTCCCTCTTGAGCCATGGCACCATCAACTTTTCGGATTTTTTCTTGAATCTCTTTTTCAGTTTGCTTTTTATTGTTCATTCCAAATCACTCACTTTCTTAAGTATTTGTTATATTTATTGTACCAAATTTTTAACAAAAAGTCTTATAAAAAAATGTAAACACATTTTAATGTCTACACTTATTTTGTTTAATCACTTTCTTTAACTTTGAAAAAAGAAATTAGCAGTCATTTCTAAATAATTTTTCCCACTGTATGTTGGATATTCTTTTTCAACTTTTTTCATCATTTCTTCAGCAGTACTAGATGTACTTGCAATATTTAGAAGCGTTTCAATATAAGCAATTTTCTTTTCTGCTGCTTTGTAATCTTCTGGAATATAATGTGAAGTCAAAATCAAATTATATTTCTTTTCTATATAACTTTTAAGAGTTTCTATCATGGATGTAGCATGTGTTACTCCCGCTATAATTGAATGATATTCACTTCCTAACATGTGCGTATAAATCGAATTTATTTCAGGAATTTCAATGTCGTATGCTTCATCAGTCTTTATAATATTCATTTTAATATCTGCAAGAGTAATACTTCCCGTATTTATATAATCCGTAACATCATGAATATTCTTGTCAAAAGTATCACCAAAAGCCAAAGTGAAATTATCAATTAACTCTTTTCCGCCACCAGTATGGCCATAATCATCAGCATTCTTTGTTGCATATTTATGAGTGTCTTTTAAAAATGTTCCACCAGCCATGTGATATGCAAGTAAAACTCCGTCTATTTTTTCATTTAATGAGCCAATATATTCTTCTAATTCGATATTGTTTTCATAAAATGCAGGAGATTCAATAACTGCTAGTTTTTGATTTTTTTCCAGAATAATTACTTGGTCATTAATTAAATCATTTGTCGTATAATTATGCACTTTTATATTTCCAAAATCATAAATAAGTACATATCCTTTTTTTAAATTTATTTTTTTCATTTCCATAATTTTTTTCCTCCAATTCATTTTTCAAAGATTTTGAACGTTCTTTTTTCTTTGATATATTCATTATAAAATTCTTTTTTTTAGAATGGAAGAATGCACTTTTTTGTTAGATACTTACTTTTTGGTATAAATTATGGTAAATCACTCTTTATTAAGGATTTTTTTTGTTTCTTCAATTAATTCTTTTTCATATAAATCGATAGAATTTATTTCTGTTAAAGGTACCTTTCTTACTTCATAATAATTTTCTTTATTACTTCTTTGTTTTTCCTCGCCACTAAGGGTAAGGGTTCCTTTGATTTTCTTACATGCAAAATAATGGGTTATATTTTCTTTATATTCTACTGTTTTTAAAAGTTGTAAAACTTCTACATCTATATCAAATTCTTCTTTAACTTCTCTTTTTACACAATTTTCTAATGTTTCATTTTCTTCTAATCCACCACCGGGATATGTATAATATTTTAAAATTTTTCCGTTTACCTTCTTTTCTCGGTACATTAAATCTACTTTATCTTCTTCTAAGATAATCCCACGGCAACAAATTCTTTTTGACATATTTCTTCACCCTATTCATTATACTATAAAAAGAGCTTTTCTTTATATTTTTCTTATATTATAATGAGTGTGGTGAAGCCTTATGAAACGCGGATGGATAATTGGTGTTGGTGTGTTGTTAGGAGTAATTGTTCTTGTCTTTTTTCTTTATGAATTTCAAATCATTCCTCATCCTAGTTATAATAATGAACATTTTCAGATAACTACTTATAAGAGTTTGATTGATAAAGATGAAGATGGTGTTGATGACCAAACAGATATTTTACAAAGTGCTAAAGAATATCTTGCAACAAATCCTAAATATAAAAGTAAATATTATGGAACGGGATACCCTGATGATGAATATGGGGTATGTACAGATGTTGTGGCTTTTGCTCTTCTTCATTCTGGATATGATATTATGACTCTTTTGAATGAAGATGTAATGGAAGCACGTGATGCTTATGATATCGATATAGTGGATAAAAATATTGATTTTCGAAGAGTAAATAATTTAGATACCTATTTTAAAAGACATATGATTTCTTTGTCTACAGATTTATCGAACATAAGTGATTGGCAAGGTGGAGACATTGTTGTCTTTGATGGTCATATAGGAATCGTTTCTGATAAAAGAAATTTTAAAGGTATTCCTTTTTTACTCCATAATGCAAATCCTTATCAAATTCGTTATGAAGAAGATGTTTTAGAGAAGTATACGATTATTAGTCATTACCGTGTTGGCTAATGTTAACTTTTTTTGCGCTTTTTCCAAAGCAATTTGATAGAATTTTTCTTTTGAATTTTGTATATTGGAACTATGAAAGAGGGAATTTTTTATGAATTTAGGAAAAAAGCTTTTTGAACTTAGAAAAAGCAAACACTTAAGTCAAGAACAAGTGGCTGAACAACTTCATGTGACTAGGCAAACAGTTTCTAATTGGGAACTGGGAGAAACTACGCCTGATTTAAATCAGGCTAAGGAACTGGCCAAACTTTTTTCTGTTAGTTTAGACGATTTGGTGGGATTAGATACCCAAAATATTTTAAAGGAAAAGTAAGTAATGTTGAAAAATTAGCAGGTATTATCCTTACTATTTTAAAAGTTATCGGAATGTTGTTTATCCTGTATCTTATATTTATTGTTATAGCTATCTTTTGTTTTTCTAATTTAAAATCAGAAGGTTCTGTAAAAGTATCTGGTGAAGTTACGTGCAGTTTGAATGATGAAGTTTATAATATCCTTTTGAATACAGATAACGAACTTACTTGTACAAACTGTACGGCTGAAATGAAAGATGAATTTACTCATTTTATCCATTGGGATAATTTAGACCAAAGTTTAAACAATATAGAAAACTATTTTTTACAAAATGGTGGTAGTTGTGAATAAAAAGAAAAAGTTCAAGAATAGATTTATTTTGAACTTTTTTTCTTACAATATTTTTTATTAATTAATTTAACTTTTACTCCACGATCTAATGAAAACATTTTTTTTACACCATCTGGTAAATTTTTCTTATATACTTTCATAAACACAACCTCCAAACTGATACGATTATAGCAAATAAAAAGACTTTCGACAAGTCTTTTTAAATCCAACGAGCGATTGTAATCTTTCTCGTGGTACTTTCTACATATTTATCAAAAATATGGATAATACTTTCGACAATAGCTTTTAAAATATCCGTACAGCTTTTCTTTACTTTAACATGAACAATTTCTTTTTTTAATTCTTTTCTGAAATCGTAATCTTCTATATATCTATTTAAAACATAATCAAATTCTTTTACTTCTTTTAGAGCTTCTTCATCTCTCATATCTATTCCAAAAATATAATCTTTATATATCCGAATTAACTTTGCAGTTATTTTATCTTCTTTTAAGTAATCAAAATTTACAATTTTATGAAAATTAGGACAATATCTTAATACTTCTCTGTTTTCTTCCATTTATGCTACCCTACCTTCTTTACTCTTAATAAAAGAATACACCAATTATGAAAAAAACGCAAGGAAAAACAAATCTGTGTTATAATATTTTTAGAAAGATAGGATGTGAAGTATGAAGAAGAAAAAGAAAAAAATTCGATTAAAAAAACAAGCTTATTATTTATTAGCTGTAATTGTCTTTTTAGTTGTAGGAGTTATTTTAGGAATTAATTTTTATAATGATTTTAAATATAAACAAACTAATGAATATAAATTAACAAGTAAAGGCTATAGCTTAGAAGATACTAATGTTTTGCTTGATAAGCTTTCTGAAAACTCTATTTCCTCTTTAATTAATCAAGATAAAAATGATACAATTGTTGGTTTAGTTAAAGAAAAATACTTTTTAGAAAAAAATCTAGATAGATATTTAGCTTATATTGAAGAAGAGGAAGAAGATAATTTGACTGATGTTGTCGCGATTGTCAATGTGAACGCTGATCATAAATGGTATGAAGAAGAGTTGGAAACAGATACATCTTTAAATGAACAAATGATTGTCAATAAATTTTATGCTTTAAGTGAGGATTATACACCGGAAAATCTTGTTTCTATTCCTTTAGATTATTCTTATGGTACGGAGGGTGAAAATCAATTAATTGAATATGCTTATGATAAGTTTTTAGATTTATGGCAAGCAGCGCATGATGAAGGCTTTTATTTAATGGTTACTTCTAGCTACCGAGATTATGCTAGTCAAAAAGAAATTTATGATTATCGTAAAGCTACTCAGGGAGAAAGAAAAGCTGATGAGACAGCAGCTAGACCAGGACATTCTGAACATCAGACGGGTCTCGTTGTTGATATGACAAGTACAACCGAACCATCTGCTACGGATTTTTCAGAAAGTGAAGCTTATAAATGGTTAAAAGAACATGCTCATGAATTTGGGTTTATCGAAAGATATCCGGAAGGAAAAACTTATTTAACTGGATATAGTCCTGAATCTTGGCACTGGCGCTATGTGGGAATTGAAGCAGCTACTGTTATGCATGAAGAAAATATTACTTATGATGAATATTATGCTTTTTATATAGCAAAATAAAAAATTGTTCTTAAAAAAGAGCAATTTTTTTATACTTCTTGTAAAAAGTTTGAGGTAAATTCTAGAAACTGTTCTTCAGAATAATTTCCAGATATTTGTAAATATACGTAATAATCATGAATTTTTGTATAAAGAATATATTCGTTTTGTATTAAGGTGTTGGTGTTTTTTATTAACCAAACTTCATAACCTTCTAAAATAGATTTTTCTTTGTTTTCCATAATGCTTTCAAAACTTCCGCCTATGTCCCAATAACCTACTGGCCCACGATTATCTGTAGAAATACTCAGTAACAAATCTGCTTCGTCAGATGAGGAAAAAAGTTCATAATGTTCAAATCCTGCTTCCATACATCCTTTATTTACACATTCATAGGCAAATTCATAATGAGATTTTTCATTTGTTAAAGACACTTCTGGAAGCCAAGGCAAAAACTCTTGTATATCTTTTTTTACCATATTTACCGATATATCACCTACATCATCTATATCTAAAGCTACTTCATGAAATTTTATTAGATTTTCACTTTTTTGATATCTTGTAAAAGAACATTGAAACAGAAGGAATACCGCTAGAATAATACAGCATACTCCACTTATATTCCAAATTTTTTTTCTTCGTATTTTCGCACGGATTTTTTTAAAATTTTCTTCTTGAGTAAACCTCATTTTGTCATCATCTCCTTTAATTCTTTACGCGTTCGATAAATATAGTTCTTGACTTGGGATTCGTTTACTTTTAAATTCTTAGCAATATCTTTGATACTCATTCCTAAATAGTATAAATAAAATGCTTTTTGAATAAGTACATCTTTCTTTTTTACATATTTCCATACATTGTTTAAATCTTCATTAAGCTCAACTTTTTCTTCTATATTAGACGATGAATTCAAAATATTTTCTTCTAAGCTACATTCTTTTGATAATTTTCTTTCTTTTTTTAATAAGTTCCATCCTACTTTATATAGATAAGCTTCTAAATTTTCGATTTTTTGCTTTTTCATTTTTTTATAAAGCGCTAGATAAGCATTTTGCAAAATATCATCAATATTATTTAAATTTGATGCCTGAAGAATTAAAAATCGATAAAATTTTGCATAACTTTCTTGATAAAAAACTTCAAACTCTGACATAACTCTCCTCTTTCTATATAATAAGTGTTAAAATTTTAAAAAAAGTTTCAAAAAAATGACTTTTTAAAAGCCACTTTTCTTTTTTACTACAATAAAAGGTTGTATTTGATTTTTCTTTTTTAAATATAAGACATCTCGCCACATGGAAAAAAATTTATATGCAGATAAATAATGATATCCATCTACATAATCATCTGTGTCATCTGCGCTATCGGCTAAAATGAGAATATCCTTTTTAAAATCATTTTCTTTAGAACGCTTATCATATCCAATTATAATTTCATAATGTCCTCCATAATAAAAACTTTCTACTAAAATCGGATATCCTAGTCTTAGATTTTCTATTACAAAATTTTGAAAAGAAAAAAAGTCTGGAAAAATATATCCTTCTTTATTCCTTTTTCTGGTTAGGCTACAATCTATTTCATACTTTTTTTTCTTAAAAAAATTTACAATATTGACTATTTCTGTTCCTTTTTTCTTTTTAGATTTTAGTTCTTTTTTTAACTCTTCTTCTGTTGGAACTTTGTCTTTGTAATATTCTAAAATCATTTGTACACATACTGGTCCACATGTATAGTTTTCTGTTTGCTGAAAAGTTTTAAAATTTTGTAGAATAGTAAGTTCTTCATCATTGGACATTGTAAAAAAATCATGGTGGTAATAATATGCTCTTTTAGGCATCAATAGCCCTCTTTTCTTACAGATACTAATTATTTTAAAAAACTGCTTACATGTACTGTTGAAAATTCTGAGTTTTCCATAATATGATTTAAAACTTCGATTGAATCATCTATCATAACAAAATACTTAGCATCTAATAAAGGATACTCTTCTTTTATTTTTTTTATCACTTCTAATTTTTCTTCATTTTTATATACATCAAAGATATTTTCTTTTTTAATTCCATAATTTTTTTCTAGGAATTCTATCTTTTGTGTTTTTTCTGTATCATTCATAACTTTTGTAGCAACATAAATTCTTTTTTTATCTTTATCTTTTAAAAATGATTTAAAAGTTTCGAAGGGCTTTTTATCCTCATAAAAATTATTCGTTAATAATGCTTTTGCCCAAGCCTCATCATCTAATTCATAATGAGTGTATTCTCCATATTCTATGGGCGCTAAGACGCCATCAACATCAAATATATAAACTGTATTAGAATTTTCAAATAGTTCTTTTATTTTGCTTTTTGCCATTTTGTACTCCTTTATAATTTTTTTATTTTTAAATTGGGAGAGATATTTCTTTAAATACATACTGTCCATTTTGATTTTTAAATTTATATATATAGGTACTTACTTTATCTAGGTAATCATCTAAATTTATGTCAAGAAAGTCTGTTATCTGAGTTTCAATTTTATTCAAAAGATTTCACATATACAATTATAACACACTTATTATTTTTTCTGTTATAAATTAAGTATATCATGAATTTCTCATATTTTATAGTATCATTATCTGTGTTTTTCAAAATTTTTGTCCATGAAAAAAAGCCTTGAAATAAAGGCTTTCTTGTTTTCTTAAATGGTGGCTCCAGCGAGGTCTATAATTAAATACAAATTTCCTTAAACAAAGGGATTCGACGTTGTAAAAATTACTCTCAATTCATGAAATTACGGTCATTTTACCCACTTTGGAGTAATTTTAGAGTAATTTTTTGAGCTAAAAATTGATGTAAATTGTATCTACTTAAAACAAAAAATTAACAGAACTTTAGAATGTAAAAAGAAAAGGAAAAGCATAAATATAAAAGAAAAAAGGACCATTTACACGAGTTATTCTTTGGCTCCAATAGAAAGAAATTTATGCAATATAACTTTGTTATTCCACTTTGCCATGAACATCATGCTGAAATGCATAGAAATAAAGAATGGCAGAAATACTGTCACATAAAGGGCAAGAGAAGAATTTATAAATGAGTTGAGGAAAAATTATATTCATTAACTTTTCGAAAAACAATTTAAATCGATTGGTATTCTATGAAATTGTTTAAATTCCTCTTTTTTTGTATACTTCTTGATTTCTAAATAAGCCCTATCAGGATCAATTTGAAAATTTTGATCTTTTAATTCTTTCATTTTAAATTTCTCAAGCAATTCTAACAGTGGAACAATGGGATTGGAAATCATCCCACTAATTTTAATCAATCCATAATGCTCTTTCTCTCGGAATTTGCAAAAATCAGAATCAATTGAAATGATAGTTCTCTTATGTTTATATGCGTACTCCAAAATTTCCGAATCTTTTTTTCCTTTTGCTACATTGTTTACATGTTCCACATCATATCCTGCATCTTTTAGTTTTAATTTTAATGGTGCTGGAACATTTTCGTCTAATAAGAGTCTAGCTTTCAAGATTTTTAAAATTTGAGTTCGTATCTTTTAGACAATAAAGAAGAGAAACTAATACTTGTTTATCATCAAGAGCAGGATAACTCTCTTTTACTTTTTCTAAGATTTCTTCAAACTCGAACTCTTTTTTTTCGTTAGATGTAATATATGCACATAAAAAGTTTAATATAGTAATAGGACGTATTCTAGTGCCTTTAATTACAACAGCGCCATCGCAAATATCATCATTACTTTCTAAATATTTACTATAATTAAATTTTTTGGTTAATTGCTTTAATTGAAATTTATAATAACATTCTACTATTTTTTGGAAAAGAGAACATTTTTTGCCTACTGTTACCTCATCCCCTAATGTATCAAACGTTTTCTCATAAATAGACTTCATTACCATGCTTGGCATATTAAACACCTCTTCTACTTCCTCTATTCTAATTAAAGAATACCACAGATTGGTTAGATATTCTACTATTTTTTTCATAAGAACGCAACTCCTTTGCGTTACTATTCACAGTCAAAATGAATCAACGGAAAAAATTGACTAGTTTTCTAGTCATTTTTTATATGCAAGAATTTCCTCCAAATTATATGGATGACT
>CAJFEV010000039.1 GCA_904374795.1 uncultured Bacilli bacterium
GGATAATAAGACATGGTATACAAGTACCTCAAATAGTTATACGTTTACAGGGCTTGCAGATGGAACCTATACAGTATATGTAAAAGTAACAGACAAATCTGGACGAGTAAGTAGTGTTGTTAATACTAAAGTTACTGTTAAAAATTATGTTTACTTATATGATTATGGAACAACTAATACTTCTTTAGTTGGTAGTTGGACGATAGTTTATGGAAGTAAAATGTTTGGTAGCGGTTGGGGAAGTTCTAGCTCATATATTAGCTACGCTAAGAATTCTAATAATATGACTTTCAATATTACAGGAAGATCTAGTATGCAAAGTAGTGCTACTATGAACCGGGCTATTGGAATTATTTCTTCTAAAAAAATAAGTATGAGTGGCTATTCTAAAATCAATATTTTATACGATTTAACTATTAGTTCTTTTGCTGGAGATGCAGATCATAAATTTACGCTATTTCGTTTTCAACTAGGAAATTCTTCTTCCAGTGTTCAAGGATTTTCCGAAGATGCAAGAGTAGCTAAAACCGTTTCAGTTGGAAATAATTTTTCTGGATCCACATACACCAAAAAAACTACTTCTATTGATTTAGGGTCTTTACAATCTTCTTATTATGTTCTTGCAAATATTGCTACAATTTTAGATAACTATAATAGTTCGATGAAGCTTGTAATTTATCAGATATGGTTATCTTAATATCCATGTAGAAATCATGATTGTTTTAGAAAATAAAACAGGAACAGCTTATAATTTAGTGAAAAATAGATTTAGAAGGTATTTCAAAAGCTTTAAACATAAAGGAGTTATAGAAGATGACAGTTTCTGTAAATGAAGGATTTAAAAAAAGTATTTTAAATCCTTGATTTTTAAAATTTTATTTAGAATTGCAGTTTTTTCTTTCTTTTGCTATACTTTAATAGATGAAAGAAAGTGATTTTTATGGAAAAAAAGACAATTTTAACCGGTATAAGGCCTACTGGAAATTTGCATTTTGGTCATTTGTTTGGAGCTGGAAAAACTTGGCTAGAACTGCAAGATAAATATGATTTTTATTTAGAAATTGCTGATGTTCAAGCTTTAACTGATAATTTTCATAATCCTAGTAAAGTTCATTTAAATGTTTTTGAACTAACGAGTGATTTATTATCTATTGGAATTGATCCAAAAAAAGTTCATATTTTTATTCAATCTCAGATTCCTGAAATTGCTGAATTAACTGTTTTTTATTCCAATTTAGTAACTATGGCAAGATTGTATCGTAATCCTACCGTTAAAACAGAAATTGCTCAAAAAAAAGCTTTATTTGGAAATGATGGAGAAAGTGTTACTTATGGATTTGTAGGTTATCCTGTAAGTCAAGCTGCAGATATTACAGCTTTTAAAGGTGAGTTAGTTCCTGTAGGAGAAGATCAACTTCCTTTAATTGAGCAATGTCGAGAAATTGTTCGTAAGTTTAATTCTATTTATGGAGATATTTTAAAAGAACCTGAACCATATCTTTCTAAAACTCCAAGAATAAAAGGGTTAGATGGTAATGAAAAAATGGGAAAAAGTTTAGGAAATGCTATTTTCTTAGTTGATGATGATGAAACTATTTCTAAAAAGGTTATGAGTGCTGTAACTGACCCTCAAAAAATAAAAAAAGATGATCCTGCTAATCCGGAAATTTGTATGGTGTATTATTATCATAAATTAGTGAATCAAGAAAATGTAGAAACAGTTTGTGAAGAATGTAAAAAAGGAGCACGTGGATGCGTACAATGTAAAAAAGAATTAATTGGTAAAATGAATGAATTTTTGAAAGAAATTCGTGAGAAAAAGCACTATTATCGAGAACATCCTGAAGAAGTTTTGGCAATTTTAAAAAAAGGAACTGAAGATGCTAGAAAAGTGGCAGTTTCTACTATGCGTGATGTAAAAGAAGCGATGCAAATTGATTATTTTGAAAAGGAGAATAATCATGATGAATAAAAGAGGGGATTTGTGAATTATTCCTTCTCAAGATGAGGAAGCTTTTCATCTAGATATACTAAAGGGTCAAGATCATATAGAAGGGATCATAGAATTTATAGAGATAAATAAATTGCCATTGTAAATAAAAAGGGATGATTATCATGAAGGAACTTGTCTTTTGGCTTCTATGGGATATATGATTGTAAAATCGGAAATAGATTCCTTTTTATTCCTTTTTTACTTACCAAAGAATGTTACAGAAAATCAAAAAAATTGGTTTTTAGATCATCGCTATTTAAATTTAGAATATTTTAAAATTGGTGGTTATAGTTTGAATCAAACATGGGAACCAATTTATGGATTTGAAGAAATACGAAGGGAAATTTTTCGAAAAGTTATTGATATAGAAAATACAAATTCAAGAAAATGATCACTTTTGTAGTGTGAAAAAAATTATTGATTTAGGATATAAATTTTTTGTTAAATATAAAAAAGTTATCTTTTATTGTGGAGATAACTTTTTTTCGATGAAAGATACAATTTCGTAGATGATAAAAGACAGTATGATTAAAACGATGATTCCGGCCATAACTAAGGTTAGATTAAATACTTGAGTTCCATATATGATTAAATATCCAATTCCTTTTTTACTTACTAAGAATTCACCCATGATCACGCCAATTAGGGTCATGGATATATTAATTTTTAAAGAAGAAATAATTGTTCTTTTGGATTCGGGAATGATTAAATATTTTAAGATTTGTTTTTTGGTAGCTCCAAAAGATTTTAAAAGTTTAATTTTTAATGGATCTACTCCTTGGAATCCATTATAGATATTCATAATACTAACAATCAAATTGATTAGTAAAGCCATGACAATGATGGATTTTGTGTTTGCTCCTGCCCATATGATAATGATTGGACCTAAGGCAACTTTTGGTAAACTATTAATCATGGTTAGAAATGGATCAATAATTTTGGCTAGAGTTGGACATTCATATAGAATGATTGCAACAACAAAACCTAAAGATATACCAATTATAAATGCTAAGATTGTTTCATAAAGAGTTGTGAATACATGACCCCAAAGTTCTCCGCTTACTATTAATTCATATATTGTATTAAATATACGACTTGGACTTGAAAAGATAAAGGGATTTACTATTTTTTTATTTGCTAGAATTTCCCAACCGATAAAAAAGGTGATTACAATTAAAATCTGTATAAAGATAATAAATATTTTTTTTCTTTTTTTCTTTTTGATTATTTTTTTAGCTTCTTCAGACATTGATATCTAGGTCCTTCCATATTTTATTGTAATAGTCAGAAAATTCTTTTGCTTTTCTATTTTCAATAGGATTTTTTTTATTGGTTAGGGAAATTTCATATATTTTTTTTACATGGCATGGTCTTTTTGATAATACAACAATTCGATCAGACATAGATATAGCTTCCGCAATATCATGTGAAACCATAATTGTAGTGATATTTTCTTTTTTTATTATGTTAAAAACATCATCACTTACGGCTAGTCTTGATTGGTAATCTAGAGCGCTGAAAGGTTCATCTAATAACAATATATCCGGTTTAATTGCGAGAGTTCTAATTAAAGCTACCCGTTGTTTCATTCCTCCTGATAATTCATGAGGGTATTTGTTCATGAATTCTTCTAATTTATATTTTTTAAATAACTCTTTAACATAATTTTCGCTTTCTTTTGTTTTTTTCTTTTGAATTTTTAAACCCAAGAGGGCATTTTGATAAATTGTTAGCCATGGAAATAATGCGTCATTTTGTAACATATAACCAATTACAGGATTCTCTTTATGAAAAAAGAAAAAACCGTCTGTTTCTTTATCAATTCCAGCTAAAATGCTTAGTAAAGATGATTTTCCACATCCGCTTGAACCAATTAAAGTTACGATTTCTCCTTTGTGAATTTGTAAAGTAATATCTTCTATAGCTTTTATTTCTTCTTTATCTGTTATGTAATTTTTTTTGATTTGATTAATTTCTAATAAATTATTCATTATTTACATTTTGAATTAAATCTTTATATGGCACATAATCTTCTAATAAATCGTTTTCGATCATTAAGTCTTCTAAGTTTTTAAAATATTCTTCTGGAATATATGTTGTTTCTAACCAAGAGTCACTATCTTTGTATCTTTGAACAATTTTTTCTAAATCATCTAAGCTTGTATCAGGAAATTGTGGTAGTATTTTTTCGGCAATGGTACGAGCATCATTATTTTTGACAAATTCTAATCCTTTATTTATTGCGTTATTAAATTTTATTAATGTTTCTTTGTTTTCATTTAAGTAACTTTTTCTTGCATAGAATGCTGTATAAGGCATTTCTCCTGATAGTTCTCCAATTGATGCAACTACGTAACCATATTCTTCTTTTTCAAGAAGTGTTGCGTTTGGCTCAAATAAGTTTACAAAATCTCCTGTTCCGCCAATGTATGCTCCAGATAATGAAGCAAAATCAATTGAATAGTTAATATTTACCTTTGAGGCATCAATTCCAGCATTTTTTAATGCGTTTAAGAAATTTAAAGCTGGCATTCCACCTTTTCTTCCTACTAGTATTTCTTTTCCTTCTAGACTACTCCAATCAAAATTTTTGTCTTTGCCAATGATAAACTGACCATCTCTTTTTGTAAGACCGGCAAACGTTACTAAATAGTCTTCTTCTCCTCCATCATAAACATAAATTGCACTTTCTGTTCCAGCAAAACCAATCTCGACATCACCGGATAAAACAGCTGCAGCTACTTTATCAGCACCGGGTGTCAATATTAGTTCAACTTCAATTCCTTCTTCTTTTAAATAGCCGTCTTCTATAGCCACATAAAGTGGTGCATAGAAAGCACTATGAGTTACTTCGGCCAAATTAATTTTAGTTAAATTTTCATTTTCATTTTTTGGTTTTAATACTATATAAGTTATAATCATTCCTACAATTAAAATAACTCCAATGCATATGGCAATGATTTTCTTTTTCAAACAAATTCCTCCTTTTTGTTCCATGGTAGTTTATGTGAATTTCTTTTTGATGTTCATGACGATAGTCGTGTAAAGTTTATTTTTTTTGTTTACATTATTATACATTTTTCTTTTATCTTTTTTGTCTACTTTTGTATTTTTTCTTTTAATTATTCATAAAAATTTGTCAAGTCCTTTTTTGCAAAAAGTTGTTTACAAAAAAAGTTTATTTTGCTATAATATTTTCAGAATAAAGGGAGTGTGACTCGGTCATGACAGTAAATACAGAAGTTCTATTAGATAAATTATATAATTTGCGTGGCTCTGATAGTGATATTTTAAAAGAAATGGATCGCCAAAAAAATAAAGCAGAGCAAACTAGAGATAGAACAACAGAAGAAAAAGCAAAACTTCAAAAAGATATAGCAAGTTTAAAAAAGCAAAGAGAAGAGTTAGAAGATCAAGGTGAAAAATTCAAAGAAGTGTTGCAAGGAATTCATCGGGAAGATTATGCGACAGTTTTAGATCGTTTACGTATTGATTTTGATCCAAAAAATCTTTTGGAAAAATTGGATAAAAATCTTCCTAGAACTATTGATAATGTTGAACGTGATACAAAGAAAGCTGAAGATGAATTAGTAAAAGTTGAAGAGGAAATGAATACGGCTATTACTACCATTGAAGAACTTGGTATTCGTAAAGATGCCGCTTTAGCAAATCAAGAAAAATTAAATGAGTATTTTGAACTTGCTTTAGAAGGTCATATTAATATTACTCGTGATTCAATAACTTCTTTGTTAGAGGAATTTGGATTTAATGAGGCTGAACAAAGAGAAACAGCAAAGATTTTGATGTTCCCGGAAGACGCTTTATTTGCTTATGATGCAAAAGTCAAAGCTAAAGATAAAGCAGGCAAATCTATTTCTGAGGTTATTCATGAAGCTAAGTCTATGAGTCCTGAAGAAAATAGTGAACCGGAGATTAGAACTGAGAATTATGCAACTGAAGCTCCAATTGCCGATGAATCTCCTGAGGTAAATGAAGAAGATGATCTTAAAAATCGTGTTATTGAAACTTTGAGGGATTGTGGTATTGATTATTTAGATTTTACAAGTGAAGAAATGGATGATTTAATCTCTCATTTTGATGAGCAAGTTGTTCGTGATAATATTGAACTTATGAATTCAAAAAATATTGCTTTAGATGTATTTATTCATCATATTTCTATGATGTATGATAAAGAATTAAGAAGAAAAGTAGACTTATTACTTAATGTTGGTAAAGAAACAATGGATATTTATTTGAATCCAAATGTATTAGTAAAATATACATGTGATCAATTAGAACGAGTTGTGTCTGTAATTGCCGCGAATGGAATGGATCCTAAAGAAATTCCATTAATGGCTTATTAAAGGAGGAAATTTTATGGAGAATGCAATTCGATTGATAAGAAGTAATGAACAATGTACACCAACGCAAGTTTCTTTAGCAACTATTGATGCCTCTTTATCTGGTGGTGCATTTGATGTGATGAATTTTTGTAATGAAAAAGGAATTGATACATCTAATTTTCTTGCTACGGCTCGTTTATTTCAAGTAGCAGATTCTTTAAATTCTTTTTGGAATTCTTGTGAACAGAATCACGAGAATATGGATGAATTAAGAAATCCTGATGTTTTATATAAAAAAGTTGTTCATTTTATAAAGAATCAGGGAGGTCGTTAGAATGAAGTTTTTAGAAAAATTTAATTTTACTAAAGATGAAATACATGCATTTGAGGATAATACTGCTGATGTAATGTTACGTACTTTAGCTGATGCAAGAAAATTAGTTTTAGCTAATGGAAATTATTTATTGGAATTAGGGGTTACTAATTTTAAAGAAATTTTTCAGAATTATTATGAGTTGTTTTTGTTAGATCATAGCAATTTTGTTAATATTTTTAATAAGTATGATCGTGATGATTTGGTTGAGAAGTTGGCTAAAAATGTAGCGATCGTTGAATATTTATAATGTGGTTTAGGTGTGAGTTATTGAATTTTTGATAAAATTGTGTTACGATAGTTTCGTAATATATAATGCTTTTGTGTACACAAGTGAATTGTTATATTACAAAGTTTTTATTTCTTTGGTCAAAGCAGGGAAATATTTGATGGATAGACTCGTTAGAGAGAAACTATCCTTTTTGTTTGTCATAAAGTATGGTATAATCAAATTGAAAGGACTGAGTAACATGAAAATTTATAATACTTTATCTCATCAAATAGAAGAATTTGTTCCATATGAAGATGGTAAAGTAAAGATGTATACTTGCGGACCTACTGTGTATAATTATGCACATATTGGAAATCTTCGCACGTATATATTTGAAGATATCTTAGAAAAAACTTTAAGATATTTAGGATATGAGGTCCTACGATGTATGAATATTACGGATGTCGGTCATTTGACAAGTGATTCCGATTCGGGTGAAGATAAAATGGTTAAAGGCGCTAAAAAGGAAAATAAAACGGTTTTAGAAATTGCTAAATTTTATACAGATGCTTTTAAAAAAGATACAGAAAAACTTAATATAAAATGGCCAGATATTGTTTCACCTGCAACAGAGAATATTCCAATGTATTTTAAAATTATTGAAAAATTATTAGAAAAAGATTTAGCTTACATTAGTGGTGGAAATGTTTATTTTGATACTTCAAAATTAGATGATTATTATAAGCTTACGAATCATAAAATTGATGAAATGGTTGTTGGGGTTCGCGAAGGTGTTGAAGAAGATAATAATAAACGAAATCAAGCCGATTTTGTCTTGTGGTTCACAAAATCTAAATTTGATAGTCAAGAGCTTAAGTGGGAAAGTCCTTGGGGTGTTGGATATCCTGGATGGCATATAGAGTGTTCTGGGATTGCCATTTCTCATTTGGGAGAAAACTTAGATATTCATTGCGGTGGTGTCGATAATATTTTTCCTCATCATACAAATGAAATTGCTCAAAGTGAAGGGTATTTAGGACATAAATGGTGTAAGTATTGGATGCACGGGGAACACTTAAACGATACAAGTGGTAAAATGAGTAAAAGTAAAGGAGATTTTTTAACGGTTTCGTTATTGGAAGAAAAAGGATATGATCCTTTAGCGTATCGTTATTTGTGTCTAACTAGTCATTATCGTAAGCAATTGACGTTTAGTTTTGAAATTTTAGATAATGCGATGCAGAGCTATCAAAAATTAAAATCTCGAGTTCAAAATTTAGATAAAACAGGAAATATTGAAACTACAGCATTTCAAGAATATGACCAAAAATTTAAAGCGTATTTAAGTGACGATTTAAATATCGCAAATGCGTTGACTTTAGTGTATGATTTGCTTAAGAGCGATGTTAATGATGCGACTAAGTATGCTCTTATAAAGAATTGGGATCAAGTTTTTTCTTTAAATCTAACGGTTCAAAAAACTGTTGATTCAGATTTTGAAAAATATATTTTAAAGAAAATTGAAGAACGAGCTGTGGCTAAAAAAAATAAAGATTATTCTTTGGCTGATAAAATAAGAGAGGAATTATTAAGCCAAAATGTTATTTTGAAAGATACTCGAGATGGTACAACATATACAATACAATAAAAATACCTAGTTGTTTTAGGTATTTTTTTCTTTTTTTTCATTTACTTTGGATGAAGATTTTGGTATGATAAGGTAGTAAGAATAAAAGAATAAAAGAGAGGTTGATCTTTTATGCAAAAAGATGTGATAGAAAAAATTGATTTGTTAGTAAAAATGTCTGGGACGCCAAATAATTATGAGACTTTACAAGAGGAATTGTCTCAGTTAGAAGCACAAATCGAGAACCAAAAAAATCAAGTTCGAATTTTAAAGAAAAGTATTTCTGAGAAAACTTATATTAAAGCAAGTGATCGAATAATTGATGAAAATATTAAGATTGGAATTGAAAATAAGATACATTATTTTCAAGATAGTTTGGATAGATTGGCTTCGCAATTAAAGGTGATTTCGCATGATGAAATTGAAGGTCATACTTCGATTGTTTCTTTAGAAACTGAAAGAAAACAATTAGAAAGTTTCTTTTCTTCTTTGGAATTGAAATTCAAAACTATTGGTCGCAAAGATAAAAGTGTATATCAATTTTATGAAGAGTTAATAGAGGAAACTAAGAAAGATTTAGATACAAATCAATCTCTTTTGAATAAAGAGCAGGCAAAATATGAACAAATTTGTGATAAATTGGATCAACTTGGAAATCGCAGAGAAGATTTAGAAGAAAAATTACAAAAAGAAAAAGATAAATTTGTAGAGATTAATCAGTTTTTGGCTAATCCGAATTCTTATGTTGATCAAAAAGCTAAGCAAAATGATGAGAATTTAGTTGATGAGTTAACTTCACAATTGGAAAGTATGGAGCGACGTCGTTTAGAAATTTTAACGGATCCGTCCTTTATTGCTCATGATGCTATCATGCTTATGGTTGATGAAAAAGAAAATGAGGCTTTAGAAAAAGTTCGAGAATTGGTTACAATCGTTAAAACTAGACCATTTATGGAATATGATAAAGCCGATTTAGAAGAGTTGCTTGAAAAAACTATAAACGAGCGAGATGGATTAGCTACTCAGCTTGAAAATAAAATTTATACTAATAAAGAAATGACAGTTGTTGATGCAAGATTGCAATTTTTGCAAGAAGAAAAAGAAAAATTATCTTCAGAAATTCAATCTTTACAGGAGAAAATTAAAAATATTGACGTGGTTTCTGTAAAAAAGCTTATGGATTTGGTACGTGATTCTAAGGCATGTCAAGACTCTTTAAAGGAAGATATTGTTGAATATAAAAAAGTTATTTCTTCGCATCAAGAATTTAAAACTCCAAAAAAAGAAGCAAGTTTGCGTGCAGCTTTAAAGAAGAAAGAAGAAGAGTATTCTTTTGTGAGTCAGTTGGTTCTCGCTTTTGAAAAAGATTTGGAAAATTTAGTGATTACATCTCGTGATTTGGAAGAGAAAACTTTGCAGCATTTAATAGAATGTTTAGAAAAAACTGAAACTGAAATAAAAGATATTCAAAAGAATCAAGTTTTAATGAATTCTTCGAAAGATATTTTAGCAGCAGAAAAAGATAAAGAAAAGTTAAAACGATTAAGTGATGATGTTCAAATGATTACTTATCGTCAAGGATTCGAAAAAAAGCCTGATGAGATTTATGATGAAATCGAATTACTTTTGGGATCTATGACTTCTTTGGAGCCTGACAAAAATTCTTCATTAAAACCTGATGATTTTGTCGATTTGAATGATTATCGAATTGATCTTACAAATTCTAATGGTGAAAATCATGAGAATAAGAATAGAGTAGAAGAAGCAAATCCTGAAGAACCTATTATGGTAGAAGAAACTCCGAAATTGCCGGATACTTTACCCGTTATAGAAGAAGAAAAAGATGATTCAATTATTTTTGAACCTATTAATGAAGAAGCTCCAGTAGAGAATGTCCAAAAAGATGTTTCTGAAAGTGATAAAAATAAGGAATCGGATAATCGATTTAAAGTTATTCGAGTAGAACCTCTTGCTATAGAAAATCAAAATGTAGAGAAATTAGATTCAGATGATCAAGATTCTGAAGATGATTATATTAGTTTTAATAACTTGTTGGAAGGTGATGAAAATGAAGGTACAAATTAATTCAATAATTACACTTTCTAATAACGAAAAGTACATGGTTTTGAATGAAACTGTTTATGAAAATAATCATTATTTTTTAGTAATGGGGGTTGATGATAATCATGAAATTCTTTCTTCTAAAGTAGCTATATTTAAAGAAGAGATCGAAAATAATGAGACTTATGTTTCCAAAGTTTTAGATTCTAAACTTATTATAGAACTTACAAAATTGTTAAAAAGTCAGTTATAAAAAATAACACTAGATAAATTTTCTAGTGTTTTTTAAATTGTTTTATGATATTCTTATACTAAGGTGAAAGGTATGAAAAAGGGTTTTACATTAATAGAAGTGATGGCAACCATAGTGATACTCGCCATAGTTTTAATCATAGCAGTGCCTGTATATAATGGAGTTAGAGATAGGATTAATGAAAATATTTATGAAAGTAAGATTCAAGAA
>CAJFEV010000040.1 GCA_904374795.1 uncultured Bacilli bacterium
CATTGTATCAAAAATGTGTATATATATGTCTTTTTTTATTTTAAATGAAAAAGATGTATGTAAACACATTACACACACCAAAAATTATACAACCAAATTTTGCAGAAGATGTAATTTTTAATGAAGGAACCCTTCAATTAGGAACAGATGTGCCTGAATTAGAAGGATTAAATCAATATGCTTTTGACTATGAACTAGGCTTAGATGCCAAAAATGAAAGTGCAAATCTTTATTTAGGATTGGTAAATGATAGTTCAGATACAACAGTTTTAGACGGAAACTTTTATATAATGAATGATACTTTATATATGGAATCAGGAAAAATCTTTGAAGGATTATTGTCTACACCAGTTGATTTTGTAATGGAAATGCACTCAACAACCATTTCTTATGATACATTAATTAAAATTGTGGATACAACGGAAAGTGCTATTTTAAAATTTGTTCGTGAATCAACTATTACAACATCGAATACAGAAAGAACTATTGATGGCCAAGCTAAAAAAGTTACAGACCATGCATTTGTAGTAAATGGCGAGGTTTTAAAACGTTTAGTAACGGAAGTAACAAATAGTTATATGAACGATGCTTCCTTATTAAGTGAAATGGCATTGCTATTTCAAATGAGTGAAGAAGAATTAAAAGCAAATTTAGAAGAACTTCAAAAAGATGAAAATTACGAAGATATGGGAGAAGTGACTTTCCATATTTATACAGAAGGATTCCAAAATGCGATGGTTGCATTTACTTTAGAAGAAAATGACGTAGAAGTTATCACTGGAACAGTAAATGGTGATGATTTTAAAGCTACGATGGAAAGTGAAGGCACATCGTTAACAATTAGTAAAACGAAAGAAGAAATAGCTATCAACATCCAAAGTGATGGAAGCTCTGTAGCAATCGGTTACAATAAAGTAAGCGCTACAGAAGGAACGATTACATTAATCATTCAAGATGGAGAAAGTGGCACAAGAATGAATGGTACATTAAATATTTCTTCTCAAAAAGAGTCAGATACTAGAGCAAACACTACTATGACAGGTTCTATTATAATGGAAGCAGATGGTCAAAGTATCGAACTTACAGTAAACATGCAAAATCGTATGTCAGTAAATGAAAAAGAACTAGCTGACATAGATACAAATTCTGCCAGAGATGCAAGTACATTAACAGAAGAAGAATCAAATGCTATTCTTACAAATCTTTACAATATCTTAATGAATGAAGAAGCAATTTTAGAAATTTTAGGATATGCTTCAGGATCTATGTAATATTTTTTGACAACTGAATAAATATTTGTTAGAATCAAATTGTTGATGTTGATGCTGCCTTACAACCAGCGGAGTCAAATCGTTTATAAAGCGTTAATTTTAAGAAAGGTAGAAAATTCTATGAAAAAGGGTGGTACCACGAGTAAATTCGTCCCTTTGCATAGAATTTTTTTATTTTAAAGAAAGGATAGATACTATGCTTGAAAAACAAATTCATAAGTATGCAAGATTCTTGCTTGAAGGATGTTTAGCTTTAAATGAAGGAGAAAAACTTTTTATAACAGGAAACAAAGAAATAGAAAAATTTGTTGATATCGTTATTGAAGAAGCTCACAAATTAAAAATTACAGACATTGAAACACTTATAACAGATTCTTCTTATCAAAAAAATCTTTATTTAACCAAATCCTATGAAGAAATTATCAAGGATCCAAAAATGGATAAAACAAAGTATAACAAAATGGCTAAAGAAGGCTATGCATTCTTAAGTCTTTCATCTCCATTACCAGGATACTTAAAAGAAGTGGATCCAACCTTATTAGCAAAAGTTCAAAAATATATAAGTGAAAGTATGAAAGAATTCCGGGAGTATCAAGACAAAGATTTGTTAAAATGGAATATCAGTGCAGTTCCAAACCCATATTGGGCAAAAGCTTTAAACTTACAAAATGAAGAAGAATTATGGAAATATATTTTTGAAATTTGTTTAATTGACGAAGAAAATGATCCTGTAAAGCTATGGAAAGAAAAATTAGCTAAATTAAAAAAACGGGCAGAATATTTAAATTCTTTAAAAATCGAAAAACTCATTTATAAAAATTTTTTAGGAACAAATTTAGAAATTTTTTTGCCTGAAAATTATCTTTTTCAATCAGCGGAAGGTAAAAATATAGTGAATATGCCAACGGAAGAAGTATTCACATCTCCTCACTATGCTAAGACAAATGGCGTGGTTTATTCATCAAAGCCTTTAGAATATCAAGGAAATCTTGTTGAAGATTTTTACTTAGAATTTAAAAATGGTAAAGTAGTATCCTATAATGCAAAAAAAGGAAAAGATATTTTAAAAGGAATCTTAGAAACCGATGAAGGCTCTTCTTATTTAGGAGAAGCGGCTTTAGTAGATATTTCTTCACCAATTGCTAAAACAAACAAAATATTTTTAAATACGTTAATAGATGAAAATTCTTGTTGTCACCTAGCATTAGGCCAAAGCTTTGGAGAGTGTATTAAAGGTGGATTAGAAAAGAATCAAGATGAATTAAAACAGTTAGGATTAAATACTTCTAAAAATCATGTGGATTTCTTTATTGGAACAAAGGATTTAACCGTTGAAGCGGTTTTAAAAAATGGCGAGAAAAAAATGATTATGGAAAATGGAAATTTTAAGGAGGAAAATTTATGACATTATTTGAAGATTTAAAGTGGCGAGGATTAATAAAAGATATAACCTCACCTGAACTAGAAAAAAAATTAAATGAAGGAGGGATGACCTTTTATATTGGAACGGACCCTACCGCTGATTCAATGCATATAGGGCATTATTCATCCTTTTTAATTTCAAAGCGATTAGCTAAATATGGTCATCATCCGATTTTATTAATTGGAGGAGCAACAGGAAGAATTGGGGATCCAAAACCTACTACGGAAAGAGAAATGAAAAGCATTGAAGAAATTGAAAAAAATGCAATTGGTTTAACCAGACAAGCGGAAAGCATATTTGGCTTTGAAGTAGTCAATAACTGGGATTGGAGCAAAGATATTAACTTTATTGATTTTTTAAGAGATTACGGAAAATTTTTTAATATCAATTATATGTTAGATAAAGATATTATTAGAAGAAGATTAGATACAGGAATTACCTATACTGAATTTTCTTACATGATTATGCAAGCTATGGATTTTTTGCATTTATATGAAACAAAAAATTGTACTTTACAAGTCGCGGGCTCTGACCAGTGGGGAAATATCACGGCTGGAGTAGATTTGATTCGAAAGAAAACAGGGAATGAAGCATACGGCTTTACTATGCCATTGATTTTAGATAAAGATGGCAAAAAATTTGGAAAAAGTGAAGGGAATGCCTTATGGCTTGATAAAAACAAGACAAGTGCATACGAATTATATCAATATTTAATTAATACAGATGATGAACTTGTTATTGATTATTTAAAAAAACTTACTTTCTTAACCAAAGAAGAAATTGAAAAAATTGAACAAGAACATAAGAATAATTTAGAAAAAAGAATTGCTCAACAAGAACTTGCTAAACAAATCATTACCGATTTACATGGTGAGGAAGAATACTTGCATGCCAAAGAAGTGTCTGAGTGTTTATTTACTGGTAAAGTTTCTTCACTAACGGATAAAGAAATAGAAACAGTATTTAAAGGAGTTCCAACCTTTGATTATGAAGAAAAAAGTTTAATTGATTTACTGGTAGACAATAAAATTGTTTCTTCAAAAAGAGAAGCTAGAGAGTTTTTTCATAGTAACGCCATAAGTGTTAACGGAGAATTTATTGAAGATGAAAACTTCTTATTAGATAAAAGTCGTAAATACAATATTGTAAGACGAGGAAAAAAGAAATATTTTGTTTTTGTAAATCAAAGTAAATAAAGATACTGTCATAGAAATATGGCAGTTTTCTTGACTTTTCATTTTCTTTAACATAGAATATCCGTCATGGTGATATTATGAAAAACGAAAATATAGAAATATGTCAACAATGTGGTGGGTATTGCTGTAAAAAAAGCGGCTGTGATTACGTTCCTGAAGATTTTTCAGAAATTTCTTTAAATTATTTGCTTTCGAAATTAGAAGAAGGATATATATCCATTGTATCTGCAATGGATTTTAGGCAGTTACCTAATGGAAAAATGGTGAATACGCCGTTTCTTTACTTGCGCGCGAGAAACAAGAATAGACCAATTGTTGACTTATTATCCATGAAAACCACTTGTGCTTCTTTAACAGAACATGGTTGCAAATTTACATATGAAGAAAGACCTACTGGTGGAAAAAATCTTACTCCGGTTGATCATGGGATTTGTTATCCTAAGGAAGATCCTAGAAAATTGATAAAACGTTGGTCCAGCTATCAAAAAATTCTTTCAAGAGTCGTAAAAAGAATAACGGGAAAAAGTGTAGATGAACAGTTACAACTAGACGTTGAACAGTTGTTTTTTGATTTACTTTGCCATAATGTAGAAGGTGTAACTAAAAGAGAATTTGAAGACATTCTTTCAATGGTACCCATTCTTAGTAAAGTTTATCCTATAGAATTTTCTACTGCTCAAGAACGCTACAATAAACTTCCAAATAACACTGTTTTAACGCGAAAACTAAAATAATCCTTTATTGCTTTTTTGTTTTTAACATGCTAAAATTTTACTAGGAGTGGTGCATATGTTGTTAGAAGATAAAAGTGTATTAGAAAGCATAAAAAAAAGAATTTGGTCTTCTTTTGTAGCTTCAATTTTGCTTATTATTTTCGCGGTGGTTTTATTAATTAATCCCGATAATTTTATTCCAACAGCCATTAACGTTTTTGGTTATGTAGCTATTTTCTTAGGAATTTTAAATCTTGTTTTTTATTTTCGTTTACCTAAAGAAAATAGAATGTATAGCAAAAATTTATCAACAAGTATTTTGTTAATTCTTTTTGGCATCATTGCTTTTATTGAAACTTCGATTTTACAAGAAATGATAACGATTATTCTTGGCGGATATTTAATTTTTCGGAATGCTTTTCGTATTGAAATGGCTTTTAATCTTCAGGATAAAGCCAAAAATATTTGGATTTCAAGTTTAGTCATCTCAGTTATCAATTTGGTTTTAGGACTTTTAATTGTAATGAATCCCTTTACAAATATTTCGATTAATTGGTATTTAGGAATTATGGTAATTGTTTCAGAATCATTGCTTATTTTAGAAAATATTTTATTATTAATTGGTTTTAGGAAGTATAAAAATCATGAAGAAGTCGCTGCGTGATGTTCTAACATTACCATTTAAAATCTTATTTAGCCGGTTTACAATTGCTTTATTAGCTTTAAGTATTCAAATTGCTGGTATTGTTTTAATTGTTTTCTTATTTCAAAGATATATAATCTATTTTATTGGTGGAATAGGTGTTTTAAATATTTTATTAACAATTTTAATCATTAATCGTAATAATTTAAATGCCGACTTTAAAACCTCTTGGATTATTTTAATTCTTTTACTCCCACCATTTGGAACCCTTTTTTATTTGTTTTGTCAAAATGATTTAGGAACCATTATTTTAAAAAATAGACTAAAAAAACGTAAAGAAGAAAGCAGAAAATATTTGCCTCAGAATATCGAAATTTTAGAAGAGTTAAAAAAGACAAATAGTTGCGAATACGCTCATGCAATTTATTTAAATAAAATTGGCCATTCTCCAGTTTATGAAGCATGTAATTTTACTTACTTTCCACTAGGAGAGAAGTGGTATGAAGACTTAATTTTAAAATTAAAAGAAGCAAAAGAATATATATTTATTGAAATCTTTATTTTAGCAAAGGGAAAAATGTGGGGAAATATTTTAGAAATTTTGGAAGCTAAAGTAAAAGAAGGCGTCGAAGTCCGCGTGATTTATGATGGAACCTGTTCTTTAACACTCTTACCTCGAACTTATCCAGAACAGTTGAAAGAAAAAGGAATTAAGTGTAAAGTTTTTAATCCGATTGTTCCTCTGATTAAAACTTCTTATAACAATCGCGATCATCGAAAGATTGTTATTATTGATGGAAAATTTGCGTACACAGGTGGATGCAACATCGCTGATGAATACATCAATCAAAAAGTACGCTTTGGTCACTGGAAAGATAATATGGTTTGTTTTGAAGGAAATGCCGTGAACAGTTTAACTTTACTTTTTTTAGAAATGTGGAATATCGATGAAAAAAACGATTATGAAAATTATGAATTTTACCAACGAAAATCCAAGAAAAAGGGAAACGGATATCTAATTTTCTTTGGAGATGATCCTTTAGATAATGAACCAGTTGGCAAAGAAACCTATTTACATATTTTGGAAAATGCTCATGAAAAAGTAGATATTATCATGCCTTATTTTGTAGTAGATGGCGATTTTTATCGAACAATTCTTTATACGGCAACACGTGGGATAAACATCCGCTTAATATTGCCAGGAATTCCAGATAAAAAATTTGTAAATTATGTCGCCAAAACTTATTATGAAGATTTATTAAAAAGAGGAGTGGAAATTTATGAGTATACTCCTGGATTTACTCATGCTAAAATGATGATTGCTGATGAAGATAAAGCTCTTATTGGCACAATTAATTTGGATTATCGAAGCCTATTTTTACATTTCGAAGATGGCGTTTATCTATATAAAGTTCCCGAAATTCAAAAAATGAGTCAAGACTTTTCATTAACTTTACACAAATGTAAGAAAGTTACATTAGAAAATTTCAAAGAATATTCAAAAATAAAACTTTTGATTGGAAGAGTTTTAAGATTATTTGGTCCATTATTATAATTTTTTTGGTATAATAAGATGGGAATGATTAAAATGAAAAATAAAAAGGGTTTTATCGCGACATCAATGATTTATTCTTTTTTCTTAGTATTTCTAATGCTTATGGTAACAATTTTGGCCTCAAGTGTAAGTAATAGAATATTAGTTGGAAGAATAAAAGAGGATATTCGAAGTGAAATTGATGGTCAAGAAAGCTTTGTTATTGGAAGTTTAGAATCTAAAACCTATCAAATAGGTGAAGTAGTAAATTTTGCAAGTGAAAATTGGCAAGTAATACAAGATAAAGGAAATACCGTAGTATTGGTATTACAAAGAAGTCTAACAAAGCAGGAGATTATTTCTGCAATAGGGCAAGACGGGAATACTCAATTTTATGGCACATGTAATACCGATACTGACTGTCAAGTAAGAGCATGTTTTAATGCTACCAGCACATCAATGGGTGGGCAAATGTATTGCTATTTTTTTTCAGGAAATGCAAATTTGTATCGGATTCCGAGTTGGAAACCAACCAATACACAAGTTCAAAATCAAAATTATGGTCAAACTATTGTAAGTGCAGTAGTAAATTCGTGGTTTAATGCACATCAGGGATTACAAAGAGTATTAGCAAATAATAAACTGGTTGAAATGAATATTAATGATGGAGCTTTAACTACAAAAGGTTATGTACGGATCCCTATGACAAGTGAGGTATCAAATACTACAAATGCTAACAAATGGGCAAATATACGTCCTTTTCATCTTCTAGAAAAAAATAACAATACGCAGACAAGAATTTATAATACAGCTATGCAAAACGTAAATTCCAATACTGCCGCCTATATAAGACCGGTCATAGAAGTAATTGAAGGATGATTGCAACAAAGAAAAAAGTATGATAAACTAAGAATATGAAGGAGGAAAGGTTATGCCAATATGGTTAATTGTTGTCTTAGTTATTGTTGTTTTATTAGTAATTTACATAGTAGCAACATATAACAAGTTAGTCGATTTACGAAATCGTGTTCGTGATCAGTGGAGTCAAATTGATGTTCAATTAAAAAGAAGATTTGACTTAATTCCTAATTTAGTTAGTACGGTAAAAGGCTATGCTAAACATGAAAGTGAAACCTTAGAAAAAGTAATTGCAGCTAGAAATAGTTACACAACTGCAACAACACCTCATGATAAAATGGAAGCAAATAATATGTTAACAGACACGTTAAATAAATTATTTGCATTAGCTGAAAGTTATCCGGATTTAAAAGCCAATACAAATTTTTTAGAGCTACAACAAGAACTACAAGATACAGAAAATAAAATTGCCACAGCTCGTCAATTTTATAATGATACAGTATTAACATACAACAATAAAATTGAAATGTTTCCATCTAATGTAATTGCTTCAATTTTTAAATTTAAATTAGAAGAATTCTTTAAAGCTGAAGAAGAAGCAAGACAAAATGTTAAAGTGGAATTTTAAGCTTACTTAAGTAAGCTTCTTTTTGTTTACTTTGGATGTATAAGATTTCTATATAATAAAATGTTAGATGAGAAAAAGAAAGATAAAACGCTTGGTAAATACGATTTGTTTAAAAGAATTCCAGGATATATCAAGAACTATTCATTTTTAAGTGAAGTAAATAGTTGTTTTTTAAGGAATAATGTTACAGATTTGATAGATATTATAAAAATTTAGGAGGATATCCAAACTATCAAAAAAGAGGAGTAAAAGAAATGTTATCGAAAGAAAATAATTCCAAAAGAGTAAGAAAGAGTATTAGCAATGTAAGTTTTGAGAAAACCTTACAAACAATAGAATACAAATGTAATTTGTAAGCTGAATATAGAAAGAGATTACAATGCAAGTAGAAAAAATTTACAAAAGGGATTAAGAAAACTAAAAATAGTATAATATAATTAATAAAAAATTTGTTCTAAAAGGAGAGTCTATATGAAAAAAATATTTTGCTTTTTAATTTTATGGCTTGTTCCAATTGCTGTATCAGCAAGAGTAAGTTATGATGTCACAGACTTTCTTGTTGATGCAACCATATTAGATAATGGCAATTTACAAGTAAAAGAATTAATTGTTTTAGATGGAAATTTTAATGGCTATTGGATAAATATTCCTTATCGTAATCCAATTTTAAAATACCATGATCCAATCGATTTTAGCGCAGATGCAATATATAATGGCTCAGGAATCACAAATATATCACTTTTCGCTAAAAAAACTGATAAGGAAGAAATAAATTTTGATACATTTAACGAAAAATTTACAAACCTTACCAAAGCGTATTATGAAGAAGATGCAGTAAATGGCAATTATGTAGAATCAAGTATTCAAAATGGTAAATCTTTTAAAATGTATTATCGAGCTGAAAATGAAAGTATCGCATTTTTAGTTGAATATACCTTAGAAGATATGGTAGTGTTACATGAAGATGTTGCAGAATTATATTTTGCAGTTTTAAGTGAGGATTTTGAAGATCCTATTGAAAATCTACAAATTCGTGTTCACCTTCCAGGTGCTGATTATACGAATAATTTTCGAATTTGGACTCATGGCGATTTAACGGCCAATATTAATTTTTTAGATGAATCAACTTTTTTAACAACTGTAAAAAAAGTATATGCAAATACCGCGATAGATATAAGAACAACTTTTGATAAAGCACTAATGAATAAAGGCGAGGTTAAAAAACAAACAAGCGAACTTGCACTAGAGAAAATCATAGCAGTAGAAGAGGAAAGAGCAGAATCAGCAAATCAACAACGTGAAACAGCTAGAAAGAATTTGCTTTTAGCTAATATTCTATGTGGCATTTATATTGGAGTGTTAATAATTTGGTGGATATATGTATATTTCAGATTTGATAGAGAATATAAAAGTACTTTTGTATCAAAGTACAATCGTGAATTCATTGAAGAATATAATGTCGAAGTTGTTGATTATTTAATGAATCATAATATTACTCCAAATGCAATGTCTGCATCTATTTTAAATTTAATTTACAAAAAAAATATAAAAGTAGAAGAAATACCTAACGAAAAAAAGAAAAAAGAAAAAAATTATCGATTCACTTTAATAAATCGAGAAAATATAAATGATACAGAAGATGTACTAGTAGATTTTTTATTTGAAACAGTTGGTAAAGAAAATACTTTTACAACGGAAGAATTAAAGAAATATGCTTCAGGAACAACGACATTTGTAAATTTTCAAAAATCTTATACAAATTGGCAAAACTGTGTTCGTAAAGATGGCGAAAGACAAAACTTTTTTGAAAAAAATGGATTACCAATCGTAAGTAGCATTTTCCTTTTATTAATTGCTTGTTTTATAGTGTTCTTTTTAAGCTATTTAAATGTAGATAGCTTTATGATGCTTATTGTAATAGCATTGAGCATAGTATTCCTAATATATGCTTTATTAATTAGAAAAAGAACCAAAAAAGGAAACGAAGATTACGTAAGATGGAAAGCCTTTAAAAACTTCTTAGAAGATTTCGGACGTTTTGATATCAAAGAATTACCAGAAATCGCTTTATGGGAAAAATATCTAGTTTATGCCACGGTTTTTGGACTTGCTGATCAAGTAGAAAAAGCTATGAATGTAAAAATTAGTGAGTTACCAGCAGGAACAATGGGAATGTATTATCCGACATGGGTAGATTTCCATATTGCTCACATGGTAAGTCACAGTATATCAAATTCATTTGCTTCAAATCAAACTGCCATTACAAACTCACGGATTGCAAATAGCGGATCAAGTAGTGGAGCTGGTTTTGGAGGAGGAGGCTCAATGGGCGGCGGCTTCGGTGGAGGCGGCGGCGTAAGTGGCGGAGGATTCTAGAAATCTAGCCTAAAAAAGAAATAGAGAGTTTATCAAAACTTTCTTTTTTTGAGAAATTTAAAATTTGGCCCTCTAAAAGTTTCCTTGCTTTTTTTTAACATTTTTATTATAATTTTATCAGATAATAGAGAGGAAAATACGTATGGATACGAAACATTATTTAACCATTGGAATTATAGCAAGTTGTGCTTTAATCATTGGATTAACAGTCTCATTTGCTTATTTTTCAGCGAATATTACTCATGATAATGTAAATGAAACAGGAATAAATTCTGGGAGTATAGGAAGTATTGTTTATAATGGAGAAGAA